>CALCIA010000001.1 GCA_937907435.1 uncultured Actinomycetes bacterium
CTACATCACTGTTGGGCCTCAGAAACCCTGAACCTGCAATCCGGTAGAGTCAGGAGATTTCAAGCACATCGGCGATGACGATCCCAATCCGGGGAGAAGCCGTTGCCGGAGCGACCTGGCCGAAGACGCCAAGCCGAACGAGATCATGGGGGAGGTCCGCGAGCTGCACCTGGAGTCCAAGCCAGCGGCCAACGCTGTCATCGACCGCGCGGTGGACCTGGCCCGGCTGCCCGTGGAGATGCGGCGGGAATTCGAGAAGGGCTGGGCGATGGCGCGGACAGGACCAGTGGGCGGGCTGGGTGGAAAAGCCTCCAAAAACTCGGACGTCGTCGCGGTGGACGACAAGGTGGTTCCTTCACCCAGCGAGATTGCCGCTGGAACGAGGGCAGTCGGTACGCGCGATGGTGGCGAACCATGGAATCAACGGTTGGCGACCCCAAGCGAGATTGCGGGTGACGGCCAGGTTGCACGTGCGGAATCGCAACATGGGCCGGAATCCGACAAAGGCCACGGCCGTTAGCGGTCGCGCGGTTACGCCGCCTTGCGCTCCGATTGTTGCCGTTCGAGAATCCAGGTGTGGGCCAGGTCGAGGAGCTTGGCCAGCACGAGCAGGTCGTCGAAGCCGAAGCTGTCGGTCTCCTTCCATTTCTCGCCCTGCTTGTAGCTGCGGCGGGGCGTGACGCTGTACCACGCGCCCTTGTCGCCGTCGTTCTTCCAGATCGTCACTTCGAGGGCGCCGCTGCGGATCTTGTGGGCGGGATTGGCCATGACTCATACCTTTCGCTAGTAGTTGATTAACGAGAAATGAGTTGTTTATCAGTCATCGGTCTCGGTCGTCAAGCGTCCGTTAGGGGTGGACCAAGGATGGAGCGAGCGGAGCCATGAGGGATTCAACGTCGTTAACCGTGAGGGGGTCGGAGCGATGGAAGGATTCGATGAACGGCTGAGCCGGATCGAGCAGATGCTCGTCGTGCTGGTGGAGCGGGAGACCGTCCGGGACTGGTACACGACGGATGAGGCCGCCCGGCACCTCGGCAAGGCGGAATTCACCGTCCGGGAATGGTGCCGGCTCGGCCGGATCAGGGCGGAAAAGCGAAAGTCGGGCCGTGGGGCCTTCGCCGCGTGGGTCGTCTCCCGCGACGAGCTGCTCCGGTATCAGCGGGAGGGCCTGCTGCCGGAGCGCCGGGCGTGACGCTTGCGCAAGCCCGCCTTCCCTGATAGGAGGCTACGGAACGGCAACGGTTCTGAAAAGGAGATTCAACGTGGGAGAGGTGAGGTTCAAGGAATGGCACTGCACCGTGGAGAAGGCCGCCTACGGCAATGGACGGACGGCCCTGATCCTTCGGGACGCGGAGGACGGGGGACAGGTGGCGGTGGCCACCGTGAACCTGCCCGGGGTGGCGGCCGGTCCCGACGAGGTTTTCATCAAGGACTACTCGGAGAATGAAGGCATGTTCGCCGGCCTGGAACGGGCGGGCATCGTGCGGGCGACCGGTGAGAACGCCGCGCGCGGTCCCGCCGGGGTCTTCCGCGCGAGTCTGATGTCGCCCTACCGCGACGCCGGGTCGATCGAGAGAGGGCCCGGTCGTGACGTGTCGGGGAGAGCTCGTACCAACAAGGCAATCGACCGATCACGGTAATTGTTGTAAGACGGAGCGATTGACGGGATCGCGGGCCGGCTATTGCGAGGCCGCTGATCGGCCGACGAAACCGCCGCACTTGCCAGGACGCTCAATGATTGACCGGCACACCGGCGAAGGCAAATCGCGGCCAAATGTTTCACGAGCTCCTTCGCACCCGATTCCTCAGACGAGGCGGCTCACAGATTCGGGAAGGGCATGTCACATGTAAGCTCTGCGCTTCGTCATTTGGCAGATCGAATTCAAGTTTGGACGACGTGAGTGACGATTCCCGCCAGGCTGCCGTAGCGGGTCAGGCCTACGAAGAGTCGGGGGTAACAGCTCGGTGTTGCGGCCATGCCCGCGGCCTGCTTGCGGCCCTTGAGTACGATCTCGTCGAGCTGGTTGAAGTCTCCGATCGCCACATACGCCGCGTCTACGAATTCCGGTTGGTCGTGGAACCAGCGCAGCAGATTCCGCCAGGCGTCGAGGAAGGCCTCGATCGCGCGAGTCCGGTCCTTGCCGTACGCCGACTCCCTGGCGCACATGCGGACCTGGGACCACCACTTCGCGTCCTCGGACAGCGGCTGGACGTCGATCGCGGCCTGGGGGTAGATCGTGCCGCCGAACCGCTCGCGGATCAGGGCCTCGTCGATCCGAGCGGGGCGTGGGTCGTCGCGGTTCGCGGCGATGGAGAAGGCGTCGAACGGCATGTGGCCCTCGGTCCCGAGCCCGCCGTCGACCTTGCCGCGGAGCAGGTCGCGGGCCTCGTCGGCGAGCCGCCGGCAGAGCGCCAGCTCCGCCGGGGCGACGTCGTGTCGGACGACGTCCCCCTCGCGGGCGATGCGGCCGCTGCCGTAGACGACCGTCTTGAGCGAGAGGACCTGGCGGATCCATTCCTCCCCGCTCGCCGCATGGTTCGCGAACGAGGCGCCGAGCGTCGTGAAGGGCTTGAACGGCCCGAGCCGCGCGGGGTCGGGCTCGAACTGCGTGAGCGACTCCGGCGGCGACCAGTCCCAGCTCATCCGACAGGCCGGGCAAGTGAGCGCGAGCGGCCCCCGCAGCGTCGGGACGCGGAGCCGGCGGGCGCAACCGGGACAGGTTTCTATGATCGAATCCATTGGACGTCCATCTTCAGGCCGGATGATCCGGTTCGGGAGGCGGATCGGCGACGAAGGAATGCGCGAATCGGACGAAAAGCTCAGGGAGTCTCGGCGCCCGGAACCGCTCATCGGATATTATAACACCATGGTTCGACGCCGCCCCTGGGACCG
>CALCIA010000002.1 GCA_937907435.1 uncultured Actinomycetes bacterium
AGCCTGCCAGGACCCCCATGAGGAGCCCAGGACCTCCCTCGGACGGCCGCAAGCGGCCCCGGACCCCCAGCCCTAGCCAAATGGAAGCGGACCCGCGCTGCGACTCAGGTCACCAGGCGACGACCGCGGGGCAGGACCGTGGGACGGCCTTATTCGATCTGGAGCGGAGGAGACTGGGTCGCGGGGCGCTCTTCGGCGGCGGGGACGGTCGCGACCTCGGGCTGCTCGAGGCCGAGGGCCTCGGCGAGCTCGCCCGATTCGTACATCTCCTGGACGATGTCGGCGCCGCCCAGCAGCTCGCCGTTGACGTAGAGCTGGGGGAAGGTCTGCCAGTCGGAGATCTCGGTGGTGACTTCGCGCAGCGGCTGCAGCGCGGGCAGCACGTCGATCGCGCCGTACTCGGCGTCCATCGAGTCGAGGATCTGCACGACGCGCGACGAGAACCCGCAGCGCGGCGCCTCCGGCACCCCTTTCATAAAGAGCAGCACCGGGTTGGCTGCGATCAACTCTTCAACTTTGGACTTCAGCTCTTGGTCGGCCATGGCCAAAGGGTATCCAAGCGACCTCGCCGGCTCAGAGGCGGACCACCACGATGGTCAGGAAGGCCGTGAGGAGGATCGCGATGATGCTGATCAGGGCGACCATCCCCTGGAGCATCGTGTGGTTCATCTTGTCGATCCGCTCGTTGGTTCCGTCGATCCGCTCGTCGAGCCGTGCGAATCCCGCGTCGATCTTCTTGTCCATGCTCTTGACCCGATCGTTCAGATCGTCGAGCCGCGGATCGGTCCAGCTTGCTCTCGCTGCCTCCATGATCAGAAGGCTAGGGAAAAAGTTGTTACGTGTGGCGCGCGAAAGTGTGACTTTTTCGCTCTGGAGGCTGCCCGAGAGGTGATCAGGCAGGCTCAGTCTTCACCGAGAGCGCGTGCACGGTGCCGTCGTCGAAGCGCGGTTTCACCGCCGCCTTCACCAGCCGGTGCTGGTCGACCCGGGAGAGGCCCTGGAACTGGGGGGCCTTGACGTCGGCGCGCAGGTGCTGGCCGGCGCCGTCTTCGTCTGAGACCTCGACCGAGGCGCCCGGCAGGGCCGCCTCGATCATCGACTTCAGCTCGGCCAGGTCGACTCCCATCGCTCAGCCGACCTGCTCGCCCACCGTGTCCAGCATCTCGTCGACGCGGACGAACTTGACCCGGGGACGGCCGTGGGGCTCGCCGCGGCCGACCTCGGCCTGGTCGATCGCCTGCCAGTCCTCGAAGGAGATGTAGCGGACGTTCTTCTCCGCCAGCAGCCGCTCGATCGCCTCCGGGTCCGGGTCGGCCGCTTCGAGGAGCGTCCCCGACGCGACGTCGGCGAGGAGGTTCTGGACGGTCTCCAGGGCGTCTTTCTTGTTCGTCCCGATGACGCCCGACGGCCCGCGCTTGATCCAGCCCGCGGTGTAGTGACCGACCTTGTGGCCCGAGTCGTGCGAGTCGAGCACCCGGCCGCCCGCGTTCAGGATCAGGCCGCGCTTCTCATCGAAGGGGACGCCTTCGATCGGCACGCCGGTGTAGCCGACCGAGCGCAGCACCAGCCCGCATTCGAGCTCCTCGCGCTCGCCGGTGTCCTTGGCGACCAGCCGGCCGCCTTCTTCCACCAGCTCGTTCTTGCCGATCACGATGGATTCGACCTTGCCGTCGCCCTTGATCTCGACCGGCGAGGCGAAGAAGCGCAGGACGATCCGCTGCTTCTTGCCCTCCGGGGTCCGTTCGGAGAACTCCTTCAGCGTCTCGACGTTGACCCGCGTCGTCTTGTCGGCCTCGTCGGAGGCGAGGAAGGCGGCGCTCGCCGCGTCCAGCTCCATGGCGGCGGGGTCGACGACCACGTCGGCGTCCTCCATCACCCCGAGCTCTTTGATCTCCGGATTGGTGAAGGCGGCCTGGACCGGGCCGCGCCGGCCGAGCACGACGATCTCCTTGACGCCCTTGCGGTCGAGCTCCTCGATCGCGTGGTCGGCGGTGTCGGTCTGGCGCAGCTCGGCGTCGGTCAGCGCCAGCATCCGCGCCACGTCCATCGCCACGTTGCCGTTGCCGATCACCACCGCGCGCTCGGCCGAGAGGTCGAAGTCCTCGTCCGCGTAATCGGGGTGGGCGTTGTACCAGCCGACGAAGGCGGTGGCGGCGTGGCTGCCGGGCAGGTCCTCGCCGGGGATCCCCAGCGCCCGGTCGGTCTCACAGCCGACCGTGAAGACGATCGCGTGGTAGAGCCCTTCCAGCTCCTCGACCTCGATGTCGCGCCCGATCTTCACGTTGCCGAAGAAGCGGAAGCCGTCGCGCGCCGCCGTTTTCTCGTAGACGCGGATGACCGACTTGATCTTCGGATGGTCGGGGGCGACGCCGCCGCGCACCAGCCCGAACGGGGTGGGGAGGCGGTCGAAGAGGTCGACCTGGGCGTGGACGTCGCCGTCTTTGAGGATGTGCTCGGCGGCGTAGAAGCCGGACGGGCCGGCGCCGACGATGGCGACGCGAAGCGGGTTCTCAGGGGTACCGATGTTGGGCATCTCTCTCGTTTTTCGGTCTGGGACGGGACGGGGAAGGATAGGCGACTTAAACTCGACCCGCGCGAATTGGGTCGCCGGCCCCGGCTAGGCCGAGACGGGCGCGGTGGCGGCGCTGGGGACGCCGTCGAGGGCGTCCAGGGCGCGGCCCACCGACATCGAGACGCAGGTGAGCATCGGGAGTTCGCGCTCGGTGTACTCGCTCGACTCGGTCGGACGCAGCTCGGCGACGAGTTCGAGGAACGCCGCCGGGTCGTCGCCCTCGAAGCAGACGACGAACTCCTGGTCGTCGATCCCGTACGAGTAGGTCGTGTTGATCGTGATCTCCGGGTATTTGCGGCCGACCTCGATGTGGTTTTTCATGATCCGGCCGCGCTCGGCGGGCGGGAGGCCGTACCAGCGGCGCTGCTTCACCATCGGGTAGAGGAAGAGGTACTTGCGGTCGGAGACGCAGATCTCCGGGCGCGCTTTCTCCTCCGAATACGGCGACAGTTTCGTCATCGAGAGGAACGAGTAGGGCGACGAGCACCACTTGGCGAGCCCCGACTGCCCGAGCACGACGTGGAAGGTGTGGATGTCTTCCAGGTTGGCGCTCTGGCTGAGCAGCACCAGGTCGACGTCGCCACGCGTTCCTATGGTTGAGTAGGCGCGCAGCGACCGGTCGATGCCATAGTCCTCGCAGGCGGCGAGGAACTCCTGCTTGTCGGCGCCGCGAAGGTCGGCGTCGCGACGGCGCCAGGCGGGATCGACTTTGAAGAAGCTGAATTTGGCGAAAGTGCGGTCGGCGGGCATGGTGCTGACGATAGCGCTGTCGCTCTGCCTGGTCGCGGCTCCGGGGGCGGGCGCGGCCGCCCTCACCCGGCTGCCGCAGGTCAACCTCGTCTGGGTGCCCGCCGGGACCAGCGTCGCCGACCTCGCCCGCGCGGGCTTCTCGCCGGGGTTGATGAGCGCCGGCCTGGGCACCGTGTCCGCGGATCAGACCTACCTCGACATCGGGGCCGGCAACCGGGTTTTCGACTCGCTCTACGACGACGAGCTGCAGCCCGCGCCGCCGGCGGCGGGAGCGTGCCCGGCCTGGCTCGCCGAGGCGACGGCGCGGGCCGAATCGGCGCCGGACGAAATCGAGCCGGGGTTGATGGTCGAACGCCTCGAAAAGGCCGGGGTCGCGGTCGTGGGACAGGGGCCGTCGGCCTGTCCGCTCGGGATCGAGCTGTCCAAGGGCGGCTTCCTCGGCGAGCTAGGCGGAGCCGGGATCCTCTGGGACACCGACGCCTCCCTCGCCGGCGCTGTGCGGCTCGCGCGTCGCGCCGGCCCGCACGGCCTCGTCATCGCCATCGCCACGCCGACCGGCACGAACGACGACCCGATCCCGATCGGCATCGCCGGGCGCGGCTTTGACGGCGACCTCACCTCGGACACGACCCGCACGAACGGCTACGTCGCCTCGACCGACGTCGCGCCGACGATCCTCGCGTTCTTCGGCGCCGCCGTCCCCGACCAGATGATCGGGCAGCCGATCCGCGCGGAGGGATCCGTCGACCCGGCCGGGATCGAAGCGCGCGGGGCCCGGATGGCGGTCGTCTCCTCGCGGCGCGGGCCGGTGATCGGCTGGACCCTCCTCGCCTGGGTGCTCGCGTCGTTGCTGGTCGTCCTCGTCGCCCGCGGGCTCGCCCGGCCGACGGTGCGCCTGCTCGGCCTCTCGGTCGTCTACCTGCCGGCGCTCCTGCTCGTCGGCCCGGCGCTCGAACCGGCGGAATACCCCGAAATGCTCCTGGTGATGCTGGGCGCGCCGCTGCTGGCGGCGATCACGCTGGCGCTGCTGCGCGACTACCGGGCGCTCGCCGTCGCCGCGGGGGTCACGGTCGGCGCCTATGCGCTCGACGCGATCCTCGGCTCGCCGCTCTCCGCCCTCTCCCTGCTCGGCCCGAACCCGCTGCTCGGCGTCCGCTTCTACGGGATCGGCAACGAGCTCGAGGCGCTGCTCTCGGTGCTGGTCGTCGGCGGCATCGGCGCCGGGCTGGCGGGCTTCGCGCCGCGCCTCTCGCCGGGGCGCTGCGCCGTCGTCTTCCTCGTCGTCGGCCTCCTCTGCGCCGGGATCTTCGCCTCCGGCAAGTTCGGCGCCGACGTCGGCGCCGCGATCGACTTCCCGATCGGCGTCGCGGTCGCGGCACTGGTGGTGACCGGCGGGCGGCGGCGCTGGATCCTGCTGGTGATCCTGATCCCGCTGGCGCTGCTCGTGCTGCTGGCGCTTGCCGACCTCCTCACCGGCGCCAACTCGCACTTCACCCGCTCGGTGCTGGACGCGGGCGGGCTTCACTCGCTCGGCGACACCGCCCAGCGCCGGCTCGAGCAGACCGCGCGCAGCTTCGTCCGCCCGGTCCTCCTCGTCGCCCTGCCGATCCTCGCGATCGGGGTGCTGGTCGCCGTCCTGCGGCGCGCCACGCTGGCGAGCTGGGTGCGCGAGGTGCCGGTGATGCGGGCCGCGCTGATCGGCGCCGTGGTGGCGACGATAGTGGCAACTCTTGCAAACGATTCCGGCGCCCTGCTGCTCGAGATCGGCGCCGCGTACCTGCTGGTTTTCCTCGGTTGGGCGTGGGCCGAGGGAGGGAGATCGACCGGCGGCGCGGAATCCTCTCCGTGAGAGCGGGTAGGGGCTCTCGTGCAGACCGTTCCGTCGTCTACCCTTAGGTGCTCGTGCGCATAGGTCTTGTCTCGCCATATTCCTGGTCTTTCCAAGGGGGCGTGAACCGGCACGTCGAAGCGCTCGCCGAGGAGTTCCTCGGTCGGGGCCACGATGTGCGCGTCCTCGCACCGGTCGATCCGCCCGGTGTGCTCAGCCGTGCCACGCACCGGGCCGCGCCGACGTCCACCGCGCTGCCCGATTACCTGGTGCCGCTCGGCCGCAGCGTCGGCTTCGGCGCGAACGGGGCCGTCTCCAATCTCGCGGCCACGCCGGGCAGCGGTTACGTGCGCCCGCGCCGCGAGGTCCGCGCCGGGGAATTCGACGTCATCCACGTCCACGAGCCGGTGGCGCCGCTGGTCGGCTGGAACGCCGTGCTCGGCGCGCGGACGCCGGTCGTCGGGACCTTCCACGCGTACTCGACCAAGGCGTTCCCGAATCACGTGGCGTCCGCGCTCGGCGCCCGCCGCATGTTCAACCGCCTCGCGGCCCGGATCGCCGTCTCCGAGGCGGCCGCCTGGACCGGCATGCGCTGGTTCGGCGGCGAGTACACGATCATCCCCAACGGGGTCGACGTCGACGCCCCGCCCACCGGGCTCACCGTCCCCGGCGAGGAGCTGAACATTCTCTTCGTCGGCCGCCCGGAGGAGCGCAAGGGCCTGCCGATCCTGCTGGCCGCCTTCAACGCGCTGGTCGAGCACGTGCCCTCGCGGCTGACCGTGATCGGAGCCGAGGAAGACGACGTCAAGCGCTGGCTCGCCGATCCGGAACTGTTCGCCTCGATCGACGTGCGCGGCCGCGTCTCCGAGGAGGAGCTCTGGGCCGAGCTGCACGCCGCCGACGTGCTCTGCGCGCCGTCACTTTCGGGCGAGAGCTTCGGCATGGTCCTGACCGAGGCGTTCGCGGCCGGCACGCCGGTCATCGCCTCGGCGATCGCCGGCTACAGCGACGTCGTCACCGACGGCGTCGACGGCCTGCTGGTGCCGCCTGGTGACCCGCAGCGCCTCGCCGAGGAGCTGCAGCGCGTCGCCCACGAACCCCACCTGCTCACCGCGATGGGCGCCGCCGCCCGCCACAGCGCCAAACGCTATGCCTGGCCGCGGATCGCCGACCAGGTGACGACCGTCTACGAGCGCGCCATGGCCGCCCCGGCGCCGGCCGGGAACGCCGCCCGCGTCGCCCACTGGGCCGGCCTGCGGCCAGCCGACGGCAATCGGCCGATCCCGCCGCAGAAGCTGCCCTCGCTCGACCCGGCTCCGGCCGCCAAAGGCAAGCGCGGCCGCCGTATCGCCCGCCGCGTCGGCCTCGGCGTCGCCGGCGTGCTCGGCGTCGGCCTGTCGCTGCTGGCGGCGCAGAAGATCGGCATCGACGAGGTCGCCGAATCGATCGTCCGCTCGGACCTCAGCTGGGTCCTCGTCGCCTTCGCCCTGATGTCGATCTCGATGTTCTTCCGCGCCGCGTCCTGGTACTGGATCGCGCGCGCCGCGCTGCCCGACCGGCCGATCCGCCGTCGTGACGTCACCTCGGCGACGATGATCGGCGTCCTGATGTCGGCGACCTTGCCGGCCCGCTTGGGTGAGCCCGCGAGGGCGCTGGCGCTCTCCCGACGGACGGGCCGCATGCGGGAGACGTTCCCGGTGCTGCTCGGCACCGTGGTCTCGCAGACGTTGCTGAACCTGGTGGCGCTGGCGCTGCTCGGGGTGATCATCGTCTCGACCACGTCGCTCTTCCACTCGGGCACCGAACACCTCTTCCTGTTCAGCCTGGTGCCGCTGATCCTGCTCGTCGTCGTCCTGGTCGCCCCGTTCGTGATGCGGCAGACTGGCAACGGCAGGGTGGCCCGGATCGCCGCCGCGGCGCACCGGGCGATGGTCCAGGTCCGCGCCGGCCTCAGCATCTTCAAGGACCCGCGCGAGGGCGCCGCCGCCGCGGCCGCCCAGCTCGGCGCCTGGGCGATCCAGCTCTCGGCCTGCTGGGCGCTTCTCTACGCGCTGGGCCTCAACGGCCGGGCGGGGATCGGTGCCGCCGCCGCCGTCCTCTTCGCCGTCAACGTCACCGCGGTCGTCCCCGCGACCCCGTCCAACATCGGCGTCTTCCAGCTGGCGGTGATCAGCGTGCTGCACACCGGCTTCGGGGTCTCCACCGCCGACGCGCTCGCCTACGGCGTGATCCTGCAGGGCGTCGAGATCGCCACCGCCGTCGTGCTCGGCCTGCCCGCCCTGGTCCGCGAGGGCCTCACCTGGAGCGACCTGCGCGTCCAGGCCCTCTCGACCGCCCCGGTGCACCTCGATCCGCACCCCCGCCCACGGCGCCGGTCGGACCGCAGCCACAGCAGCGTCGCGTAGCTCGCTGGTCCGCGGGGCTGGTCCTGGGGACAGACAAGGGACGGGGCGCTCGCGAGTGCCGCGGATGCCCTCCCGACCCGGGCCGGCCGTGGTCGGCAGGGCATCCGCGGCAGCACGGGGCGCCTGCGGGGAGGGACGACCTCCATCCCGCCGCCCCGCGCCCGCTGACCCAGCCACACCGGGGTGTGGTCAACTCAGCGAACGACGGATCCGGCGTCACGAGAGACGCGCGGATCCGTGGAGAAGGACACAGAAGGCGCGAGAAGTGACGCTTCCGCGCGCCTTCCGTCGGCATCCCGGCCCCCGTCCCGCGACCTGTTGTCCTTAGTAGCCCACAGGGCGACAAAGGACAACAGGCTGCCTCCGGTGGTGTGCCCACGCGCCGTCCCCGATCCCGGCCCCTTCCCCGGTGAGTTCGCACTTGTCCGCGGTATGCGCGGCGAAGTGCGAACTCGACCCTTGAGATCTCCCCGGCCCGGCGGCTGATCGGCGGCCTTAGCCAGCCGGGGGCCGCCGATCAGCCGCCCGAGGCGACAGCTTCCCCGCCGCAGGTTCCCGAGGCGCCAGCCCGCGTCCTTCGCCGCTTTAACGCAAAGTTCGCTGATCTGTTAAAAAACTTTGGTGTATTGGTCTAAGATCGGTATTGAAGGGGGTGTCGCCACCATTCCCAGGCCGGCCCCCTGCCACGCCGGGAGCGAGCGGCCGGCGGCGAGGCCATCCCATCGTCGCCGGCCCGCCCCGCGGTGGGGCTGGGCCGCCGGTCGCGTCCGCGAGCTGGGGCCGCCCGTCGCGCCGGCGATCGTCCAGCTGTTCTTTTTGGTCTTGTGAGGACCAAAAAGAACAGCTGACGGAGGGTCGTCAGCCGCCGACGGTCTCGGCGGCGGACTCGGCCTTGGCCGCGTCGCCTTCGCTGGGACCCTCGGCGGGGTCCGACTCCGGGGGGAGGTCGCCGCCGCGCTCGGTGCCCGCGATCAGTTCGTCGGAGATCTTCTCGTCGGGGATGAAGCCGGACTTCATCCCGAAGTAGACCGCCTGCGGGTGGTGGGCGACGATCGCCACCGTCGACTGCTCGGGCATCACCGCGAAGCCGCCCGAGAGCGTCATGCCGATCGATTCGAGGCCGAGCAGGCGCCAGACCTTCTCATGCTCGGATTGCTCCGGGCAGGCGGGGTAGCCCCAGGAGTAGCGGCGTCCCTGGTCGAGCGGGATGCCGAGGCCGCGGCGCACCTGCGAGTGCATCCACTCGGCCAGGCCCTCGGCCGACTGCACGCCGAGGCCGTGCGTGTAGTACTGCTCGGTGACCTCGCCTTCGGCGCCGAGCCGGTCCAGCAGTTCGGTCACCTCGGAGCCGACCGTGACGCCCTGCAGGGCGACGATGTCGCGTTCGCCGGAGTCGAGCGGCCGGTAGAAGTCGGCGAGGCAGATCCGAGCGTGCTTCGGCTGGCGCGGGAAGACGAGGCGCTCCAGCTCGACGTCCGGATTCTCCGGGTCGAAGACGATCAGCTCGTTGCCCTCGGAATTACAGGGGAAGTAGCCGAGCTTCGCCCGCGGGTGCAGGTAGTCCTGTTCGCGCCACATGCGTTCCAGGCGCGGCACGTAGCCCTCGTATTCATCGGTCCCCTCGACCAGTTCGCGCCAGACCTCGCCCTTTTTGCCTTTGCCGCCCCAGTGCAGCTTGAAGAGCACGTGGCGGTCGAGGTAGGGGAAGACGTCGTCGAGGTCGACGTCGATCTCCCGCACCCCGAGGTAGGGCGGGGTCGGGATCGGGTTGTCGGTCGCGGCCGCCGAGCGGACGCTCGCGTCGGTGACCGGCGGCGCGTCGTCGACGACCACCGGCTTGTCGCGGAGGCTTTTCGCCTCGGCGCGGATCCGCTCGATCAGGGCGTCGCGCGCCTCGGCGTCGACCAGCGCGTCCATCGTGTCGAGGCCCTGGAAGGCGTCCTTGCAGTAGAAGACGCCGCCCTCGTAGACCTCGTCGGATTCGCGGCCCTTCGGGTAGAGCGTGCGGCGGCCGAAGTCGCGGTTGATCGCGGCGCCGCCGATCAGCACCGGGAACCCGAGGCCGCGCTGGTGCAGTTCGGCCACGCAGGTCGGCATCTGCTTCGAGGTCGAGACGAGCAGCGCCGAGAGGCCGATCGCGTCGGCTTCGTTCTCCACCGCGGCCTCGATGATCGTGTCGACCGGGACCTGCTTGCCGAGGTCGATCACGGTGTAGCCGTTGTTGGTGAGGATCGTGTTGACGAGCGACTTGCCGATGTCGTGGACGTCGCCGAAGACGGTCGCGATCACGACCTTGCCCTTGGTGTGGCCCTCGATCCGGTCGAGGTAGTTCTCCAGCTGGGCGACGGCGCGCTTCATCACTTCGGCCGACTGCAGGACGAAGGGCAGGATCAGTTCGCCGGCGCCGAATTTGTCGCCGACCTCCTTCATCGCCGGCAGCAGCACGTCGTTGAGGGTCGGGACCGCGCCGATCTTGTCGACCGATTTGTCGATCCACTCCTCGACGCCGTCCTTCTTGCGGCGCAGGATGTGCCAGTGGAGGGCCTCCTCGGGCTCCATCCCGGCGGTCGGGTCGGCGGTCTCCGCCTCGGCCTCGGCGCCTTTCGACTCGAAGTGGGCGATGAACCGCTCGAGCGCGTCCTCGCGGCGGTTGAAGACCAGGTCGTCGGTGAGCTCGCGCTCCTCGTCGGGGATCTCCGCGTAGGGCGTGATGTGGTTCGGGTTGACCATCGCCAGGTCGAGGCCCGCCTCGACGCAGTGGTGGAGGAAGACCGAGTTGAGGACGGCGCGCGGCCGCGGGCTGACCCCGAAGGAGACGTTGGAGACGCCGAGCGAGGTCTTCACGCCGGGGATCTCGGCCTTGATGCGGCGGATGCCCTCGATCGTCTCGACCGCCGAGGGCCGCCACTCCTCGTCGCCGGTGGTGAGCGTGAAGGTGAGCGCGTCGAAGATCAACGCTTCCGGGTCGAGGCCGTGCTCGTCGCAGGCGATCTCCTTCAGGCGCTTGGCGATCTCGAGCTTGCGCTCGGCGGTCTTGCCCATGCCGACCTCGTCGATCGTCAGGGCGATCAGCGCCGCGCCGTGTTCCTTGGCGAGCGGCACGATCAGGTCGGCCTTCGCCCGGCCCGCCTCGAGGTTGATCGAGTTGACGATCGCCCGGCCGGGGATCTGTTCGAGCGCCGCCTTCACCACCTCGGGTTCGGTCGAATCGACCTGGATCGGCGCGGGCTGGGTCAGCGAGATCCGCTTCACCACCGCCGACATCTGCTCGTCCTCGTCCTGGCGCTCGGTCAGCGCGACGCAGACGTCGAGCACGTGGGCGCCGCCTTCGACCTGGTCTTCGGCGACCTGGACGAGGCCGTCGTAGTCGTCGGCGAGCAGCATCTCCTTGGCTTTTTTCGAGCCCTGCGAGTTGACCCGCTCGCCGACCAGGGTCGGGCGCGGCTCCTGCACCAGCGGGGTCGAGGTCATCATCGAGGAGACTTCGATCGGGCCCTTGGCGGGGCGCGGGGAGGCGGGGCGCGCCTCGCCCACCCGTTCGCGGATCGCACGGATGTGTTCCGGATTCGTGCCGCAGCAGCCACCGACGACGCCGACGCCGTAGCGCTCGACGAACTCGCCCAGCGTCGCGGCGAGCGGCTCGGGCTTTTCCGGGAAGATCGTCTCGCCGTCGGGGCCCTGCAGCGGCAGGCCCGCGTTGGGGATGCAGTGGACCGGCAGCGAGGAGGTCTCGCCGAGGAAACGGATCGCGTCGCGCATGTCCTCGGGGCCGGTCGAGCAGTTGAGGCCGATCACGTCGACGTCGAGCGCGGTCAGCGTCGTGAGCACCGACTGGATGTCGGTGCCGAGCAGCATCTTGCCGCCGTTCGGCAGCAGCGAGACGCTGATCTGTAGCGGCAGCGTGCGGCCGGTCTCCTTGAAGGCCCGGCGGGCGCCGAAGATCGCCGCCTTCACCTCGAGGATGTCCTGGGCGGTCTCGATGATGAGCAGGTCGGCGCCGCCGTTGACCAGGCCCGTCGCCTGCTCGGCGAAGACCTCGGCCAGGCGGGCGAAGGAGATGTTGCCGAGGGTCGGGTCGGTGGAGGCGGGCAGGAAGCCGGTCGGGCCGATCGAGCCCGCCACGAAGCGGTCCGGACCCGCTGCCTTGCGGGCGATCTCGGCGGCCTTGGTGTTGATCTCCAGCGTGTGCTCGCCGAGTCCCCACTCTTCGAGCTTCAGCCGCGAGCCCTGGAAGCTGTCGGTCTCGACTACGTCGGCACCGGCGTCGAGCATCGACTGGTGGACGCCCTCGATCACGTCGGGCCGGTTCAGCACCAGCGCCTCGTGACATTTGCCCTGCAGCCCCCCGTAGTCCTCCTGGGAGAGGTCGAACTGCTCGAGGGTAGCGCCCATGCCGCCGTCGAAGACGACGACGCGCTCGTTCACCGTTGCTATGTAGTCGCGTTCAGCCATGAACACGACAGGCTATCGAGCGCGTTCAGTGGCGCAGGCCGAGGCGGCGGCGCCAGTCGCGGCCGTTGATCAGCTTCGTCATCCGCGCGATCAGGCCGCGGCGGCCGCGGGTGTAGGGGTACCAGGTCGGTTCGCGGCGGCCGCCGAAGCGGGTGATGACCAGGGACTCGGTGCGGCAGAACTTGCGTATGCCCTGGGCACCGTGGCGGTAGCCGATCCCCGACTCCTTCCAGCCGCCCATCGGCACGTCGGAGGCGAAGTAGTTGACCAACACGTCGTTGACGTTGACGGCGCCGCACTCGACCCGGCGGGCGACCCGTTCGGCGTTGGCGCGCTCGCCGAAGACCGAGCCGGAGAGGCCGTAACGGGTGTCGTTGGCGAGGCGCAGCGCCTCCTCGGAGTCGCGCACCTTCATCACCCCGACCACGGGGCCGAAGGTCTCGTCGCGCATCACCTTCATCGAGTGGTCGACGTCGACGAGCACGGTCGGCTCGAAGTAGTCGCCGGGGCCGGGGACGCGCTTGCCGCCGGTCAGCGCGCGGGCGCCGTGGGCGAGCGCGTCGTCGACCTGGCCCTCGACGATCGCGGTCTGGTTCGGCGAGGTCATCGCGCCGACGTCCATCGGGTTGCGAGCGTCGTCGGCGCCCTGGCGGATGCGGCCGACCTCGGCGGTGAGCTTGGCGACGAAGTCGTCGTAGACGGGCTCCTCGACGTAGATGCGCTCGACCGAGATGCAGACCTGGCCGGAGTTGAACATCCCGCCCCAGGCGGCGGCGTTGGCGGCGCGGTCGATGTCGGCATCGCGAAGCACGATCATCGGGTCCTTGCCGCCGAGCTCGAGGCTGACCGGGGTGAGCGTCTCGGCGGCGCGCGCCATCACCTTGCGGCCGGTCCGGTCGGAGCCGGTGAACTGGACGTAGTCGACGTTGTCGACGAGGGCGCCGCCGGTCTCGCCGATGCCCTGGACGACGTCGAACACGTCGGGCCCGCCGATCTCCTGCTTCCAGGCCGCGGCCACCTCGGCGATCCCGAGCGGCGTGAACTCCGACGGCTTGATCACCACCGCCGCGCCCGCCATCAGCGCCGGGATCGCGTCCCCGAGCGAGAGGATCAGCGGGAAGTTCCAGGGGCTGATGATCCCGACCACCGGCTGGGGGCGGTACTGGACGCGGAGCTTCTTCGCGGCGAGCAGGGGGGAGTGGGGGCGGACGCTCTCCTCGCCGATGAACTTGGCCGCCTGGGTGCCGTAGAAGTTGATCGTGTCGGCGAGGTAGGTCGGCTCGTTGGACGCGTCGGCGCGGACCTTGCCGGTCTCCCGCTGCATCGTGTCGAGGATCCGGTCCTGGTTGTCGAGGATCCAGTCGCGCAGCTTGCCGAGCCAGTGGTAGCGCCCCTCGATCCCCATCGCCTCCCAGTCGGGCTGCGCCGCCCGCACCCGCGCCACCGTCTCCGCGACCGCCGCGGGCGAATCGACCGGCAGCGTGGCGATCGTCTCCCCGGTCGCCGGGTTCAGCACCTCCAGCGTCTCCGCCTCCGCCGCGCCACTCGAGCCGTTGGCCCCGACCTTCGTCTCCACCGTCCCGCTCTCCATGCTCCCTCCTCCGTCCAGTTTGGCTGGTCAGCCAACCTTAGCCTGGGTCCTCGGGTTTGGGGGCTTTATCCGTGAAGTGCCCCTCGCCGCCGCCGTCGGGAACCCAATACACCCCGTCGATCAGCGCGGCGGGGGATACCTTCAGTACGCCCGCGATGCGAACGAGGGTCTTGGCCCGAAAGCCCCCTTTCCCGAGCTCCAACGGACTTATTGTCGTGCGATGAAGCCCGGCTCGGGACGCGAGCTCCTCCTGACTTAAATCCGCCGCTTCGCGAAGGATTGCGATGCGTGTGCCAACCACTTTGGCGATCTCGTCCCCGTTGCCCTGCCCATCCCTGTTGGCCCCCTCCGCCATCGACTGGGAGGCTTACGATCCTTTCGAGTTCGCTCTACAGACAAAACCATGCCGTATAGGCAGAAGATGTTTTCCGGAAAATCCAGGTTCGTACCGAACCATCCGCTTGCGAGGGGGGCGAATCTGAGGCATTCGGGCCCTTGGGAGACGAGTGGATGACGAAACGCGACAGGTGGTTCGGCGGATCGGTGACCATGTCACCCGAGCACAGCGACGGCGCGGTCTCTCCGACGCGGCCTTGGCCGAGCGGTCCGGGGTGCCCCTGGCTGAGCTCGAGCGGTTGAGGCGCGGGGAGTCCAATCCCGGAATGCACTCGATCTACCGTCTCGCGGGCGCGCTCGAGGTCAGTCCTGGCGACCTGTTGCAGGGGATCGAGTGGATCCCTGAGGAAGATGGAGGCGGCCGATTCAGCTTGGATCCCGAGGAGCGACCTTAGGCAGCGGACGCCCATCGCCGGGCGGCTACTTCGCCTGCTCGATCAAGCGGTAGACGGGGCCGTCCTGGGAGGCGACGTAGAGGTGGTGGGCGTCGTCTTCGCCGAAGGAGGTGGGGGAGGGGACGGCGAGGCCCAGCTTGTGGTCGCCGCTCGCGCGGCGGAGGTGGGGGGTGAGGGCGCGCAGTTGGCCCTCGCAGTAGTCGGCGTAGACGTAGCGCTTATAGAGAGAGGGCAGCGAGCGGTCGGCGACGACGTAGCCGCCGATCACCGAGCAGCTGCCGCCGCGCGAGTGGGGGTAGGCGAAGATCGGTTTGGTCGTGCCGCCGGGGTCGGGGGTGCCGGAGTCTTCTTCTTTATATGGGGAGTAGCCCTCGAAGGCGTCCCAGCCGAAGTTGGCGCCGCGGGCGGCGGCCAGCGTCGTGTAGTCGATCTCCTCGAAGCGGTTCTGGCCGACGTCGCCGATGACGATCCGCGGGTGCTGCGGATCGGTGACCGAGTCGAAGCTGAAGCGGAACGGATTGCGCAAGCCGTAGCTGTAGATCTCGGCGCGGCCGGCGGCGCCGACGAACGGGTTCGAGGAGGGGACCGTGTAGGGCCTGCCTCCGGCCGGCAGCGGGTCGATCCGCAGCAGCTTGCCGAGCAGCACGTCCTTGTTCTGCGCGTTGTTCGGCGGGTCGCCGCCCGCGCCGCCGTCGCCGGTCCCGAAGTAGAGATCTCCGCCTAGGAACTGCATCTGGCCGCCGTTGTGGTTGGCGTTGTCCGGGTGCGGGATCGTGATCACGGTGCGGCGGGACTTCGGCGCGGCGCGCGTGGGACTCGCGCGGTGGAATTCGTCGATCTCGATCGAGCCGCCTTTGTTGACGTAGTAGACGTAGAAGCGTCCGCTCACTTTGTAGTCGGGCGGAAAGGCGATCGAGAGGAGGCCGCGCTCGGCGCCGTCGTAGTCGACCCGCGAGCGGATGTCGAGGAAGGGCCGGCCGACCCGCTTGCCGCCCTTGAGCACCTCGACCCGGCCGGGTTGCTCGACCACGAAGAGGAAGTGCGGGTAGCCGGGCGCCCCGGCGACGTAGGTCGGATGGTCGAAGTCACCGACCCGCTTGAGCCCGATCTTGTCGCCGGGCCGAGCCGCGTCGGGCGGCACCTGGGCGGCGGTCTCGGTTGCGGTCGCCGTCCGCTCCGCGCTCCCACTCGAGCCGCCGCAGGCCGCAAGGCCCGCCGCCGCGCCGAGCGCGAGCGCTACGAGGACCGCGAGGACGAGGCGCGGGCGCATGTCACCAGGCTAGCCGCCAGGTGTCGGCGGCCTCGGCGATGCCTGGGCTCAGCCAAGGAAATGGGAGATGACCGCGCCGACGAACCCGGTGGCCAGTGCCCCGAAGAGAATGTCGAACCGCCGGTCGATCTTTGCTTCGAGACCTGCGAAACGCCCGTTCATCTCCGCCCGGAGACCGTGGATCTCGTCCTTGATCTCGGCTCGGACCTCCTTGAAGTTCTCTTCGGTCCGCTCGGCGAATTCATCCATCCGCTCGTCGTTCCAGGCCTGTCGCGTCGAGTCCATGAGGCCACTGTAGGGCGCGGCGACGCGCGTGTGGGAAACGAAACAGTGCCATTTGTGTGACGCCCTGCTTAAGGTGACCGAGGACTCTGCGGCTGGGGAGGGACGGGGGGCTCGCAAGCTGTCGCCCGGGAGGGTCCAGGCCTCGCAAGCTGGCGCCCGGGGGAGGGGGACCCGCCCCTCTCGCCACGGCCCGGGCAGGCTGTGGCCGTGGCGAGAGGGGCGGGTGTATGGAAGGCGTGGAGGGACACCGGCGGGAGGCGCACGGGAGGTTCACGGATCCGTGACGGGACG
>CALCIA010000003.1 GCA_937907435.1 uncultured Actinomycetes bacterium
GTCGGTGTTGCACAACACGGGAGAAAGACCGGAGTTCTCGGCATCTTCGTGACGAGCTCCGGCTTCCGTCACGGTTCCGTGACCCTCCCGTCTCCCTCCCGCGCACGACCCTCCACACCTTCCGCACACCCGCCCCTCTCGCCACGGCCACAGCCTGCCCGGGCCGTGGCGAGAGGGGCGGGTCCGCTATCCGGGCGACAGCTTGCGGGGCCTGGACCCTTCCGGGCGACAGCTTGCGAGGCCCCGCAGCGTCCCCGCGCCGCAATCACCCGTCGAACTACTCGCCTACGCCTCCGCGGTCCGGGGCGCCGGTGAGCGCAGCCGGGTGTACGGGGTGTTGCCAGGTGCGTCCATCAGGTCCGGGTGGAGGAGGTGGCCGAGCAGCTCGACGCCGTCGACGAGGCGTGGGCCGGGGTCGCTGAAGCCCGACTGGGCGGCGACGGCGTAGACGCGGGCGGCGCCGAGGGACTCGATGTGCTCCCAGACCTCCATCGCCTGGGCCTGGACGTTCTCCAGGTAGCCCTCGACCATGACGATCACGATGTCGGGGCGGAGGCCGGCGAGCTCGCCCCAAGAGACCTCGGCGGGGGCCAGGCCGGGCGAGCCGGCGACGTCCTCGCCGCCGCCGATCGCGATCATCTCCGGCACCCAGAGGCCGGCGACGCGGACCGGCTCGTAGAGGCGCTCGATCGCGATCACGCGGGGCACGGTGGCGCCGGCGACGGCGGCGCGGACGGTCGCCAGGCGGCCCTCCAGTTCGCCCCGGAGCTCGTGTGCCTGCTCGCCGGTGCCGGTCGTCTCGCCGAGGCGGACCACCTCTTCCAGCATCTCTGAGAGCGTCGCGATCTTCATCGTCCTGCTCGCAATATGCCGGCTCGGCGAGGATCCGCGGGACGGCCGGCTATATTGGGTAGGCCGAATGGCCGACGACGTTCCAGCCCGAAGTACCGGGTCACATCGCCGATGAGCATCCTGCTGCTCGTCCTCCTCATGCTGTTGATCGCGGTCAACGGCTTTTTCGTCGCGGCAGAGTTCGCGGTGGTGCGCTCGCGACGCGCCCGCCTTGAGCAGATGCGGGGCGACGGCGTGCGGGGCGCCGCCCTGGCGCTCGAACAGCTCGACCGGGTCGACGAGTTCGTCGCCACCAGTCAGGTCGGGATCACGCTTGCCTCGCTCGGCATCGGCTTCCTCGGCGAGCCGGCCCTGGCCGAGCTGATCGAACCGCTCTTCACCGGCTTCGCCAACCACGCGGTCGCGCTGGGGCTCTCGATCGCCCTCGCCTTCATCATCGTCACCTTCCTGCACGTGATCCTCGGCGAGCAGTCGCCGAAGATGGTCGCGATCGGCCGCGCCGAGACGACCCTGATCCGTGTCACCGGGCCGCTGATCTTCCTCGGCCGCGTGCTGCACCCGCTGATCGTCGCCACCAACGCGCCCGCCAACTTCCTGGTCCAACGGGTGCTGCGGATCGACACCGAGGACGTCGAGGAGACCTCGCCCGAGGAGCTCCGCCTGATCATCGCCCGCGGCGCCAAACGGGGCGGCCTCGACCCCGACGAGGCCGGTCACCTGGCGGGCGTCTTCCACCTGCACGAACAGGAGGCGCGCGAGGTGATGACGCCGATCCCGGCGGTCGTGACGGTCGACTCCGACGAGACGGTCGAGGCCGCCCTGCGCCGTTGCGTCACCTCCGGCCACACCCGCCTGGTCGTGATCGAGGACGACAACGCCGACCGCGTCCGCGGCGTCGTCCACAACAACAGCCTTGCCCGGCTCTACATGAGCGAGGGGCCGGAGGCGACGATCGAGTCGGTGATCCGTGACGCTCTGATCGTCCCCGAGACGCGGCCGATCGACGACCTCCTCCACGACCTGCAGGTGCAGCGCACCTCGCTTTCGGTGGTCGTCGACGAGTACGGGCGGACGGTCGGCATCGTCACCGTCGAGGACATCCTCGAGGAGGTGGTGGGGGAGATCGAGGACGAGACCGATCCGCGCGCGAGCGAGGTCCGGCGGCTGACCAACGGCGACTGGTTCGTTCGCGGCCACGTCAGCCTCGGCGACCTCGAGGACGCCGGCATCGACCTGCCCGGGGCCGACTCGGAGGCCTACAACTCGGTCGGCGGCTACGTCTTCGGCGAGCTCGGGCGGCTGCCCAAACGCGGCGACTCGATCACCGTCGACGGCTACACGGTGCGGGTCGAGGCGGTGCGGGAGAACCGGATCGAGGCGGTGCGGATCAGCAGCTCCGCGGACAGTTCTTCCGTCCGTCCGGACGCCTAATTTCTCTGGGCAACCCGCGTCCCGCTCAAGCTGGAGGTGCCCCATGTGGGTTGTTCGCCTGACCGACAAGCAGCTCGAGGTGTTGAGGGCGCTGCTGCGCTCCGAGGAGCACCTCGGCCCGGCGCTCAGAGGCTCGATCGAGGCTCTCGACCTCGCCCGCTGGGACGACCTCCCCGACGCCGAACTGCCTTGGGAAGAGGTCGAAAACGTCGCCCGCCGTCAGAACATCTCGGAGGCCGACGTGATCTGGGACCTCTCGGGGAAAGGGAAGACGGCGCCCGCCGAGTAGCGCGCCGCCCGTGCGTCCCTTCCCGGATCCCTTCCTTGCCCGAGCCCGCTTCCCGCGGGCCCCGCGGTTGATGGGCCGAAAACCGGACTATCTGGCGGGTTTTCGGCCCATCAACGTGGGGGTGCGACGGACAGCGCGCGGGAGTGTGGCCCGCGCGCCGGGTGCCGCTCAGTCGTAGCTGTAGAAGCCGGCGCCGGACTTGCGGCCCAGCTTCTCCTGGCCGATCATCTCGACGATCAGGCCGGGCGGCTTGTGGGCCGGGTCGCCGGAGTCGGCGAAGAGGGCGTCGCCGATCGCCTCGGCGACGTCGAGGCCGACGAAGTCGAGCAGGGCCAGCGGGCCCATCGGGTGGCCGGCGCCGAGTTTCATGCAGGTGTCGACCTCGCCCGCCTCCATGCCGGTCCGCTCGACCATCCGCACGGCGTCGAACAGGTAGGGGAAGAGCAGGCGGTTGACGACGAAGCCCGCCTGGTCGGGGACCTCGACCGCGGTCTTGCCGAGCGCCGCGCACCAGGCCATCGCCCGCTCGCGGGCCGCCTCGGCGCCGTCCGGGATGCAGACCTCGATCAGCGCCATCCGCGGCACCGGGTTGAAGACGTGGAGGCCGTAGAGGCGCGGCACGCCCGCCTTGCCAGAGATGTCGCCGATGCCGAGCGAAGAGGTGGTCGTCGCCAAGTCAGCATTCGGACACGCTTCGTCGAGCGTCTTGATCAGCTCGGCCTTGGCGTCCAGCTCCTCGACGATCGCCTCGACGACGACATCGCAGTCGGCCAGGTCCTTGGGGTCGGTGGTGACCCGCAGGCGCGAGGGCTCCGCCCCCTCGATCTTCGCGCAGGCGGCGACGATCTTCTCCTCGGCGCGCCATGCCGAGGCTTCCGACCGCGCCAGCAGGATGGTGTCGGCAGTAGTGGTCGAGACCGCGGCGAGGCCGGTGGCGATAGCGCCGCTCCCCGCGATCCCCGGACTTTCGTAACCCTTCGAATCGCTCATCGGTCGGGTTTCCTATCAAGCTTTTTCGCCCGACGCGGCGCGGTTGACCGACCGGTCAATCAGGAGGACTATCGTTGATCGGAACCCCGCATATCTCGGAACGCGGGCAACTTCGAGCAGGGAGGACGACGGATGGCACACGGCAAGGGCAGGTTCGGCGGCCGCGAGGTCGTGATCGTCGAGGCGCTCCGCACCCCCGTGGGCCGCGGCCACCCCGAGAAGGGCTGGTACCGCGACCTCCACCCCTCGACCCTCCTGGCGCGGACCTACGCCGAGCTGATCTCCCGCGCGGGCATCGACCCGGCCGAGGTCGACGACGTGATCTGCGGCTGCGTGCAGCAGTGGGGCGAGCAGGCGATCAACATCGGCCGAAACGCCTGGCTCGAGGCAGGATTGCCCCAGGAGGTCCCGGCCACCACCGTCGACCGCCAGTGCGGCTCGGCCCAGCAGGCGGTCAACTTCGCCGCCGCCCTGATCGCCTCCGGCGTCTGCGACGTCGCCGTCGGCGGCGGGGTCGAGCACATGGGCAAGAACTCCTTCGCGAAGGCGGGCGAGATGATGGCCGAGTACGGCATGGCCTTCTCCCCGGGCCTGCTGGAGCGCTACGACCTGATCCCCCAGGGCCTCTCGGCCGAGATGATCGCCGACCGCTGGGAGATCCCCAGATCCGAGCTCGACGAGCTCGGCCTGCGCTCCCAGACCCTCGCCGCGCAGGCGACCGAGGAGGGCCGCTTCGAGCGCGAGACGGTCCCGGTCGAGGCCGACGGCGCCACCCGGGTCACCGACCAGGGCCTGCGCGAGACGACCCTCGAGGGCCTCGCCGCCCTGCGGCCCGCCTTCAAGGAGGACGGCAAGGTCACCGCCGGCAACTCCTCCCAGGTCTCTGACGGCGCCGCCGCCGTCCTCCTGATGGCGCGCGAGAAGGCCGAGGCCCTCGGCCTCGCCCCCCGGGCCCGCATATACGACATCACCACGGTCGGGGTCGACCCGGTGATCATGCTGACCGGCCCGATCCCGGCGACCGAGAAGCTCCTGGAGCGAAACGGGATGACCATGGACGACATCGACCTGGTCGAGATCAACGAGGCCTTCGCCTCGGTGGTCTGCGCCTGGCAGCGCGAGCTGGAACCGGACATGGACCGGGTCAACGTCAACGGCGGCGCGATCGCGATCGGCCACCCCCTGGGCTCCACCGGCGCCCGCCTGGTCACCACCCTGCTGCACGAGATGGAGCGCTCCGACAAGGAGATGGGCCTGGTGACGATGTGCTGCGGGGGCGGCCTCGGGACCGGCACGCTGATCGAGAGGGTGTAGATCCGCGTAGGGACCGACGGGGTCGCTAGCTTGCCGACCTCGTCTCGTCCCCTACCGAGGAGAACTTCCCATGCGCAGACTCGTCCCGGCGCTCTTTGCCCTGCTGGGTCTGATGGCCCTCGTCGCCGGTTGCGGCGGCGGCGGTTCCAGCACCAGCGCCACTTCGTCCACCGCCGATTCCTCCGGCGGCGACGGCCCGACCAAGGCCGCCTTCGTCAAGGAAGCCGACAAGATCTGTGGCGACGCGGAAGACGAACTGAGCGAAGAAATCTCCGCGTACGCCAAAGCGCACGACATCCCGATCACGAAGGAAGAACCGAGTCCCGACCAGGAAGCGGAGCTCTTCCAGGAAGTCGTGCTGCCGAACATCGCCAAGCAGGGCGAAGAAATCGCCGCGCTGACGCCGCCCGCCGGCGACGAGGGGACGATCGAAGAGCTCACCTCGACGCTCGCCGACGAAGTCGCCGAAGCCGAGGACGACGGCGGTGGTCCCGGCGACGACACGCTCTCCGGCGCGACCAAGCAGGCCGAGGCGTACGGATTCAAGACCTGCGGCAGCTGAGCCTTCATGTGCCTCCTGGCCGTCTGGCCAGGAGGCGTGTAGGGTGAGCGCTCGATGGACCTGACGCTGTCGCCATCGGAGGAGGGGTTCCGCGACGAGGTCGCGACCTGGCTGCGCGAGAACAACCCCGGCCCCGAGCCGGAGGGCTCGCTCGACGAGGTCATGTCGTTCCGCCGCGAGTGGCAGCTGAAGCTGCACGCGGCCGGCTGGGCCGGGATCTCCTGGCCGAAGGAGTACGGCGGCCGCGGCGCGACGATGATCGAGCAGGCGATCTTCGTCGGCGAGGCCGCCGCCCAGGAAGCGCCGAGCCCGGCCAACGTGCTCGGCCTGGCGATGGGCGGTCCGGTGGTCATCGCGCACGGCACCGAGGCGCAGAAGGAGCGTTATCTGGAGCCGATCCTGACCGGCGAGGAGATCTGGTGCCAGGGCTTCTCGGAGCCCGAGTCCGGCTCCGATCTCGCCTCGCTGAAGACGCGCGCGGTGAAGGACGGCGACGAATGGGTCGTCACCGGGCAGAAGGTGTGGACGACCTTCGCCCAGTACGCGAAGTGGTGCATGCTGGTCGCCCGCACCGATCCCGACGCGCCGAAGCACCAGGGCCTCACCTACTTCCTGATGGACATGGAGCAGGACGGGGTCGAAGCCAAACCGCTGGTGCAGATCACCGGGGAGGGCGAGTTCAACGAGGTCTTCATCAACGAGGCGCGGGTCCCGGACGAAAACGTGGTCGGCGGGGTGGGCAACGGCTGGACCGTCGCGATCACGACGCTGATGAACGAGCGCGCCGGGCTCGCCTTCGGCGCGATCGCCGGGATCCACAACAACCTGACGCGGCTCGCCGCGCTCGCAAGCGAGGTTCGCGAGGAGGGCGGCACGTCGGCCGCCGAGGACGCCTACTTCCGCCAGAAGATCGCCCAGCTCTTCATCGAGGCCGAGACGATGCGGCTGAACGCCTACCGCGGGCTGACCAAGACGATGGAGTCCGGCATCCCCGGCCCGGAGGGCTCGCTCGGCAAGTGGCAGTGGGCCGACATCAACCAGGGCCTGACCGAGCTGGCGCTGGAGATCGAGGGTGCCTGGGCGGCGCTCGGGCGCGGCTCCGACGGGGCGATCGCGAACGGCGCCTGGCAGTACAACTTCCTCCGCTCGCGGGCGAACTCGATCGAGGGCGGCACCACCGACATCCTCAAGAACATCATCGCCGAGCGGGTGCTCGGCCTGCCGCGGATGCGCTGAGCCGAGGGAGGGGATCTTGTACTTCGACCTGACCGACGAGCAGGAAGCGATCCGCTCGACCGCGCGCGACTTCCTCGCCTCGCGCTTCAAATCGGAGCGCATGCGGGAGATCGCGGGGAGCGAGGACGGAGTCGATTCCGCGGGCTGGGTGGAGATGGCGGAGCTCGGCTGGGCGGGGCTGGCGCTGCCCGAGGAGTGGGGTGGCCAGGGCCTCGGCACCGTCGACCTCGCCGTGCTCTTCGAGGAGATGGGGTACGCGCTCGCGCCCTCGCCGCTCTTCTCCAACACCGTGGTCGGCCTGGCGCTGGCGCGGAGCGGCTCCGAGGAGCAGAAGGAGCGCTGGCTGCGGCCGCTCGCCGAGGGGACCGCGCGCGGCACCCAGGCGATGGTCGACGCCGGCTCGACCGGCACGCCGGGCGCCTACCCGATGAAGGACGAGGCCGACGGCGACGGGGTCGTGCTGAACGGCAAGAAGCAGCTTGTCGCCGACGCGGCGGGCGCCGCCTTCTTCCTCGTCGCCACCGCCGACGGCCGCCGCCACATCGTCCCCGCCGACGCCGCGGGCGTGAGCGTCGCGCCGGAGATCTCGATCGACACCACGCGCCGGCTCTCCACGGTCACCTTCGAGGGCGTCCACGTCCCCGCCGAGCAGACGCTGCCCGGCCACGGCGCCGAGTTCGGCGCGGTCTTCCTGCGCGGCGCTGTGGCGCTCGCCGCCGAGTCGACCGGGGTCGCCCAGCGCGCCCTCGACATGGCGGTCGCCTACGCCAAGGACCGCGAACAGTTCGGCCGGCCGATCGGCGCCTACCAGGCGGTCTCGCACCGCTGCGCGCAGATGCTCTTGGAGACCGAGAACTCGCGCTCGGCCGTCTACGGCGCCGCCTGGGCCGCCGACGCAGACCCGGACGCCCTGCCGCTCGCCGCCTCGATGGCGAAGGCCTACGCCTCCGACGCCGGCTGGCGCGTTCCCGACGCCTCGATCCAGGTCCACGGCGGCATCGGCTTCACCTGGGAGCACGACCTCCACTTGTTCCTCAAGCGCGGCCGCGCCAACGCCTCGATGTTCGGCGACGCGCGCTGGCACCGCGAGCAGGTCGCCAAGCGCGTCCTCGCCCCCGCCGCGGCATGACCCCCGCGTCCAGCTGTTCCTTTTGGCCCCCTGAGGGCCATAAAGAACAGCGGAACGCGAAGTGAGCGCGCTGGAACGGATCTCGGTCGCCGCGATCGGCAACTCGATCGCCGACCTCGAGGCGGAGACGCTGCGCGCCGAGGCGGCGGGGATCGAGTGCGTCTGGGCGCCGGAGCTCTTCCGCGCCGCCGACACCCAGGCCGCCTACCTGGCGGCGAAGACGGAGCGGATCGATGTCGGCACCGGCATCACCTGGGCCTTCACCCGCAGCCCCTTCGTCCACGCGATCACCGCGCTCGACCTCGACGAGATGTCCGGCGGACGCTTCCGCCTCGGCTTGGGCTCCGGTGTCAAACGCCTGAACGAGACCTGGCACAACGCCGACTACGGCCGCCCGGCGCCGCACCTGCGCGAGGCGATCGAGGCGACCCGGCTGATCATGCGCCAGGCGAGCAAGGGCGAGCCGATCCGTTACGAGGGCGACTACTACGACATCGACATCAAGGGCTGGGTGCGCCCGCACCCGCCCGCCCGCGAGACGCCGCCGCCGATCTACGTCGCCGCCCTCCAGGCGGGCATGTCGCGGATGGCGGGCGACGTCGGCGATGGGCTGATCGGCCACCCGATCCAGAGCCTGATGTGGATCGACGAGGTGGTGCGGCCGGGCTTCGAAGGCGGCCTCCGGCGCTCCGGCAGAAGTCGGAAGGACTTCGACTACATCCCGACGGTCTGCTGCGCGATCGACGACGACGAGGGCCGCGCGCTCGACATGGCGCGCCGCACGATCGCCTTCTACGCGACGGTGAAGACCTACGCGCCCCTGTGGGAGATGCACGGCTTCGAGTCCGCCGCGGCGGAGGCCGGAGAGGCGTTCCGCCGCGGCGACCTGGCCGCGGTCCCGGCCGCGATCCCCGACGCGATGGTCGAGACCTATTGCGCCGCCGGCCCCCTCGACAAGGTCCGCGAACGCGTCGAAGCGACCGCCCAACGCGCCGACGGCCTCTTCCTCACCCCGCCGACCTACTTCATCTCGGCGGAGGAGCTGAGCGAGTTCCAGAACCGCATCATCGATGCGTTCGGGCCGAAGGTGGGGGGAGAGGCGGGGTAGGCAGCCGGCGCCGCGGGGTCCGAGCGCTGGGTGGTGGCGCTGGGTTGGGACGGGGCCCCTGCTGGCCGGCGGTCGGGGAAGGGACGGGGGGCCTGCAGGCTGGGCCCCGGAAGGGTCGGGGCCCTGCAGGCGGGAGCCCCGGAAGGGTCCAGGCCCGCAAGCTGTCGCCCGGGAAGGGCCGGTTCCCCGCAAGCTGTCGCCCGGGAAGGGTCCAGGCCCCGCAAGCTGTCGCCCGATTAGGGACCCGCCCCTCTCGCCACGGCCCGG
>CALCIA010000004.1 GCA_937907435.1 uncultured Actinomycetes bacterium
GTTCCCGGCATCTCCGTCACGGATCCGGCGGCCGGGAGCTCGCGTGGTTCGAAATGGTCGTATGGCGACCATTTCGAACCACGCGGGACCGACCGGGGATCCGCGTGGTTGGAAACCCGCGCCATACGCGGATTTCCAACCGGGGAGATTCCTGACCGTTCGAGGGCCCGGCCCCGGCGCCCGTCGTGGCGTATCCCGTCACGGTCCCGTGAACCTCCCGTGCGCCTCCCGCCGGTGTCCCTCCACACCTTCCGCACACCCGCCCCTCTCGCCACGGCCACAGCCTGCCCGGGCCGTGGCGAGAGGGGCGGGTCCCTGACCGGGCGCCAGCTTGCGGGGAACCGGCCCTTCCGGGCGCCAGCTTGCAAGGTTCGCGTCCCTCCCCGGAGCTGCCAGCGGGTAACGGCTCCAACCCGCCCCCGAAGCCGCCGACTACGGCTGGCGGCGCAGGACGGTCAGGTCGCCGACCGTCTCGAAGCCGAGTCGGGCGTAGAAGAGTTGGGGCCAGTCGGCGGCGTCGGCGGTGAGGAAGATCGTCGCGTCGCCCTCGGCTTGGGCGGCGGCGATGGCGGCGAGGACGATCGCCTTGGCGTAGCCGCGCTCGCGAGCGGGGGTGAGGGTGCCGACCTCCTCGACCTGGCCGATGTTGTCGGCGCGGAGGAGTCGGCAGGCGGACATCGGGTCGCTTTCGGGCGGGGCGACGAACCAGCGGTCGCCGCCGGGGACGCCGTAGCGGCGGTCGAGCTCGAAGAGCTGGTCGACGGCCTCGGGCCCGTCGCCGCCCGCGGGCATCGACTCGGCGATGATCGCCCTGCGCAAGTCCGCAATTTCCGCCAATCGGACTTCCCGAACCCACGGCGCCCCTGGCCCGCCCCCGGTGAGTTCGCACTTTCCCGCGCTATCCGCGGGAAAGTGCGAACTCACCAGGTGGGGCTGGACCTTGCCGCCGCGCCAGAGCATGTAGCGGGTGCGCTCGACCTCCCAGCGGGGCCACTTCGCCGCTTCGGCTTCGACCTCCTCGCCGAGCCGCCTCCCCTCGGCTTCGTCGAGCAGGCCGATCGTGCGGTGGCCGAGGCCCTCGCCGCCGAGCGCGTCGTCGGCGATCGCCATCACCTGGTCGAGGGTCAGGCCGACCGCCTCGATCGCGACCCAGTTGGCGTCCCAGATCAGCGGCGTGGAGGGGGTGAGGAAGAGCCGTCCCCAGCTCGTTCGGTGCACCTCGTCGCAGACCGCTTCGTCGAGCGCCAGCTCGAACGCCAGCAACCTGTCGCGGTCTGATGTCGCGTCGCCCTCCATCCGGATAGCCTCCCAACTCGCGCGGCCGCCGGCCGCCCAGCCAAAAGCCGCAAGGGAGGAACAGAGCCGAATGTTCGTCAAGAAGGCCGCCGTCGTCGGTGGGGGAACGATGGGTGGGGAGATCGCCCAGGCGATCGCCGCCGCCGACATCCCGGTCGTCGTCAAGGACATCGACCAGAAATTCGTCGACGCCGCGCTGGAGAAGGCCCGCGCCGTCACCCAGGGCCAGCTCGGCGGCCAGGTGAAGAAGGAGCGCATCACCCAGGAGCAGGCCGACGCGCGCCTCGCCGAGGTGATGGGCAACATCACCGGGACCACGACCTACGCCGAGTTCGCCGACGTCGACTTCGTGATCGAGGCGGTGCCGGAGAAGATGGCGATCAAGCAGTCCGTCTTCAAGGAGATCGACGCGGCCACGCCCGGCCACGCGATCCTCTCCTCGAACACCTCCTCGCTCTCGATCACCGAGATGGGCGAGGCCACCCTGCGCGCCGACAAGGTGGTCGGCTTCCACTTCTTCTACCCGGCGTCGATCATGCCGCTGGTCGAGGTGATCGTCGGCGAGGACACCTCGCAGGAGACCGCCACCGCGGCCTACAACTTCGCCCAGGCGATCAAGAAGCAGCCGATCGTCTGCGGTGAGGTCCCCGGCTTCGTCGTCAACCGCATCCTGATGGCGACGATGGGGGAGATCTGGCGCGCCCAGGAGACCCAGGGCCTCTCGCTGAAGGCCATCGACAGCGCCATCGCCGAGGCGAAGCTGGCGCCGATGGGGCCGTTCTTCCTCCAGGACCTGCTCGGCCTCGACACCGTCTTCCACGTCGCCGAGCACCTCAACCACTCCTACGGCGAGAGCTTCTACGTCCACGAGGGCCTGCGCGGCCTGGTCGGCGAAGGCAAGCTGGGGATGAAGAGCGGCGGCGAGGGCTTCTTCAAGGACGGCGAGCAGACGATCCCCGGTGACGCCGAGCCGGACGCCCAGGAGCTGATCGACATGTTCGGCTGCCGCGCGCTGATCGAGGCCTGCCTGCTGGTCGAGGAGGGCATCTCCTCGGTCCGCGACATCGACGTCGGCATGATGACCGGCGCTGGCCTCGATCCGCGCAAAGGCCTGCTGCCGCCGTTCTGGAAAGCCGACGTCGAAGGCCTGGACAAGATGCTCGAGAAGATGGAGGCGCTGGAGGAGAAGTACGGCGAGCGGTTCGCGCCGCCGATCACCCTCAGGCGCCTCGTCGCCCAGGGCCGCCACGGCTTCGCCACCGGCCAGGGCTTCTACGCCTACCCGCAGCCCGACGAGGGCGAGCAGGCGGAGAAAGTCCTGCTGGAGACGCGCGGCAACGTCGCGATCGCCTGGCTTGCCAACGCGCCGATGAACGCGGTCCACCCGCAGGTCATCAAGGACCTGAAGACGGTCTGGGACAAGGTCAAGGCCGACGAGGGGATCCACGCGATGGTGATCGCCTCCTCGGTGCCGATCGTCTTCTCCGCCGGCGCCGACATCAAGGCGTTCACGCAGATGGACGAGGCCGGCGGCAAAGAGCTGCTCGACACCGCCCACGCGCTGTTCCGCGAATTCGAAACCGAGAACGTGGCGACGATCGCCGCGGTCAACGCGATCGCCTACGGCGGCGGCTGCGAGATGGCGATGGCCTGTGACGTCCGCATCGCCGGCGAGGCCGCCGTCTTCGGCCAGCCGGAGATCAAGCTGGGGATCATCCCCGGCTTCGGCGGCACCCAGCGGCTGCCGCGCCTGGTCGGCGAGAACAAGGCCCTGGAGATGAACCTGGTCGGCGACGCGATCCTCTCCGAGGAGGCCCTGGAAATCGGCCTCGTCAACCGCGTCGTCCCCGATCACGAGCTGTTCGAGACGGCGCTGATGTGGGCGGACAAGCTGGCCGGCCAGGCGCCGATCGCGCTCGGTCAGGTCAAGCAGGTTGCGAACAAGGGCGACATCGACGCCGGCATCGAGGCCGAGAAGGGCGGCTTCGCCACCGCCTTCGCCAGCGAGGACGCCAAAGAAGGCGTCAGCGCCTTCCTCGGCAAACGCACCCCGAAGTGGAGCGGTAAGTAGGAGGCACTGCTCAGCAGGCGGTCAGAACTTGACCGCCTGCTTTTCGCAGTTGGCAACGATCGTCTCGGCGCGCGCACCCGTGTATTCGGCCGCGTGGGTGCAGATGTCGACCGCCTCCTGACCGCAGGCGCCGAGCGTTTCCGCGCCGACGATCCCCGCCACGGTCGGGTTGATGCAGCCCTGGGCCGGGGCCGGGTTGCTGTTGCTCGCGCCCGTGAACGCGACCATCGCGATCACCGTCACCAAGGTCACGGCGACGATGCCGACGGCGACCTTGATCTCCCTTGAGCTGAGTTTGTAGAGCGGCGTGGTCTGGCGCTCGTAATGTCCTTCGAGTGGCATGACGGCAACTTACGTGCGTGTGCCCGAGCTGCCTATCGCCCGATGTGAGAAGTTCGCCCGCCGATCTTTGGACACTCGTACGTAGTGACACCGCTTCCTTCGCGTGAGGGTTACGCCAGTCCAGACACGCAACGAAAGGAAGCATCGAACCTATGGAATGGCTGAGCGAAGGCGCCAACTCATGGCAGCTCACCGCCGCGACCCTGGTGGGGTTGATGAGCATCCCCGGCCTGGTCGTCCTCTACGGCGGAGTGATGCAGAAACGCTGGTCCGTGAACTCGATGATGATGGCGTTCGTCGCCTTCGCGATCGTGCTCATCCTCTGGGTCCTGGTCGGATTCAAGATGGCCTTCGGGGATCCGATCCACATCTTCGGGGCGACCTCGGGCTTCTTCGGGAACATGTGGGGGAAGCCGGGATCGATCCTCAACAGTCACAGCCTGCTCGAACAGGCACATATCGGCGAGCTCCCGGAAGAAAAATTCCTCTTCCCGATGTCGACGCTGGCGTACTTCCAGATCGTCTTCGCCGCGATCACGCCGATCCTGATGCTCGGCTCGGTCCTCGGCCGCTTCAACTTCAAGGCCTGGATCCCGTTCGTCGCCCTCTGGACGCTGCTGGTCTACACGATCAACGCCTTCATGATCTGGGGCGGCGGCTTCTTCGCCCAGCAGGGCGCGGTCGACTACTCCGGCGGATATGTGATCCACCTCGCCGCCGGTGTCTCCGGGTTCGTCGCCGCGGCGGTGATCGGCCCGCGCCTCCAGCGTGACCGCGAGGTCGACGCGCCGAACAACCTGGCGATGGTGGCGGTCGGCGCCGGCCTCCTCTGGATGGGGTGGAACGGCTTCAACGGCGGTGACTGGTACAGCGCCGGCGAAGTGGCCTCCGCCTCGGTGCTGAACACCAACCTCTGTACCGCGGTCGCCTTCCTCGTCTGGGTCGGCCTCGACTACGCGACCGGGCGCAAGCCGAGCCTGATCGGCAGTGTCAATGGCATGATCGTCGGCCTCGTCGCGATCACCCCCGGTGCCGGCTTCGTCAACGGCTGGGGTGCGATCGTCATCGGCATCATCGCCTCGGCGCTGGTCTACTTCGCGCTCAACTACCTGAGCCGGACGGCACCATTCCGCAACGTCGACGACACGCTTGGCGTGGTCTACACGCACGGTTTCGCCGGCGTCGCGGGCGGCCTCCTGACCGGCATCTTCGCCAACAAGCTGATGGCGGGCGAACACGAAGGCCTGATCTCCGGCGGCGGGCTGCACCTCCTCTGGGTGCAGGCCTACACCGCGGCCTGGGTAATCGCCTTCTCCGCGATCGGCACGTTCATCCTGCTGAAAGTCGTCGGCCTGGTCGTGCCGCTGCGGATGAGCGAGGCGGACATGGAGACGGGCGACATCGCCGTCCACGGGCACGAGGTGTACCCGTCGGACGTGCCGTCGCTGGGCTACCCCGACGGGATCCCCGCGGGCGCCCCGGGGTCGGCGGCCCCGGCCGCCGGGACGGCCTGATAGGAGACGCCGTATGGCCCTGAAGATCATCGTTTCCTACGACGACACCGACAACGATCGCGACGCGTTGGCGCTCGGCAGGCTTCTCGCCCTGCCGGGCGCCGAGCTCTCGCTCGCCTACGTCCGCCACTCCTTCGGCGAATCGCTCGACCAGCACGCCGCCGAAGCCCTGCTCGCCCACGGCGCCGAGTCGATCGGCACGCCGGACATGCCGAAGTACGTCGTCATCAACCCGGCGACCAGCGTCGGCCTCGGCGAACTGGTCGAGCAGGAGGGCGCATCCATCCTCGTCTTCGGCTCCGAGTACCGGACCGCCAAAGGCCTCGTGAAGCCCGGCATCTCCGCCCACAAACTCCTGCTCGGCGGCAACTCGGCGATCGCCGTGGCGCCCGCCGGACTGTGGTCGGAGTCCGAGCTAACCGTGGACACGGTCGGCCTCATCGACGAGGGCGACCTCGCCGCCCGTCAGACCGCGGAGAGCCTCGCGACGGCCCTCGGCGCAAGCGTCGTCGAGCACGGCTCGGGCCGCGTCGACCTGCTGGTGGTCGGCTCCCGCAAAGAGGCCCCGGAGGGCAAAGTCGTGCTGAGCGCGGCCAGCGATTACGCGGTCGAGGCAGCGAACTACCCGGTGCTGGTGATCCCGCGGGGGAGGGTGGTGGGGTTCACCTAAGGGATGGGGACCCGCAAGCTGGCGCCCGGGAGGGTCCAGGCCCCGCAAGCTGTCGCCCGGATTACGGACGCGCCCCT
>CALCIA010000005.1 GCA_937907435.1 uncultured Actinomycetes bacterium
CCCCTCTCGCCACGGCCACAGCCTGCCCGGGCCGTGGCGAGAGGGGCGCGTCCATAACCCGGGCGACAGCTTGCGGGGCCCCGACCCTCCCGGGCGCCAGCCTGCGAGCCCCCGTCCCTTCCCCCGGCCCCGGGCCCGTGAACCAACCGCCTACAACCCGAACTCCCGAACCTCGTCCACGACCACCCGGCCGCCTACCTCGGCGAAGCCGTCGCCGACCGGGCGCGCGTCCAGGCGGGAGCCGCGGCCTTGGAGGATCTCGATCGGCTGGTCGACCGCCGCGGCGAGGCAGATCGCCGCGGAACCGGTGGCCTCGTCCTCGCCGATGTTGTCGTCGTGGGAGAAGCAGCGGGAGCGGACCGTGCCCTCGGCCCGGTCGACCCAAGCCCAGATGCAACCGACCTGCTCGCCGTCCGGCAGGTCCGCCGCCTCCTCGACCGCGGTCGGGTCGCGCAGCTCGAAGAACTTCCAGTCCGGCCCCCACTCCGGCTTCGCGGTGACGAACGTCTTGCCGCCGTCGACGCGCACCTTTACCTCGCCCGCGGGCGGGCGCAGGACCTCGACCGGCGCACGCTCCTTGCCGAGGAGCCAGGCGGTGCCGACCGTCGGGTGCCCGGCGAAGCCGAGCTCGAACGCAGGGGTGAAGATGCGGATCCGCCCTTCGGCGGCGTCGTCGACGAAGACCGTCTCGGAGAAGCCAAGCTCCGCCGCAACGTCCTGGCGACGCTCCTCCGGCACTTCGTCGCCGTCGAGAAACACCCCCAGCGGATTGCCGTGACTCCAGGCCGAGTCACAGAAGACGCGCAGTACGTGGAGCTGCGCCATCAGAGGATCGGCAGGAAGTTTTCGATCTCGTACGGGGTGACCTGCACGCGATAATCGTCCCATTCCTGGCGCTTGATCTCGACGAAGCGGCGGAAGGTGTGCTCGCCGAGCGTCCGCAGCACCAGCTCCGACTCGGCCGCGACCTCGATCGCCTCGCCGAGCGTCGCCGGCAGCTGCTCGATCCCCTGGTGCGCGAGCTCCTCCTGGGAGAGGTGGTAGAGGTTCTGCTCCATCGGCTCGGGCAGCTCGTATCCCTTCTCGACCCCTTCGAGGCCCGCCTGCAGCATCCCGGCGAAGCAGAGGTAGGGGTTGGCGGCCGGGTCCGGGCAGCGGAGCTCGGCGCGGGTCGCCGCCTCCTTGCCGGGGTGGTAGAGCGGCACCCGGATCAGCGCCGAGCGGTTGCGGCGCGACCAGGCCAGGTAGACCGGCGCCTCGAAGCCGGGCACGAGGCGCTTGTAGGAGTTGACCCACTGGGCGAAGAGCGGCGAGATCTCACGCGCGTGCTTCAGCTGCCCGGCGATAAACGACTTCGCAACCGGCGAGAGGAAGTAGGGGTCGTCGGCGTCATAGAAGGCGTTCTTGCCGCCTTTGGAGAGGCTCTGGTGGACGTGCATCCCGGAGCCGTTCTCGCCGAAGAGCGGCTTCGGCATGAAGGTCGCGTGGTAGCCGTACTTGAGCGCGTACTCCTTGACCACGATGCGGTAGGTCATGCAGTCGTCGGCCATCTCGAGCGCGTTCTTGTAGCGCATGTCGACCTCGTGCTGGGACGGGCCGACCTCGTGGTGGGTGTACTCGACGTGGATGCCGAGCTTCTCCAGGGCGAGGACGGTCTCGCGGCGCAGGTCGGATCCTGCGTCGAGCGTCGTCAGGTCGAAGTAGCCGCCCTCGTCGAGGACCTCGGGCACCCCGTTCTCCGGTTTCGCCGAGCGGAAGTAGAAGTACTCGAGCTCGGGGCCGATGTTGTAGGCGTCGAAGCCCATCTCCTCGGCGCGCTTGAGGGCGCGGCGCATGATCCAGCGCGGGTCGCCCTCGTAAGGGCCGCCGCCGGGCACGCGGATGTCGCAGAACATGCGCGCAACCGTGTCGTGCTGCTCGGGCCGCCAGGGCAGCAGGTCGAAGGTGGTCGGGTCCGGCAGCGCGAGCATGTCGGACTCCTCGATCGGGTTGAAGCCGGTGATCGAGGAGCCGTCGAAGCCCATCCCGCCTTCGAAGGCGTCGTCGAGCTCGGCGGCGTTGACCGAGAAGCTCTTCAGCCGTCCCAGGACGTCGGTGAACCAGAGCCGGACGAAGCGCACGTCGTGCTCTTTGACGAGCTGGATGACATCCTCGGCGGTCTGCGGGCGGTCTGCCATTTGTGCGGTTGCCTCCTCGGCTCTGGGCGCGGTAGGCGGGCAACGATAGGCGAATGAACCGCGGAGGTGCAGAACGCCGTATTCCGGGTAGTCAATGGCCGTTTCGGCGCGCTTGAAACACCTTCGAAATGTCGCTATAACTTACGACACGTAAGTAAGAGGCTCAAAGTAAAGTAAAGGCCACGTAAAGGCTCTGTAAAGCGGATTTCCCCCCAGGACTACTTCCCACCAGGCCCACAATCCCGGCCGGCAGGCCAGAGACGAGAAGCAAGTTGACGGTAAAAACGGCAGTAAGCAGATTCCAGATCCACGATGAGTTGACGGCGCCCGACGAGAGCGCTCCGCTCATCAAGTCCATCCAGGCGGCCGGCGGTGCGGTCACCAAGTTCGTCGGCGTGCTCGCCGGCGCCCCTGCCGTCCTCCGCGCCTACACCCGCATGCGCTCCGAGCTGCGTGGCGGTGTCCTCCCCCAGGCGACCCGCGAGCGGATCGCGCTGGCCGTCGCCGAGCACCGCGAGGACAGCTACAGCATCGCCCAGCACGCAAAGTCGGCGCGCCGCGCCGGGCTCGGCCTCGACGAGGTCTCCCGGGCGCGCTCCTTCACCTCCGCCGACCCGAAGGAGGCGGCGCTGCTGCTCTACCTGAAGGAGGCGCTCGACGCCGAAGGGCCGCCGCCGCTCCACCTCCACGAGGAGGCGCGGGAGATCGGCTGGACCGACGAGGAGATCCTCGAGGCGGTCGGCCACCTGGCCCTCAACGAGTTCCAGTCCCTGATCGCGAGCGCGGCGGCGCTCCCGCAGGACCAGGCGACCCCGCGGGTCCTCCCCTCGGCCGCCTAAGAGCTGCAAGCACCTGACGATTCGGGGCCCGGCGCGAGAGCGTCGGGCCCTTCGTCGTCCCAGCCCGGGAGGCCGCCCCCCCGGATGAGTTCGCAGTAATCCGCGCTATCCGCGGATTACTGCGAACGCGCCGCCTGCTGCGCTTCGCGTCAGTGGTCGGCGACCAGCGTCGCCGTGTAGAGCAGCCGCGCGGTCGCGTATTTGCAGCCGTAGGTGGCGCGCTTGCCCGGTTCTTCCTGAGGCTGCCCTTGGCGGATGTCGGTCGAGTTGGTGCAGGCGCCGGGCTCGCGGCTCGCCCGCCAGACGTTGGTGGCGCTCAGTTCCTGTGAGAACATCGGTGCCCAGGTCGGCACGGTGACGCCGATGATGTCGCCCTTTTCGACCTTCAGCGAGGCGCCGAATTTCACCGTCTGGCCGAGGTACGGCGAGAGCACCTTGACCGCCCCCTGGCGGCGCAGGTTGTAGCGCGGCGGGTTGGTGGCGGGGATGCGGCGGAGGATCGCCAGGCGCGCCTCCGGCGGCGTGCCGAAGAAGCCGTTGAAGAAGCTGCGCTGGCTGTTGGTCGGTTGGGCCAGGGTCAGCGTCCAGGACTTGATCGTCCCGTCGGTCCTCACCAGGAAGGGGTTCTGGGTCTGGCCGTCGGACACCTGGAAGCCGGTGACGCTGCCGACCGCCTGGCAGGGCATGTCCGGGCAGGACGGATCGGGCGTCGCGGAGGTGGCGCCGAGCGTGACCGTCGTCTTTTCGACCCCGGCGGCGGTGGCGACGGCGGCCGACGCGATCACCGCGAAGGCGGCGACGCCGAGCACGAAGGCGACCCTCCGCCCCCTCCGAGGCGAGGCGGTGGAAGCACGGCAGGAAGTCCTCGGCATCGGTACGGCTCCTCTCTGAAACGGCTACTGAGCAGGGAACTTTAACCCGCTCGACCGCGCGATGATGCGGTGTGGAGCCCGTTTCGGGGGGCTGGAAAGGTGCCGCGGCTGCGCCGGGCGGTCGCTACCGGCCCGTGCGGGCGTACTTGATCGCGACCGCGTACTGGATCCGGCCGACGCCTTCGAACTCGAGCGCTTCCGCCGCGGCGGCAGTGAGATCCCAGGCGCGTCCCCTGATATAGGGGCCGCGGTCGATCACCGGGGCGACGATCGAGTGGCCGTGCCAGACGAACTTGACCGGGGTGCCGCAGGGAAGCCGCTTGTTGGCGACGCCGATCGTGGACGGGCGCAGAACCTGGCCGCACGCGGTCGAGCGCCCCCACATCGTCTTGCCGCCGTACCAGCTGGCGCCGGCGTAACGGAGCGGGGCGAAGGACAGTTCGGCTTCGTTGAAGGCGGTGGCCGTCGTCGATTCTTCGGTCGTTTCGGAGGCCGGTTCGACGGCGATCGGGGCCGCGCCGCCGGTGGCGGCCTGGGCGCCCGGGGCGATGGCTAGCGCGAGCACAGCGAGGGCGCCGGCCAGCAGCGCGGCGCGTAGCCAGGCGGCTGCCGTGAAGTCGTATGTCCGCGCGAGGCGGTCGGGGGGCTGATTCATGTCTCTTTCTGGCGCTTGCGGGGTTAGCTGACGGGCTCGCGCTGAAAGAGCTGCGCTACGCGGCACCAGCCGCGACTCGCCCCAACCAAATGGGTCCCCCGCTCTTTGCGATATGTGGCAAAGATTCAGCGGAAGTTGGCGGCAGGTTAGCAAACGCTAAGACAGAAAAATTGCGCTCACCCGTCGCGACACCCGCAACTTGCAGGCTTCATCGACCGTCGACGCCGGCGCCCGAACTCCTGCAACCCCCCGTGCGAATCCGTCCTTCCGGTTGACGGGCCCCACGTTGATGGGCCGAAAACTCAATCCTGAGTTGAGTTTTCGGCCCATCAACATGGGAAGGCCCCGCCGAGGCGGGGCCTTCCGACAGCGAGCCTGTAAGCCGGATCCTGTCGCGAGCGGACATCTATCTCGTCGGGACCGGAGCCCTGACGGGGCGCCGAAGCGCACCTGCGACCTACCTGGACCTCGCCGAGCCGGGTCGACGGTCCTGCTTGGCCTTGCACCGGGCGGGGTTTGCCTGGCCGCCGTGTCGCCACGACGCCGGTGCGCTCTTACCGCACCATTTCACCTTTGCCTGTACGCGGCTCACGTGTGGCCGCGCCATCGGCCGTATGTTTCTGTGGCACTTTCCCGCGGCTTTCGCCGGGTGGGCGTTACCCACCGCCCTGCCCTGTGGTGTCCGGACTTTCCTCGAAGCGGATTTCTCTCCGCCCCGCGTCCGCTCGGCTCGCCCTCTCGATGTTAGGTCGTCTACGACCTATTGCAAGCCGGCGCAGCGGGGCTGGATCAAACCTTCCGGAAGACCCCCACGACCTTGCCCAGCACGCGGGCCTCGGTCGTGATGATCGGGTCCATTTCCTCGTTCTCGGGCTGGAGGCGGATGTGGTCGGGTTCGCGGAAATAACGCTTGACCGTCGCCTCCTCGCCGATCAGGGCGACGACGATCTCGCCGTCGGCGGCATCGTCGGCGGGCCGCACGATCACGTAATCGGCTTCGAGGATGCCGGCGTTCTTCATCGATTCGCCGCGGACTTGGAGGATGTAGTCGCCGTCCTCGCCGCCGATCACGTCGGGGACTTCGAGGTATTCCTCGATGTTCTCTTCGGCGAGGATCGGCGCGCCCGCGGCGACCGAGCCGACCAGCGGGATGCCGCCGCCCGGCTTCACCGCGTTGACCGCCTTGTCGACCCCCGTCATCAGCAGCTCGATCGCCCGCGGCTTCGAGGGGTCCCGTTTGAGCAGGCCCAGCTTCTCCAGGTTCGCCAGGTGGGCGTGGACGGTCGAGGACGAGTGCAGCCCCACCGCTTTGCCGATCTCCCGCACCGTCGGCGGGTAGCCGGTCTTGGCCGCATACTTGCGGATGAAGTCGAAGATCTCCTTCTGCCGCTTGGTCAGGTCAAGGTCCATCGTGGGCTCCGTTTTCCTCCGTTTGCCGGGGTACCTGCTGAGACGAACACCTGTTCGCAGAGTATCCCTTCCTCCGGACGCCCGCAAGCCGCGAGGGCACGCGCGCGCCGAACCCCTAGAATCCCCGGTCCCACGAGCGGCTGTGGCGGAACTGGTAGACGCGCAAGGTTGAGGGCCTTGTGGGTGGAAACACCCGTGATGGTTCGACTCCATTCAGCCGCACTGGAGATGGAGCCCCGCAGTCCCTGATTTCAGACGGATTGCGGGGTTTCGTCGTCTTGAGGCTCCCCCCTTTTCCCCCTAAATCTTCGCCGGCCCTCTCCGCGAGGGGTGCGGCCGGATGCCGGAGGGTCCACGATCGCCTCTCCGCGCTCCATGGTCGTCGCACGAATCCAACGCTTCGGATCGGCGTGCCGATTCGCAATTCTCAAATCGGAGAGGACGAGCGCGACGTGAGCCCGTGTCCACGACAACGTCGCGGCGCGGCACTGAGCCGGTAAGGCAGGCGGTCCGGGCGTCTGCCGCTGTCCAATTAGGGCGATATAGGCTTCTCGCGCAATCGAAGGTAGGGGAGTAAATGAAGCGTCTCGTAGGACTCGTCGGAGTCCTGTCCCTTCTGGTACTCGCGGCGACCGGCTGCGGTGGTGGTGGTGGGTCTTCCGGCATCGGGGAAACGACTCCGGTTGCGGAAGCCCAGGATCACCTGACCAAGAAGCACCATGCATCGACGGAGTCGCCAGAGGCGGAACGCCGCGAACAGAAGGAAAACAGGGAATTCAGGGAACGCGAAGAGGAACGGATCGCCAGACAGGAAGAACGAGAACAAGAAGTGCTGGCCGAACAGGCCGAACGCAAGGAGAAGGCGAAGCAGAAGCACCGGAAGATGGCCACTGAACCCGAACCGGCTACTTCGTCGGAAGTCGATCCGATAGCGGCGGAAGAGTTCCACTACTTCACGGGGACCGATCTCGGCAATTGGGAAATCGCCTACGGCATCTGCGCCGTCACCCCTGAAAAGCAGTTAGCGAAGGAATTCCACACGGAACAGAACTGGGGCGCCATCGGCCACGCCTACGGACAGGGATATCGCGAACCGTTCAACATCGCGGCAGAAGAGGGCTGCATGGTGGCCCTGAAGGATTCGGAACCCCAGCAGGAAGCCATGTTCGCGTTGATGGAAGAAAACGAATGAGGAAAAGGATCGAACGGACGAATTCGCCGTTATCGCGGTCGCCGCGGCCCTGGTTTTCACGACGAGTGCGGGTGCCCATAGCTACTTCCACGAATGCGCCGGGCCCGGCGAAGCGGAAACGAACCTCCTTGAGCACGGGACGACGTGCAGCCAGGCACAAAAGGTGGCGCGCAAGGTCTACGTCAAGAGCCAGACCACGCCTGCCGGAAACCGGCTACATGCAATCGGTTGGACCTGCACCCTCGCCCACGCCGCAGGTACGCCTTTGTCCCCCGAGCGCCCCATCACCTGCCGGCGGGGCACGAAGGGTCATCAAGGCGCCGCTTCCGGGATGAGGGAACGTAGATGGGTCCGAGCCCCGATTTCAGCCCGATCGCTGGCCAGCAACCTCTGACCATCCGAAGAGGGCGGCGCCAGGCGCCGGGGAGTCTGCGGATCTGCCAACCCTCCCGGCCGTACTCGGTTCCTCATCCTCTGAGGGCCGTTCCGTCTCCTGACTTCTGGACGTTCGCCTGGCGCCTGGCCATTGGACAGACACCATGAGGCCCATGCGTGGCGGCAGTCGTGGAAGCTCAACGCGACGTAGTCGCGCATCTCGTACTCGCCGGTCCGCTTCTTTGTAGCGGCGTAGCTCGGTCGGCCGGATGCCGCTCTCGACGACCACTTCCTTGAACCGTTCGTTCAGGGCGGAGGCGTTCAGCTCCGAGCCATCGACCGGACGGGCGAGGACTAGGTCGTTTGGTTTGTTGAAGGCCGTCGTCTCCAAGTGGTCAAGGAGGGCGACCTTCACGATGTCCGGCATCGGGGTGATCCGACCCTTTTTGCCCTTCGGCAATTTCGTCCTTCCTCGGACGTGGCCCTCGATCACCCGAAGCCAGCCCGTGTCCCACACGACCTCCGACCATCTCAAGGCGATGACTTCCGACTCTCGAAGTCCACAGCGGCAGGCGAGAAGGGTGGCCAACGAATTGAGCCGTCCCATCGCCGGGCCTCGGCAAAGCGATCCGACAACTTCGGACGGAACGCGACCTGACCCAGGAAGGACTGGCGCACCAGGCGGGAACCACCGCCGCCGCAATCAGCGCAATCGAGCGTGGCTTGTCGAATCCGAGCTGGGGAACCGTCGAAGCCATCGCGGATGCGCTCGGAGTCACGATGGTTGAAGTGGCTCGCCGCGCCTCGTCTTGACAAGGCAACCCAGCTCCTGACCGGCGCACGGCGCAATAGGCTGCCGGCGCGATGAACTGGCCACCGCAAACCGGGCAGCCACCGCCACGAGTGATCGGATGCTGGTACGAGCCGATCAAGTTCGAGGGGTGGATCCTTGCCGCGCGAGGCCACGGGCCGGAATGGGCGAAGGTTCTCCATGTCGGCCCAGATGATCTTGGAACGGTCTGGGCGGCGATCCGCACGGCGGCAGTTCTCGCCCCGGTCTCCAGAGTCATCGACACCGAGCACGGCATCATCTGCCGGGTCGACATGGAGCTGGCGATCGGAAAGCGCACTGCCCCGGCAAGGACGGCTTGGCACTACGCAAACGAGGAGAGCGCGCCGCGTCTGGTCAGCGCCTACCCGAGGCTCTAAAATCACACGTGATGGCCACCACCAAACACATTGCTGAACTTGACATCGTGGAACTCGCCGAATCGGTCGGTGAGGCGCCTGCGGGTGCCCGCGGTGGAGTGCTCGACGTTTTCGACGACCACAGGGCGATGGTCGAGTTCACCAACCTCCCAGGCGACATGGACATCGACAAGATCGTCGTCGTGCCGCTCGGCAAGCTGCGCGTGGTCGAGCCGGCGCGCCGCAGCTAGCTCGGCGGCGAACGGCCGAAGCTAGCCAAGGCTCCCCCCAAATTCCCCCCGCCATGCGGGGACACGCAGGGTCGCAGGGGGGACTCGGAGGGACACGGAATCCGCTCTGGAAAGCGGTAGGACTTCCGTGCCCAGGGTTCGACTCCATTCAGCCGCAGGAAGGATCGGCTCCGCAGTCCCGACAGTCATGCGGATTGCGGAGCCGAGGCCCGGCCTCTGCCCCGCGATGGGCGGAACGTCGCCCGGCCCCGCGCCCCGTCCTCGTTTCGTTGAACCGCTTGCGGCGAGGGGGCCCGGAAGGGTCCAGGCCCCGCAAGCTGTCACCCGGGAGGGCCGGTTCCCCGCAAGCTGTCGCCCGGGGAAGGGACGCGCCACTCTCGCCACGGCCCGGGCAGGCTGTGGCCGTGGCGAGAGTGGCGGGTGTGCGGAAGGTGTGGAGGGACACCGGCGGGAGGCGCACGGGAGGTTCACGGATCCGTGACGGGAGTCAGACCTCGTCACGAAGATGCCGGGAACTCCACGCTTCCTCCCGTGTTGTCCAACACCGACCTACGCGCTGCGTGTATTTCCCACCCCATAGGGGCCCT
>CALCIA010000006.1 GCA_937907435.1 uncultured Actinomycetes bacterium
TATAGGGGCCCTAAAACACGCAGCGCGTAATCGACCCCTCCATTTCGGCCCGAAAGGGGCCTCCGAGGGCCGGAAAGTGTGACGTTCTCGGCATCTTCGTCAACGATCGGGGCGAGGTGTGGAGGCTCTCCGACCCGATCGTCACGGAAGTCCGACTTCGCACCATCCCTGTGACGCCTCTCCCACGAAAGCCTCACGTCCTGGGCTCCTCATGGGGGTCACAGCCTGCCAGGACCCCCATGAGGAGCCCAGGACCTCCCTCGGACGGCCGGGGGCCCGCCCCGACGGCCGCCGCCCCGGAACCACCCACCTAGTCTTCGTCGCCGCTGAACTTGTAGCCGACCCCGCGCACGGTCACAACGAGCTCCGGCTTCTGCGGGTCGCGCTCGACCTTCTGGCGCAGGTTGGAGATGTGGACGTCGCAGGCGCGCTCGTCGCCGTCGAACTCGGTCTGCCACAGCTCCTCCATGATCTGGGAGCGTTCGAAGACCTCGCCGGGGCGGCCGACCAGCAGGCGCAGGAGCTGGAACTCCGAGCGGGTCAGGTTGACCGGCACGCCGCGCACCGTGGCGACGTGGCGGACGAGGTCGATCGACACCGGTCCCGACTCGATCTTCACCTGCTGGGCCATCGGCGAGCGGTCGAGCTCGCGGCGGCGCAATTGCGCGCGCACCCGTCCCAGAAGCTCACGGACCGAGAACGGCTTCGTCACGTAATCGTCGGCGCCGACCTCCAGGCCGACCACCTTGTCCACCTCCGCGTCCTTCGCGGTGAGGACGATGATCGGCACCGCGCTCCGCGCCCGCACGTCCCGGCAGATATCGAGGCCGCTCGGGCCCGGCATCATGATGTCGAGGATCAGCAGGTCGAAGGGGATGCCCTCGCCGAGCAGGTCGCTCGCCTCGTCGCCGTCCGCCGCCGGCGTCACCTCGAAGCCCTCCTGGGCCAGCGCGTAGCCGACCGAGTCGCGCACCGACGGCTCGTCGTCGGCGATCAGGATCCGACCGCTGCTCATATTCCCGCCTTTGCGTAGCTCTTGCTCATGCTTCCTTCAACTCTCCTAAACATCTCCCCCGCCCTTTATACGCCTCAAGCCTTAAGCGATGGGCGTCGGGCTCGGCTGTGCAAGCGGGAGCCGCACCCAGAAGGTGCTCCCCTCGCCCAGCACGGATTCGGCGCCGATCGTCCCGCCCATCACGTCGACCATGCGCCGGGCGATCGCCAGCCCGAGCCCGAAGCCCTCCTGCTTGCGCGACTCGCTGCGCCGGTAGAAGCGCTCGAAGACGCGCTCGATCTCCGGCCCGGGGATGCCGGTGCCGGTGTCGATCACCTCGAGCACGACCTCCCCGACGCCCTGGTGGCGGCCGCGCAGCGTCACCGACCCCGGCGGCGGCGTGTTCTTGAAGGCGTTGGTGAGTAGACCGATCATCACCTGGCGCAGTAGGGTCGGGTCGCCGGCCGCGGCGAGGTCCTGCTCGACGTCGACGATCAGGTCGATGCGCGGCGGCGGGTCGACCGCGGCGACCACGTCGCGCACCGCGATCGCCACGTCGACGACCTCGTTCTCGGCGGCGCCGCGGCTCTCCACCCGCGCCAGCGTCAGCAGCGAGGCGGTCAGCGCTTTCATCCGCTCGGCGTCGTCGGCCAGGCGGTTGAGGAAGTGGTCGCGGTCGAGCGGGTTGTTCTTGGCGCCGCTCTGCAGCACCTCGATCGCCCCTGACATCCCCGCCAGCGGGTTGCGCAGCTCGTGCGCCGCGTTGGAGATGAAGTCGGCTTCGGCGAGCTCGCGGCGGAGCTCGTCGGTGCGGTCGCGGAGCACCGCCAAGACGGCGCGCTCGTCGGGCAGGGCGCGGGCGGTCATCGCGTAGGCGCGGTCGCCGATCCGCAGCGCCGGGTGCGCGGCGAAGCCGACCTCGGCGGCGCGGCGCAACTGCGGCTCGACCACTTCCGGCGGCTCGCCGCCTTTGCCGAGCAACCGCGCGGCGGCGCTGTTGGAGAAGCGCACCGGCCCCTCATAGTCGACGACGATCACCGCGTCGGTCAGCCCGTCGAAGATCGCCGCCAGCTTGTTGCGGTCCGCGGTCAGCACGCCGAAGCTCTCCTGCAGCGAGGCGCGCATCAGCTCCAGCGAGCGCGCCAGGTCGCCGATCTCGTCGACCCCGGCGGTGTTCAGCGAGGCGTCGAAGGAGCCCTTCGCCATCTCCCCCGCGGCGCGCGCCAGGACCGAGACCCGGTGGGAGATCGCCACCGCGATCAGGAAGCCCGCCAGCACCCCGATCAGCACCGCGACCAGCAGCGCCTGCTGGTTGTCGCCGAAGATGTAGACGGTCGCGGCCGTGATGAAGCTGACCGCCGCGAAGGCGCCGGTCAGCCAGAGCCGCATACCGAAGCGTGGAGTTTCGGCCTGCGGTCGCGTCAGCTCGTGGGCGTCACCGCTTGCCATGAGGAGTCTCTAACACAATCCTGCCAGACCGGGTGCGGGCGACCGTCCGGCGGCGCCCCCGTGGAACAATCGCCCTCCCTTGCGGACTCTCGTCTTCATCCCTGCCTGGAACGAGGAGGCGTCGGTCGACGCGGTGATCGCCGACGTCCGCGCCCACCTGCCCGGGGCCGACATCCTCGTCGTCGACGACGGCTCGACCGACACGACGACCGCGCGGGCCCAGGCGGCGGGGGTCCTCGTCGCCACCCTGCCCTTCAACCAGGGGCTCGGCGCCGCGCTGCAGACCGGCTACCTGTGGGCGCTGCGACAGGGATACGACTTCTGCGCCCACCTCGACGCCGACGGCCAGCATCCGGCCGCCGAGGTCGCCCGCCTCCTGACCGAGGTGCGCGAGGACCGCGCCGACCTGGTGATCGGCTCGCGCTACGCCGCGCAGGCCGAGCCGCTGCCGGGCGCCGAGCCGGAGGGCGAGGACTACAAGGCGACGCTCTCGCGGCGGATCGGCATCAACGTCTTCCGCTTCATCCTCACGCTGGCGACGCGGCAGCGCTTCACCGACACGACCAGCGGCATGCGCGCCGCCAACCGCCGGGTGATGAAGCTCTTCAGTGAGAGCTACTCGCCGGACTTCGCCGAGATCGAGTCGCTGCAGCTGGCGGTGCGCGAGGGCCTGCGGGTCGAGGAGGTGCCGGTGCGGATGCTGGAGCGGACCGGCGGCAGCTCCTTCCTCACCCCGCTGCGCTCGGCCTTCTTCATCTTCAAGGGCCTGATCGTGATCCTCGTCGGCCTGTTCAAGCCGCGCCGCGCGGAGGCGGAGCGATGAGGGCCGGGAGCGGGACGATTCGCGCGGGAGGCCCCCGATGACGGCGCTCCTCGCCCCCCTCGCCGCGCAGGCCGACCACGTCAGCCTCACCGCGCAGACGCGGATCATCGCCGCCGCCCTGGCGATCCTCTTCATGGTCTGGATCCTCGACCTGATCCGCCGCGACCGCCTCCAGGAGCGCTACAGCGTCGTCTGGTTCGTGGCCGGCCTGGCGATGCTGGCCGGCGCCGCCTTCCCCGGCCTCCTGAAGTTCGTCGCCGACCTGATGGGCGTCCGTGACACCAACGTCGCCCTCTTCTCCATCGTCCTCCTCCTCCTGCTCGGCCTGGCGCTCAACTTCAGCGTGATCATGTCCCGCCAGGCGGCCCAGATCACCCGCCTCGCCCAAGAGCGAGCGATCGAGCGAGCGCGCGAGCAAGCGGCGCGGGAGGCGCTGGAAAAGCAGCTGGACGGCGACGCCGGGTCGAAGCGGGCCGAGGGGTAGATGGTTGCTTGAACGGCCGGGGGCGAGGGTCCGTGAGGCCTGCGGCCGTCCGAGGTGGTCCTGGGCGCCTCATGGGGGTCCTGACAGGCTGTGACCCCCATGAGGCGCCCAGGACGTGAGCTTCCGTGAAAACGGCGGCATAGGGACGTCACGAGGTCGGACTCCCGTGGGGGAGGCGCCGCAGGGACGGGGGAGGTCGGACTTCCGTGACGATCCCGTCCGAGAGCTTCCACACCTCGGACCGATCGTTGACGAAGATGCCGGGAACGTCACACTCTCCGGCCCCGGGAGGCTCTCTTCGGGGCCGGAGACGGGGGTCGATGACGCGCTGCGTGGATTGCCCTTGCTATGGCACGGTCAATCCACGCAGCGCGTAGGTCACTGTTGGACAACACGGGAGGAACAGAGGACTTCCCGGCATCTCCGTGACGAGGTCCGACTTCGGTGACGGTCCCGCCACCCTCCCGTGCCCCTCCCGCGAGGGTCCCTCCACACCTCCCCTCATACCCGGCCCTCTCGGCACGGCCACAGCCTGCCCGGGCCGTGGCGAGAGGGCCGCGTCCCTTGCCGGGCGGCAGCTCTAGGGGCCGCGTCCCTTCCGGGCGACAGCTTTCGGGGCCCCGTCCCTCCCAGCCGCCGGCCGCCCCCGCCCCGAACCCTTCCCACCCCAAGGGGCCCCAATCATCCCGGTCGCCGACCCTGCGAAGACAAGCAGTGCCCCTCCCGCGTGTTTCGCCGGGGACCCGGCTCCCGCGCCGCAACGGCGGTGGGCCGGACACGCGCGGCGCTGGTTACGCGGTGCGGGCGAGGCGGTAGAAGAGAGCTTCGAGGGCGAGCTCCTCGGAGACGTTCAGGTCGAGGCCGCGGCGGGTGTCCTGGACGGCGGCAGCGCCGGTGCGCGCCCAGGCCGGATCGGCCTTTGCCGCCTGCGCGCGCAGGAGGTCGAGGCGATCGCGGTCGAAGACGACCTCCTCGGCGCCGACGGCGAGCGCTGCCAGGTCGCGCAGCCAGAGCGCGGTGAGCTCGAGGCCGAGGTCGAGGATCTCGGTGCGGCGGCGCCGCCCCGCCCGTTTGGCGCCATCGGTGATGTCTTTGGCGGTGCGTTTGATGCCCGCCTGGGACTCCTCCTCGAGCGCTTCCCGCGCGGTGCCTTCCGCCTCCTCCCCGGCCGCCGTGGCGCGGGCGAGAAGGCGCCGCCAGGGCGCGCCGGAGAGCTCGTCGGCGAGGACCGCGGCGAGACAGGCCTCGACCTCGGCGCGGAGCTCGCGGCCGGTCGGCGAGAGCAGCAGGCGGGCGCGCTCGAGGTCGCCGGCGGCGAGGCGCGCGGCGGCCGCGATCTCCTCCGGCGAGGCGCCCGCCGCCTCCGGCGTCGCGCCGAGCTGCGCTTCCAGCACCGCGGCCGGGAGCGGCGCGAAGTCGACCGGCTGGCAGCGCGAGGCGATCGTCTCCAGCAGGCCCTCGGGCTCGGAGCTGAGCAGGATCAGGTGGACGAAGGACGGCGGCTCCTCCAAGGTCTTCAGCAGCGCGTTCTGGCTCTCGTCGCGCATCGCCTCGGCGGCCTCGACGACGAAGACGCGGTGTTCGCCTTCGAAGGGCCGGTAGGCGGAGGCCCGGATCACCCGCTCGCGCACCTCGTCGACCATGTGCTGGGCGCCGCGCGGGGCGAGCCAGACCAGGTCGGGATGCGGCGAGGGGTCGAGCATGGCGCGGCGGCGGGCGTCGTCGGGGTCGGGCGCGCCGGCGGCGACGATCTCGGCGGCGAACGCACGGGCGGCGGCCCGCTTCCCGGCCCCGCGAGGGCCGCGGAAGAGGTATGCGTGCGAAGGCCCGGCCTCGAGCGCCGCGCTGAGCGCCATCCGCGCCCTGCCCTGGTGCTCCGTCGCCCCCTCGAGCGCCGCGCTAGCCACGTTGCCCTCGCCCCCCCGCCGGCGCGGTCGTCCTTTGGCCCGCCCGCCGCGGCGCGGTCGACCTAACGCCCGCTAGCCGGACCAAAGGACGACCGCCTTCGGGGCAGCGGACTAAAGGACGACCGCGGGTGGGTGTGGTGGGGCGCTCAGGCACGGCGGGCCTCGACGGCGGCGAGGACGCGGGCGTGGACCTCCTCGACGGTCCCGGTCGCGTCGATCACGACGACGCGGTCGCTCGCGATCACCGCGATCTCCTCATAGGCCGCCGCCACCGCGCGCTGCAGGTCCAGGCCCTCGGCCTCGAAGCGGTCGTCGCTCTCCGCCCGTCCCAGGCCGACCTCCGGGTCGACCTTCAGCAGCAGCGTCAGGTCGGGCCAGAGGCCGTCGGTGGCGGTATCGCAGAGGCCGATCACCTCGCCGACACCGAGCCCCCGGGCGGCGCCCTGGTAGGCGACGCTCGAATCGGAGAAGCGGTCGGAGACGACATCGTGGCCCGCTTCGAGCACCGGGCGGATCACCCGCTCGGTGAGGTCGGCGCGCGCCGCCAGGAAGAGCAACAGCTCGGCCAGCGGTTCGAGCTCGGTAGCCGGGTCGGCGAGCAGCGTCCTGATCCGCTCCGCCGCGTCGGTCCCCCCCGGCTCGCGGATCGCGACGGTCCCCTCACCCAGCGCCTCGACCAGGAGGCGCGCCTGGGTGCTCTTGCCGGAGCCGTCCACTCCCTCCAGGGAGATGAACAACGCCCGACCTCAGCCTTTGGTGGCCGCTTTGGCGCGTTTGACGCCGCGCGTCGCGGTGTCGGCTTTCGAGACTTTGGCTTTTTTGCCTTTGCGGGCTTTTTTGGGAGCCGCGTCCTCGTCGCCTTTCGGCTGCGGCTTCCCGTCCATCTCTTCTTTGGCTTTTTTCGCCGCTTCGCGCTCGGCGCGCCGTTTCTTCATCTCCTGCATCGACTCGCAGTCGTCGTTCAGGCAGAGGTTCCAGGGCCGCCCGCGGAACGGCTGGACTTTCAGCCGCGGCGTCTTGTCGCAGATCGAGCAGCGCTCCTCCAGCCGGAAGACGTCGCCGCGCTGGGGCAGCGGGAAGGTCTGGTCGCAGGATTTCGGATCGTCGGGCTCCGCTTCGGCTTTCCACCCCGAGCAGCCGACGAACCGTTTGCCGGATTTTTTCGCCCGGATGATCCGCAGCATGTTCGGCGAGCCGTCCTCCTTGGTCCGCCCAGCTTCTTCGCAGACCTTGCAGGGGCCGAGGATGCGGTCCTCGTCCATCCCTTTCCAGACGACTTTGGCGAGGTCTTCTTTCTTCTCGTCGATCTCGGTCCAGGTCTTGTGAAGAAGCTCGCGCGAGTCGCCGACGACTTTCGACTTGGTCATCTCGCCCTGCGCGATCTGGTCCATCTCGTTCTCGATGTCGGCGGTCATCTCCGGTGACGCCATCCGCGGCACGTACTTCTTGAACGCCTCGAAGAGGGCGATGCCGGTCTCGGTCGGGATCGGCGGGTTGCCGTAGACGTAGCCGCGGTCGAAGAGCTTCTGGATGATGTCGGCGCGCGTGGCTTTGGTGCCGAGGCCGCGCTCCTCCATCAGCTCGATCAGTTTGCCCTGCGAGATCCGCGACGGCGGCTGGGTCTCCTTACCGACGATCCACGGGTTCGCGTCCGGCTCGTCCTCGGCGCGGAAGTCCGGCACCGCCGCGAGCTGCAGCGACTGCCCCTCCTGCAGCGCCGGGATCTCCTCGTCGGCGGAGCGGGCGTAGGTGTAGATGGCGGCATAACCGGGGTCGACGACGACCGAGCCGCGGACGAAGTAGGTCTCCGAGCCCGCCTCGATGTCGGCGCGGGTCGACTCGGTGATCATCGGCGGGCTGAAGGTGGCGAGGAAACGCCGCACGACCAGTTCGTAGACCCGCTTCTTCGGCCCCTCCAGGGCGCCCGGGTGGATCGCCTGGGTCGGGTAGATCGGCGGGTGGTCGGTCGTCTCTTTTTTGCCCCGCGTCGGTTTCAGCTCGGCCAGGTCGTTGAGCCCAGACGCGGCGGAGAACTCTTTGACGTTGGTCAGCGAGCGGATCAGCTCGCGCGTCGGCAGCGAGCTCGGGTAGACCGTGTTGTCGGTACGGGGGTAGGAGATGAACCCGTCCATATAAAGGTCCTCGGCGATCCGCATCGCGCTCGCCGGGGTGATGCCGAGGCGCGAGGAGGCGTCGGTCGTGAAGGCGGTCGTGTTGAACGGGGTCGGCGGGCGGCGGGTGTTTTTCCGCGCCGTGACCGCTTTGACGACGCCCGGCCCGGTGGTCCCGGCCAGCGCCTTGTCAGCTTCGGCTTTCTCCCAGAATTTGTCGACGGTGTGGTGCGTCTGGAACGTCCCGTCGGGGTGCTCGAACTTGGCGAACAGTTCCCAGAACGGCTTCGCGACGTGGGCGCGGCGCTCCATCTCGCGCTCGACGATCAGGCCCAGGGTCGGGCTCTGCACGCGGCCGACGGAGAGGAAGTTCGAGCCGAAGCGGCGGGTCGAGAGCGAGACCGCGCGGGTCAGCGTCGCCCCCCAGAGCAGGTCGATGTCCTGGCGCGCGGCGCCGGCGTTGGCCAGCGGGTAGCTCAGGTAGTCGAGGTTTTCGAAGGCGCGGGTGAGTTCCTCTTTGGTCGTCGCCGAGTAGCGCGCCCGGAGGATTTTCAGCGTCCCCTTGGCGGTGTCCTCACGCGAGCCGAGCGCCGGGTTGGCGTCGAGCATCTCCTCGAGCGCCTCGAGCCCGATCAGCTCCCCCTCGCGGTCGAAGTCGGTCGCGATCACCAGCTCGTCGGCCCCTTTGGCCATTTTCTTGATCGCTTTGACGACGTTTTTGTCGGTCGCCTCCTTGATCAGGTCCGCGTCGATCAGATCGTGGAGGTCCGTCTTCTGCCAGTTCGAGTAGCCCTCGGGGAAGGCCGGGCCGAGCACGTGGCCCTTCAGGCCGATCGCCATTTCCTCGTTGCCTTCGGCGTCGGTCCAGGTGTAGAAGGGAACTTTGTAGGTTTTGTCCGCCTTCGGGCCGCCCGAGGGCGCACCGAGCACCTCGGCGATTTTTTTCGCGCTGCTGTTCTTCTCGGTGACGATCAGTCTCATCGGGCGGCGAGAGTAGCAGGGGTGCTCGGCCGCCCCCCTCGGCGACCTCTCGGGGGATTCACGCCCTTCCGCCGGCCGATCCCCATAGGATCGGCGACCTGATGAGGACCCTGGTAACCGGCGGCGCCGGATTCATCGGCTCGAATCTGGTCGACGCTCTGCTCGCCCGCGGCGACGAGGTGACCGTGCTCGACGACCTCTCGACCGGGCGCCGGGTGAACCTCGAGGGCGCGCTCGCGGGCGGCGCCCGGCTGGCCGAGATCGACGTCCGCGACGGCGCCGCGGTCGGTGCCCTCCTCGCCGACGCGCGCCCCGAGCTGGTCTTCCATCTCGCCGCCCAGATCGACGTCCGCAAATCGGTCGAGGACCCCTACTTCGACGCCGCGATCAACGTCGGCGGCACCGCCAACGTGCTGGAGGCGGCGCGGGCGAGCGGGGTCGGGCGGGTCGTCTTCATCTCCACCGGCGGCGCCCTCTATGGCGAGGGAGCCGACAAGCAGCTGCCGCTGCCCGAGTCGACGCCGATCGCGCCGCTCTCCGGCTACGGCCAGTCGAAGTACGCGGCGGAGGGCTACCTCGGCCTCTTCGAACGGCTGCACGGGCTGTCCGGGATGTCGCTGCGGCTCGGCAACGTCTACGGCCCGCGCCAGGACCCGCTCGGCGAGGCGGGCGTGGTGGCGATCTTCTGCGGCCTCTTGAAGAACGGCGGCCGGCCGACCGTCTACGGCGACGGGACCCAGACCCGCGACTACATATATGTAGGGGACGTCGTCGCAGCGGCGCTGGCGGCGGGCGCGACGCGGCTCGGCGGCGCGGTCAACATCGGCACCGGGCGCGAGGCGAGCGTCCTCGACCTGGTCGACATCCTCGCCGGCCTCGAGGGGCGCGAGGACTTCACCCCCGAGTTCGCGCCCCCACGGGCGGGCGAGGTGCAACGGATCTCCCTCGACGCCGCGCTGGCCGAACGGGAGCTCGACTGGGCGCCGCGGACGACGCTCGAGCAGGGCCTCGCCCAGACCCTCGCCGCCGTTTAGGTACCGCTGAACCGACATCACTAACCTGTGGGCGATGCCCGCCCAGGCCTACGCCGGCAAGGAGTGCGTCTGCCAGTTCCGCAAGGGGATCTGCGACCAGTCCTGCGTGCGCGACATGCTGGAGACGCCGTTCTACATCGCCTGCCTGAAACTGACCGGGCGCAAATGCCTGGTCGTCGGCGGCGGTGACATCGGCCTGGAGAAGGTCGAGGGCCTGCTCGCCTGCGGCGGCGCGGTGACGCTGCTCGCGCCCGAGGCGCACCCGGAGCTGCAGCAGCTCGCCGAAGAGGGCTCGATCGAGTGGGACCGCCGCGAGTACGCCGGCCCCGAGGACCTCGAGGGCGCCTTCATGGTGATCGCCGCGACCGACGACTCCGAGGTCAACATCGGCGTCTACTACGACGCCGAGAAACGGGCGATGCTCGCCAACGTCGTCGACGTGCCGCCGCTCTGCAACTTCATCCTCCCGGCCATCGTCCGCACCGGCCCCCTGGCGATCGCGATCTCCACCGCGGGCGCCTCCCCCGCCCTGGCGAAGCGGATGAAACGCGAGATCTCCGACCTTTTCGGCGAGGACTACGCCCGTCTCGCGGTGATGCTCAACGACGTGCGCGGCTGGGCCAAGGGCACCCTCCCCACCTACAACGACCGCAAAGACTTCTTCGAGGGCATCGTCAACGGCGATCCCGACCCGATCGCCCTCCTGCGCGAAGGCCGCGAGGCCGACGTCCTGGCGATCATCGACGCCGCCAAAGAGCGCGCGGCGGCGACCCTGACGGCCTGAGCGGGCGGACGCCGACTCTGGGCGGGCGGGGGTCCGGGCGCGGGGACGGGACGGGCGGGGGTCCGCGGCGCTGCCGGCCGTCCGAGGTGGTCCTGGGCTCCTCATGGGGGTCCTGGCAGGCTGT
>CALCIA010000007.1 GCA_937907435.1 uncultured Actinomycetes bacterium
GCAACCGACTAAACCCTTTAGCCAGGCGGTGGTTCTGCTTATCTAACGGGCATTGCGGTTAGAGGATAGTTTTCGCGAACCGGGATCGCGGAGCAAGGCCGATCCGTCCTCGCGAGAGATGGAATTCCGCAAAGTGAATTGACAAAGAGCTTTGCGAGAATCGCGAACCGGCCGAGGTTTTCGTGCGCGCCGAGGGTTCGCGTCGGCCTGGGAATGCGGTCGAATGGAGTCACAGGATCAGCGGGCCTTCGATATCGAAGGAGGGCTTGGCTCCGTGGTGTTCGATGCGCTGCTCCCAGTTCGCGCCGAGGTAGTAGAAGCGGACGCTGTCGACCTCGGGGTCGACGATCCGGAGCAGGCGGTCCTTGCATTTGGCCCACTGGGAGGGGTCGAGCTTCAGCTCGAAGACCGAGTGCTGGACGCGCTGGCCGAAGTCGAGGCAGGCCTTCGCGGCCTGGCGGAGGCGTCGCTTGCCGGCGGGCGTCAGTGTTTGAATGTCGTAGGTGACCAAAACGTACATGGCGGCCCGCAGGTTCGGGAAGAGTGGTGGATCGACCCAGGAGGAGAGGAACGGCGGCGGCGATCAGCCTTTCCAGAGGAACGGCGGGTAGGCGTCGACATCGCCGCGAATCCAGCGCGCCATGAGCGCCGCCTGGAGATGGAGGATCATCCCGACGGTCGTCGTTTCGTCGAGCACCGGGTGGGTGATCGTCTCGCGTTTCCGCTGCTGGTAGGCGGTGAGGACCGTCTTGCGAGTGGCTTCGTCCATCTCGACCGCGCCGTTGTCTCGGGCGCGGAAGCCGGCGGCGGCGATCTGACGGCGGTTGATCAGCGAGAAGACGAGACGGTCGGCCAGGAAGGCGCGGACTTCCTCGATGAGGTCGAGGGCGAGACTCGGCTTGCCGGGTCGGTCGGCGTGGAGGAAACCGACGGCCGGGTCGAGGCCGACCGCTTCGCAGGCGGAGCGGGCGTCGTGGAGCAGCAGCGTGTACAGGAACGAGATCAACGCGTTGATCGGGTCGAGGGGCGGCCGTCGCGAGCGGCGGACGAAGCGAAAGGCGTCGCGGTCTGGGACGGGGCTGAGCATGGCGTCGAAGGCGCCGAAGTAATGGGTCGCGGCCTCGCCTTCGAGGCCGCGTACGGGATTGACGGCGTCGGCCCGGCGAAGCTCGTGGATCGAGGCGCCGAGGCGGCCCGCCGCGGCCTGGAGGGAGGCGTTTCGGTCGTCGTCGTCGCAGTCTCGGGTCGTGCGGAGGAGGACCGACCGCGAATTGGCGACCTTGGCGATGACGATCCGGCGCGCGACGTCGAGAACGCCGGCGGGGTCGTCGGCGATCCGGTACTGGGCGCGGCGGAGCAGGACGTTGCCGGGGGTGAACCCTCGCACGGCCGCCAGGAACCGCCCGCGCTCGGTCAAGAGCGAGACCGCGACGCCCCGCTCGGCGCAGGCGCCGAGGATCGCGGGAGAGCAGCCGACGCGGCCGAAACAGACGATGCCCGCGAGGTTGTGCAGCGGCAGGTGGCCTAGCGTCTTGCCGTCGCAGCGGACCACCACCGCCTCGCCCCGGCGGCCAAGGTAGGCGCCTTGGGTCGTGATGTAGAGCGTATTGAGATGCATTTTCATGAAGACGTCGCCTCGGGAGGAAGAGGGCTGGCGAGGAGGGCGTCGACCTCGCGGTCGAAGCTGTACCCCCTGCGCCCGACGCGGCCTCCCAGGCGCGGCAGGCAGAGGTCGCGGAGGGAGCATCGGTCGCACTTGGGGCCGGGATCGGCCGGGGGCGTCCGACCGCCGCGGACGAGGTCGTGCAGCCGGGTGGTCGCGTCGAGGGTCGTCCGCCGCAGTTCGGGCGTGAACTCGACGCGGACCCGCCGCTTGGTCTTGCCGTAGTAGATCTCGCCGAAGGGGAGCGTCCGGCCGTGCATCTCTTCAAGGCAGAGGGCCTGGGCGCAGAGCTGGACGCGGTCGCAGTCGTTCTTCTTGGGCCGGCCGCGTTTGTACTCGACGGGGACGATGGATGCGTCGTCGCTCCGGTCGTAGCGGACGACGTCGGCGACGCCGCAGAGCCCCAGCGCCAGGCTGCGCACCGGCAGCCCGCGCGTCGTCTTCGTCGCAGGACGCGCGTCGGACTTCCCCGAGTGCGCCCGGCGGTGGAGGATGTTGCCTTCGGCCGTGAACCGGTTCTCGGCCCAGAGCCGCTCGACGTGGATCAGCGCGCACTGGCGGTCGCAGTAGAGCAGATGCTGAAGGGCCGAGATCGGCAGCAGGTCGTCTTCGGAGAACATCGATCACCGCCAGTCGATCCAACGCTCGATCGTCACGCCTTCGGGGACCTCGCGCTCGTCGACGGTCAAATCATAATCGCGGAACGACCGAGGAGGCCGGCCGTCGACGGTGCCGTCGGCCTCGGCCGCAAGCGGCTGCACGCCGGGTTTGGCGACGCACTGGACACGGGAGAAAAGCTTGTCCGCCCGGGCGTTGCCCAGCTTGCTCTCGTGTCGAAAGGCGACGCAGGCCACGGGTCGCATGTTGGCGCGCGCCGCGGACTTGTCGGATTCGAACATCTGATCCAGCGCCTGTTTGAGCAGGTTCAAGTCGCCCTCTGAGAAGCCGGTGCCGTTCGTCCCGTTCGCGAGGTTCGCGTTCACGTAGCCGTGGACGCGGTAAAGGGCGTAGGGCACGGTGAACTTGCGGCCGATGGTGCGTTCCTTTTCGAGGTCGCGCTCGTTCGTCACGGCGCATCGGGTGACGGCGTGTTCG
>CALCIA010000008.1 GCA_937907435.1 uncultured Actinomycetes bacterium
GTCCCCGCCGAGGCCGCCTGACCGCCCGCCGCTACGGGGCGGCGCGGATCAGCTTCTTGTTGACGAACTCGTCGGCGCCGAAGTTGCCGAGCTCGCGGCCGAAGCCGGAGCGCTTGAAGCCGCCGAAGGGCAGCTCGGGCGCGTCGGCGCCGACCAGGTTGACGTAGACCATGCCCGCTTCGATCTGGTTGGCGACGCGGTCGGCCTGGGCCTTGTCGGTCGTCATCAGGTAGGAACCGAGGCCGAACTGGGTGTCGTTGGCGAGCTTCACCGCCTCCTCCTCGGAGCCGACCTTGTAGACCTGCGCGACCGGGCCGAAGAACTCTTCTTGGGACGCCTCGTCGCCGGGCTTGATCCCGGTGAGGATCGTCGGTTCGAAGAAGTTGCCGTCGCGTTTGCCGCCGACGAGCACTTCGGCGCCGTTCTCGATCGCCCGCTTCACCTGGTCCTCGAGGCGATCCGCCGCGGTCTTCGAGGAGAGCGGGCCCACCGCGGTGCTCTCCTCGGTCGGGTCGCCCGGCTTCACGCCTTCGGCCTGCTCCTTGAACTTGGCGAGGAAGTCGTCGTAGAGGTCCTCGGTGACGATGAAGCGCTTGGCCGCGTTGCAGGACTGGCCGGTGTTGTCGAAGCGCGCTTCGGCGGCCTGCTCGGCCACCGCGCCGATGTCGTCGGCGCCGAGGACGATGAACGGGTCCGAGCCGCCCATCTCCAGCACCACCTTCTTCAGGTTGCGGCCCGCGATCTCGGCGACCGCGGCGCCGGCGCGCTCGGACCCGGTGACCGAGACGCCGTGCACGCGCGGGTCGCCGATCACCCACTCGATCTGGTCGTTGGTCGCGTAGATGTTCTGGTAGACGCCCGTGGGCGCGCCCGCGTCGTCGTAGATCTTCTGGATCGCCTCGGCCGATTCCGGGCACTGCGGCGCGTGCTTCAGCAGGATCGGGTTGCCGATGACGATGTTCGGGCCGGCGAAGCGGGCCACCTGGTAGTAGGGGAAGTTCCAGGGCATGATCCCGAGCAGCGGCCCGTAGGCGCTCCGCCGCACGATCGCGGTGCCGTCGCCGCCGAAGTGCTTGACCTCTTCGTCGGCCATGATTTCCTCCGCGTTGTCGGCGTAGAAACCGTAGATTTCGGCGGAGAAGTCGACCTCGATCAGGGCCTGCTCGATCGGCTTGCCCATCTCTCCGACGATGATCTGGGCGAGCTCCTCGCGGCGCTCGGCGTGCAGGTCGGCGACCTTGCGGATCAGCGCGGCGCGCTCGGCGACGCTCGTCGCGGGGGTCCAGTCCCGGTACGCGTCGTCGGCGCGCCCGATCGCCGCCCGCAGCTCGTCGTCGGTGATCGTCGGGTACTCCTTGATCGTCTCTCCGGTGGCGGGATTGACTACGGCGTAATCGCTCATCTGGGGTTCCTCGCGCTGAAGTTGTGGTCGTTTCGTGACTACCCATTCCCGGCGGGCAGCGACCCCGATCGGGGGCCTGTAGAGAACTTAGCCGGTCAGCTCAGTGAGGTCGCGCCAGTTTGGACAGGCCGCCCCGGATCGCGACTCCACTGCGACCAAGAGCCGGGGAAGAGACGGCCGGGCCCGAGCCCCACCTGCTCCATCGCGAGCAGGTTGAGGCAGGCGGTGACGCCCGAACCGCAGTAGGAGATGACCTCGGTCGCGGGGCCGAAGTCGAGGCGGGCGCGCAGCTGCTCGGCCGAGAGCAGCCGGCCGTCGGCGCCGACGTTCTCGCGGCAGGGGACGCTGAGCGCGCCAGGGATGTGGCCGGCCTGCGGGTCGACCTCGTCGGGCTCGCCTTCGAAGCGCTCGCGCTGGCGGGCGTCGATCACCGCGGCCTCACCGGAGAGCGCGGCGGCGGCCGTTTCCTCGATCGTGGCGAGACGCTCCGTGGGCCAGGGACGCGCGGTGAAGGTGGTCGGCTCGCGCATGATCGAGGTCGTTTCGAGCTCGGCGGGCCAGGCGTCGAGGCCGCCGTCGAGCAGCGCCGCTTCGTGACCGGTCACGCGCAGCATCCAGACGAGGCGCGCGGCGATCGCCCCGCCCGCGTCGTCGTAGGCGACCACGGTGTCGTCGTCCCCGATCCCGAGGTCGCCCATCGCGGCGGCGAAGGCCTCCGGCTCGGGCAGCGGGTGGCGCCCGGCCACGGCCGGATCCGCCCCGCGGCCGGTAAGCGCGATGTCGAGGTCGACGAAGACGGCGCCGGGAAGGTGGCCGGCCTCGTAGGCGGCGCGGCCCGAGCGCCTGTCGAGGTACCAGCGGCAATCGGCGGCGACGACCTCGCCGCGGTGCCGCCCGAGCCAGTCGACGTCGACGAACGGATCGATCACGGCCACGCATCCTGCCACGGCGACGCGGCCTCCATAGGCTTGGTCGATGGCCGAGCCGACCGCCGAGGGCCCCTTCGCGGGCGACCCGCGCACGAACCGCGAGCGGATGCTCGCCGGCGACCTCTACGTCGCCGAGGACCCCGAGCTGGCGCGGGAGCTGCGCCGGGCGACCCGCCTCGCCGACGAATTCAACGCGCTCGCGCCGCGCGACCCGGACGCCGCGCGGGAGATCCTCGCCTCGCTCCTCGGCGGGCTCGGCGACGGCGCCCAGGTGCGCGCCCCCATATATATGGACTACGGTGCCCACCTGACGATCGGCGCGCGGACCTTCGTCAACTTCAACCTGGTCGCGCTCGACGTGGCGCCGATCGCGATCGGCGACGACTGCCAGCTCGGCCCCAACGTCCAGCTCCTGACCGCCTACCACCCGACCGAGCCGGAGCCGCGCCGGGCGAAGCTCGAGGCCGCTGCGCCGATCGCGATCGGCGACAACGTCTGGCTCGGCGGCGGCGCGATCGTCCTGCCCGGCGTGACGATCGGCGACAACTCGGTGATCGGCGCGGGCGCGGTGGTGACCGCGGACATCCCCGCCGCCGTCGTCGCGGTCGGCAACCCGGCCCGCGTGGTCCGCTCCCTCTGAGCGGCCGCCCTGCGTCGTGAGCCCCCTTCCACGTTGATCGAGGCTGGGTGGTCTGGTGTCGGGGCGGGGAAGGGACGGGGGAGTTCGGGGCGCTTGCGGCCGTCCGAGGTGGGTCGGGTGGGTGTCCTGGGCTCCTCATGGGGGTCCTGGCAGGCTGTGACCCCCATGAGGAGCCCAGGACGTGAGGCGTTCGTG
>CALCIA010000009.1 GCA_937907435.1 uncultured Actinomycetes bacterium
CCGTCACGGATCCGTGAACCTCCCGTGCGCCTCCCGCGAGTGTCCCTCCACACCTTCCATACACCCGCCCCTCTCGCCACGGCCACAGCCTGCCCGGGCCGTGGCGAGAGGGGCGCGTCCGTTATCCGGGCGACAGCTTGCGGGTCTCATCCCTTCAGCGGGCGCCAGCTTCAGGGGCCTCGCCCCGGGAACGCCCGCATCTCACCGACCCGGGTCATCAGGACTGCCGGCCTGCCGCCTCCCGGATCGCCGCCTGGGCCGCGGCCACCCGCGCTACCGGCACCCGGTAGGGGGAGCAGCTGACGTAGTCGATGCCGTTGTTGTGGAAGAAGTCGATCGAGTCGGGGTCGCCGCCGTGCTCGCCGCAGACGCCTAGCTTCAGGTGCTCTTTGGTCTTGCGGCCCAGCCAGGCGCCCATGCGGACGAGCTGGCCGACCCCCGGCGTGTCGAGGGTCTCGAACGGGGAGCGGTCGAAGACCTTGGTGTCGATATAGCGGCCGAGGATGCGGCCCTCGATGTCGTCGCGGGAGAAGCCGAGGGCGGTCTGGGTGAGGTCGTTGGTGCCGAAGGAGAAGAAGTCGGCCTCCTCGGCGATCTCGTCGGCGCGCAGGCAGGCGCGCGGCAGCTCGATCATCGTGCCGATCGAGTAATCACGGCCGCGCTCGACCCCGACCCGCTCGCCGATCGCGACGATCTGCTCGCGCAGGATCTCCAGCTCGCGGCGATAGTCGACCAGCGGCACCATGATCTCGGCGGTGACCTCGACGCCGCGGCCGCGGGTGGCGGCGAGCGCCGCGAAGATCGCCTCCACCTGCATCTCATAGATCGCCGGGAAGAGGATGCCGAGCCGCACGCCGCGGGTGCCGAGCATCGGGTTCACCTCCTGCAGCGCGCCCACGCGGGCCAGCTCGTGCTCGAGCCGGGCGACATCGGCGGAGCCCGCCGCCTGGGCCTCGCGCAGGCGCTCTTCGATCTCGGCGACCGCGGGCAGGAACTCGTGCAGCGGCGGGTCGAGCAGGCGGATCGTCACCGGCCGCCCCTCCATCGCCGCGAAGATCGCCTCGAAGTCGCCCTGCTGGAGGGGCAGCAGCTTGCGCAGGCCCGCCCGGCGCTCCTCGTCGTCCGCCGCCAGGATCACCGCGACGATCGCCTCGTGGCGCTCCTCGCCGAAGAACATGTGCTCGGTGCGGCAGAGGCCGATGCCTTCGGCGCCGAACTCGCGGGCGCGCTCCGCGTCTTCGGGCGTGTCGGCGTTGGTGCGGACGCCGAGCCGCCGCGCCTCGTCCGACCAGCACAGGACGGTGTCGAACGCCTCGCCCACCTGCGGCTCCACCAGCGGCACGTCCTCGCCGGTCAGCGTCCCGGCGGTGCCGTCGATCGCCACCCGGTCGCCGGCCCGCAGGACGATCTCGCCGTCGCGGCGGATCTCGCCCGCCTCGGGGTCGATCTCAAGCGACGCCGCGCCGGTCACCGCGGGCACGCCCATGCCGCGCGCCACCAGCGCCGCGTGCGAGGCCTTGCCGCCCTCGGAGGTGAGGATGCCGACCGCGGCGTGGAAGCCGGCGATGTCGTCGGCCTCGGTGAAGGGGCGGGCGAGGATCCCGTCGCGCCCCGCGGCGGCCGCCTCGATCGCGGCGGCGGCGCTGAAGACCAGCTCGCCCTTGGCGGCCCCTGGCGAGGCGGCGACGCCGGTGGCGAGGATCTCGTACGTCGTCTCGCGGTCGAAGGTCGGGTGGAGAAGGGCGTCGAGCGCCTCGGCGTCGATCGTCATCAGCGCCGCGTCGCGCTCCAAGAGGCCCTCGGCGACCGCGTCGACGGCAAAGCGCACCGCCGCCTGCGCCGGCCGCTTCGCGTTGCGCGTCTGCAGCATGTAGAGGCGGCCTTCCTCGACCGTGAACTCGGTGTCCTGCATGTCGCCGTAGTGGCGCTCCAGGGTCCGCAGGATCTCCATCAGCTGGGCATGGACCTCGGGCTGCCAGTCGGCCAGCTCGCGGATGTCGCGCGGCGTGCGCACGCCGGAGACGACGTCCTCGCCCTGCGCGTCGGGCAGGAAGTCGCCGGAGGGCTCGGGCGCGCCGGTAACCTCGTCGCGGCTGAAGGCGACGCCGGAGCCGGAGGTCTCCCCCTTGTTGCCGAACACCATCTGCTGCACGTTCACCGCGGTGCCCCAGCTGTCGGGGATGCGGTTGATGCGGCGGTAGGTGACCGCGCGCTCGCCGCTCCAGGAGTCGAACACGGCGCGGATCGCGCGACGCAGCTGGTCGGCCGGGTCGGCGGGGAAGTCGTAGAGCTCCTGGAAGCGGGCGGTGAGGGCACGCAGGTCCGCGGCGTCCAGCTCGGTGTCCTCGCGGACCCCGCGCTCGCGCTTCGCGGCGGCGATCAGCTCCTCGAAGCGCGCGCCCTCGATCCCCACCACCACGTTGCCGTACATCTGCACGAAGCGCCGGTAGGAGTCACAGGCGAAGCGCTCGTTGCCGGTGCGGGCGGCGAGCCCCGCTGCCGAGGCGTCGTTCAGCCCGAGGTTGAGGACGGTGTCGAGCATCCCCGGCATCGACTCGCGGGCACCGGAGCGGACCGAGACGAGCAGGGGGTCCTCGGGGTCGCCTAGCCGCCTGCCCGCCTGCTCCTCGAGCCGCGCCAGCGCGGCGGCCACCTGCTCGTCGAGCCCCTCCGGGAACTCACCCGAGCCCATGTAGGCGACGCAGGCCTCGGTGGTGATCGTGAAGCCGCCCGGCACGCGCTCGGGGCCGAGGATGCGCGTCATCTCGGCGACGTTGGCGCCCTTGCCGCCGAGCAGGTCGCGCATCTCGCGAGAGCCTTCGGCGAAGTCATAGACCCACTTCATCGAGCGACCCATACCCTGCGCAAACGTTCGCTCATCAAGCGGGATACTAGTATACGAGTGCTTGAGGAGGCCGCCATGGCCGTGGACCTAGGGCACCGGCCCGGTCGAACGGCGCACCACCAGCCCCGCGGGCAGCTCCACCAGCCGCCCGCCCGCCTCCTCCGGGTGCCGGATCGCGGCCAGCGCCATCCGCGCGGCCTCCGCACCGAGCTCCTCGGAGGGCAGCTCGATCGTCGTCAGCGGCGGCGAGATGTAACGGCTCATCTCGATGTCGTTGTACCCGACCACCGAGATGTCCTCCGGACACCGCAGGCCGCGGCCGGCGATCGCGTCGAGCGCCCCGACCGCCATCACGTCGGTGGGCGCGAATACCGCGGTCGGGCAGTCGGGCAGGTCGAGCAGCCGCTCCATCAGCCGGCGGCCTTCGTCGAAGTCCGGCGCCGCGCTGCCGCGGCCGGGTAGCGAGACCTCCTCGCGCGCGGCCGCCTGGACGGCACGGCTGAAGCCTCCCGCGCGGCGGACGAAGGTGTCGATGTCGGCCGGGCCGGCCAGCTGGGCGAGCCGCCGGTGCCCGAGCGAGACGAGGTGCTGCGCCGCCAACGAGCCCCCGGTGGCGTCATCGTGGACGACGGTGTCGTGGTCGGTGCCGGGCAGGCCGCGGATCGCGAGCACGACGGGCGTGTCGGCCGGCACGAGCCAGCTGAGGATCTCGGCCCCGTCGAGGTGGGCGGCCGAGGTGATCAAGGCGTCGATCCGCCGCTGGGTGAGGTGGGTGAGCACCCGTTCGAAGCGCTCGCGGCTCTCCGCCGTCTCGGCGACGAGCGGGACGAACTCGGCCGCTTCCAGCCCCCTGGCGATGCCGCGGATGACCGGCGCGTTGTGGGGGTTGTCGAGGTCGGCGACGACGACGCCGATCGTCTTCGTCTCCCCCCGCTTCAGTCCCGAGGCGAGCAGGTCGCGGGAGTAGCCGAGCTCGACCGCGGCGCTCCGCACCCGCTCGATCGTCGCCGGGCCGATCCGCCCCGACCCGGCTTCGTCGAGCGCCCGCGAGGCGGTCGAGACGTGCACCCCGGCCCGCCGCGCCACGTCGCGCAAGGTCACCTTGCGCCCTGTGATCGGGCCGCCGCGATCGGTTTCCTCGGCTTTGGGCATACCGGATGCTTATCGACCCTCTCCCCCCGGAGTCAAACCGCCAGGCCGCCGGGGGTCACTCCTCGAGCAGGAGCGCGCGGTCGAAGGACGTGCGGGTGAGCGCGACGCCGCCGCCCTCGGCGACCAGGACCGTGTCCTCGAGCCGCACCCCGGCGCCGCCCCGCTCCCCGGGCAGCCAGATCAGCGGCTCGATCGCCATCGTCATCCCGACCTTGAGCTCGACCGTCTCCGCCCCGGGCAGGTCCTCGCCGACGTAGGGCGGCTCGTTGGCGCCGATCCCGACGCCGTGGCCGATGAAGAGCGAGAGAAAGGAGTCGTCCAGTCCGTACCGCCCGCCCGCCGTGCGCACCGCCGCGGCGACGTCGTCGTTGGTGTTGCCGGGCCGCATCGCCTCGGTCGCCGCCGCCAGCGAGGCGTGGACCGCGGTGAAGACCTCCTGCTGGCGCCGGCTCGGCTCGCCGCAGATCACGGTCCGCCCCATGTCGGAGAAGTAGCCGTTCCACATCGCGCCGATGTCGATGAAGACGAGGTCGCCCTCGCGGATCAGCTTGTCCGAGGAGAAGCGGTTGGGCGGCGCCATGTGCTCGCCCGAGGCGACGAACGGGGTCGCCAGGTGGGCCATCTCGCCGCCGAGGCGGTAGAGGGTGTGCATCGCCTCGGCGACCACGTCGTACTCGCGCACGCCGGGGCCGATCGCGGCGATCGCGGACGCCGTGACCGCCTCGGCGATCGCGCTCGCCTCCTGCATCACGGCCAGCTCGGCATCGGACTTCACCGCGCGGACGCCCTGCATCAGAGCGTCGCCGTCGCCGAGCGCCAGCTCCGGCAGCGCCCGCCCCAGCTCCAGGACCTGGGCATAGGAGAGCTCGTCGAGGCCGAGTGAGCCGCTCGCCAGGCCGAGCCGCCCGAGCGCCGGCGCGATCACCTCCGCGACCGCGCCGGCCACCAGGCCGCGCGCCTCCATGATCGGCACCGCATGGACCTCCTCGATCCACGGCATGACCAGCCGCACCCGATCGATCTCACCGCCGGAGACGAAGAGCACGAGGTGATCCTCGGTGAGCAGGCAGCCGTTCAGGAGCGCCGTCTTGCCCTGGATCAGCTGCGCCCGCAGACCGGTGAGGAAGCGGACGTTCTCGTCCTTCCAGGTCAGGAGCGCGTCGAAGTCGGAGGCGGCAAGGGCGGCGCGGGCACGCGCGAGCCGTTCCTCGCGCAGCGCGTTCATGTCGATCCGCGCCTCGTAGTCGGTGACGAAGCCGCCGTGCCCGTAGGCGGCGAGGTCGGCCCGCGGGGGCACCCTTCCGTCCTCCGACGCGGCTCCGTTCGTCGCCGTCAAGCCCAGCACGTTCTCACTGCCCATCGCTGCTCATCCTTCTTTCTGTCTCGATTTCAAGATCCGGTGACGGCGCGGCGGCTGTAGACGGCGACCCCGAGGACGATCACCGCGCCCCTGACGATCTGCTGCAGCTGGCTCGGCAGGCCCAGCAGGTTGACCAGGTTGAAGAGCACGATCAGGATCAGGACGCCGGCGATCGTGCCGGAGATCCGCCCCCGCCCGCCGCCGAAGGCGGTCCCGCCGATCAGCGCCGCGGCGATCGATTCCAGTTCGTACCCGGAGCCCGCCGAGACGGCGCCGGTGCCGATCCGCGCCGCCAGCAGGAGGCCGGCGACGACGGCGAAGAGGCTCGCGGCGAGGTAGGCGCTCGCCTGTACCAGCGCCGTCCGCCGGCCGGAGAGGAAGGTGGCGCGCATGTTGCCGCCGAGCGCGTAGATCGTCCGTCCCCAGACCGTGCGGCGCAGGATGAACCAGCAGAAGACGAAGGCGCCCGCGGCGAAGAAGATCGAGGCCGGGATCCCGAGCACCTCGCCTTCGGAGATCTGGCGGAAGCCCGGGGTCAGCCCGTTGGTCGGCGAGCCCTGCGTGTAGACGAGGGCGGCGCCGGAGATGATCAGCATCGCCGCCAGGGTCGTGACGAAGGGGTCGGTGCCGACGCGGGCGACGAGGAAGCCGTTGACGATGCCGATCGCCGCCCCGAGCACGAGCACCAGCAAAACGGCCGGGATGACCATCGAGGGGTCGCCGTTCATCTCGGTGCTGACGACGACCGTGGTCAGGGACATCACCGCCCCCACCGAGACATCGATGCCGCCGCACAGGATCACGATCGTCTGGCCCAGCGAGACGACCGCGAGCGGCGCCGCCTGGCGGCCGATGTTCAGCAGGTTCTGCTTGTCGAGGAAGTCCGAGGAGAGGATCGAGGCGACCACCGCCAGCGTGAACAGCGCCAGCCAGGAGGCCGCCGCGCCGGTCAGGTCGGGCCGCGGGGCGCGCGCGACCCGGGCGGCGATCGCGCTCATGCCGCACCTCCCTCGCCGGTGGCGGATGGTCGGGCGGCGACGCGCGGGCGGAAGGCGTCCATCGGCCGCCACCGGAGCAGGCGCCCGAGCGTCTCTTTGGCCGTCATCGCGGCGATGATCACGGCGATCAGGACGATCACGCCCTTCACCGTCGACTGCCAGAACGGCGAGACGTCCTTCAGCGTCATCGCGTTTTCGATCAGGGTGATGATCAGCACCCCGGCCATCGTGCCGCCGATCGTGCCGCGGCCGCCGACCAGGATCGCGCCGCCGATCACGACCGCGGAGATCGAGTCCCAGTCGAACCCGGTGCCGGCGAGCGGTTCGCCGGAGCCGGTGCGGGTGGCGACGGCGATCCCGGCCAGCGCGGCGAAGAACCCGCAGAGGGCGTAGGTCGCCACCTTCACCCGGGTCACGTTGACCCCGGCGCGGGCGGCGACCTGGTCGTCGTCGCCGACGGCGTAGGCATGGCGTCCCGCGCGGGTCCGGTTCTGGACGATCAGCGCGAGGGCCAGGATCGGGATGAAGAGCACGACGAGCGCCGGCAGCGGCCCATATTCCTTGAAGCCGAGCTCGCCGAAGGAGAGCGCCGGGGCGCCGTACGGGGCCGAGTGCGTGTACCAGAAGACGACGCCCTGGACGATCGAGGCGGCACCGAGCGTGACGATGAAGGCCGGCGCCGCGGTCTTCGCCACGACCGCCCCGTTGGCGGCGCCGATCAGCAGGCCGAGCCCGAGCGGGGCGACGATCGCGAAGAGGATCGAGCCGGAGCCGCCGTTCATGATCCCCATCGAGAGGGTGTCGCCGAGCGACATCACCGCCGCCACCGAGAGGTCGATCCCGCCGAGGATGATCACCCCGCACTGGCCGATCGCGACGAGCGCCAGCGGCACCGCCTGCTTGAGGATGTTCTTGTAGTTGTCGAGGGTGGCGAACTGGGGCACGGTGTAGATCGCGATCACCACCAGGGCGATCAGGACCCCCCAGACCCAGAGCGGCCCCAGCCAGCGGTTGACGGCGCGGTGGACGCGGACCTTCGGCTCGAGCCGACGGCGGACGCGGCGCGCGGCCGGGCGCGTCGAGGGGTGCGTGGCGCTCATGCCGCCGACTCCAGCCCGGGCGCCGTCTCCATGCCGTCGAAGGCGGCCTTCATCACGCTCTCCTCGGTCGCCGCCTCCGCCTCGAGCTCGGCGACGATGCGGCCGCGGCTCATCACCAGCACGCGGTCGCTCAGCCCGAGCAGCTCGGGGAGGTCGGAGGAGATCAGGAGGACCGCGGTCCCTTCGTCGGCGAGCTTGCGGACCAGCAGGTAGATCTCCGCCTTGGCGCCGACGTCGACGCCGGGCGTCGGCTCGTCGAGGATCAGCACCCGACAGCCGCGGGCCAGCCACTTGGCGAGCACGACCTTCTGCTGGTTGCCGCCGCTCAGGTTTCCGACCTCGGCGTCGACGCCGGGGGTCTTGATCCGCAGCGCCTCGGTCTCCCGCTCGGCGACGGCGCGCTCGGCGCCGCGCCGCAGGACGCCGAAGGACGCGAGCCGTTCGAGCTGCGGCAGCGCGATGTTGTCGGCGACCGTGGCGCCGAGGACGAGCCCGGCCGCCTTGCGGTCCTCGGGGACGAAGCCGATCCCGCGCTTCACCGCCGAGCGCGGCCCGCGCGGCCGGAAGCTCTCGCCGTCGACCAGCACCGTGCCGCGCAGCGGGTCGGCGGCGCGCTCCGGCGGGTCGCCGAAGATCGCCCGCGCGACCCGCGAGCGACCGGAGCCGACCAGCCCGCCCAGCCCGACCACCTCCCCGGGGGCGATGCTGAAGGACACCGATTCGAAATACCCGGGCAGGGTCAGGTCGCGCAGCTCCAGAGCCGGCGCCGCCGCCCGGTCGGGCTGTTGGGTCCGTGGCGGGAAGAGCTCCTCGACAGCGCGCCCGACCATCGCCTCGATCAGCCCGCCGCGGTCGACCTCGGCGATCGGCGCCGACAGCGCGTTGCGGCCGTCCTTGAGGACCGTGACCCGGTCGGCGAGGTCGAAGACGTGGGCGAGCTCGTGGGTGATGTAGATAACGGCGAGGCCCGCGGCGGTCAGCTCGCGCAGGACCGCGAACACCCGCTCGGCGGCGACAGGCGCCAGCGACGCGGTCGGCTCGTCCATGATCAGCAGCTTCGGGTCGTGGCTCAAGCCACGGGCGATCTCGGCGAGCTGCCGGTCGGAGGGGCTGAGCCGCCCGACCAGCTCGTCGGCCGGGAACTCGGCGCCGAGGCGGTCGAGCCAGGCGGTGACGGCGCGGCGCATCGCCTTGTCGTCGACACCTCCCCGCAGGGCCCGCCGCGGCTCCCGACCGAGATACAGATTGCCCGCCACCGTGAGCTCATCGCTGAGGTTCAGATGCTGGTAGACGATGCTGATCCCGGCGGCGAGCGCCGCGGCGGGTGAGGAGAGTGCCTGCGAGGAGCCTTCGAAGCTGATGTCGCCGGCGTCGGCGCGTTCGGCGCCGCCGATGATCCGGGTCAGGGTCGACTTGCCCGCCCCGTTCTCACCCACCAGCGCGTGGACTTCGCCGCGCCCGACGTCGAGCGAGACCCCCTCGAGGGCTCGCACGACGCCGAAGCGCTTCGTGATGTCCTTGACCTGCAGGATCATCTGGTCGTCGGTCACGTCAGCGGGTGATCAGGCGCCCGACGGGAGCCACTTTTTCGGCAGGTCCCACCAGTCCCACCATTCTTCGGATCCCGGTTCGTTCGGGGCGATGTATTTGGCGATTTCGCTCGGCTGGATGACCTTGTTCGGGGTCGCCCATTTCTTCGGCACCGGCTTGCCTTCGAGGATCGCCACGCAGGTCGCGACCGCCTCCGCGCCGACGATCGTCGGCCGGTCGACGATGACGCCGGGCAGGTTTTCCTTGTGCACGATGCGGAGCCAGCCCTGCACCGTGTCGCCGGTCCAGGCCTTGATTTCCGCAGTGCGCCCGGCCTGCTTCACGGCCTCGAACGCGCCGACGTTCTGCAGGCCGCTGTCGCTCAGGACCGCGTCGATCTCGGGGTTGGCCTGCAGCAGGTTTTCCATGTCCTGCTTGCCCTTGTCGCGCGACCATTCGGTGTATTCGGTCGCCAGGACTTCGATTTCCGGATAGTTGGCGAGGACGTTTTCCATCCCTTCCAGCGTTTCGATCACCGGGCCGGTCCCCTCGACGCCCTCGAGGATCACGATCTTGCCTTTGCCGTTGAGTGCCTTGGCCACCGCTTCGGCCTGGATTTCGCCCATTTCGACGGCTTCGAGGCTGGCGAAGGTCGTGTATTCGCCGCCCTCGACAGCGCGCTCGTTGATCACGACCGGGACCTGCTTGGAGGCGGCGGTGATCGCCGGCGCCAGCGCCGTCGCCGAGGTCGGCGCGACGATCAGGCAGTTGACGTTGCGCGAGAGCAGGTTTTCGATGTCGGAGACCTGCTTCGGCGTGCTGTCGTTGGCGTTCGCGTGGATGACTTCGCCGATCTGCGGATGCGCCGCCGCTTCGGCCTGCATGTACTGCCAGGCGAACACCCGCCACGAGTTCGACAGCGACGAGTCGGCGTACCCGATCGTCCAAGGCGGTTCGGCTTTGTAGTCGGTGGTTTCGACCATTTCGCCTTCTTCCGGCACCGTGGTCAGCGGCTTTTCGGCACTGGCCGGCGTCGTTTCGTCGGCCAGTGCTTCACTGCCGCCTTCCGAGCCGCCTTCGGTCGTGTCGCTGCTGCCGCCACCGGTCGCCCCACAGGCGCTGAGCACGACCGCCAGGGCGACCATCGCCGCCAGCGCCACAAGGCCACGCCTGGCCCAAAACCCATCTCGATTCACTGTCCGACCTCTCTCTCGATTCCCGTGTATCCCCTGGCCGAACATAGCGAAGCGCAAACGTTTGTGCAAGAAGAAGATGAAACATTTTGCGGCTATTCAGCCGATATCGGGACCATTGAGAGGGTCTGAAACGCCTAGCTGCGCAACTGTTTGCGCAGCTAGGCGAGGAGCTGAACAGCAGAGCGTTCGTCCGTAGGGCTCGTATGCCGAACCAACGACGAACGCACTACAGCGCCAGCGACAGCGGCTCCTCGAGCAGCGCCCGGATCCGCGCCAGGAACTCGGCGGCGGGGGCGCCGTAGAGGATCCGGTGGTCGCAGGCGAGGGTGACGCCGAGGAGGTGGGCGGTGGTGATCTGGCCCTCGCGGACGACGGGCTTCTCGGTGATCGCCCCGACCGCGAGGATCGCGGCCTGGGGCGAGTTGATCACGGCGGAGAAGTTCGACACGCCGTACATGCCCAGGTTGGAGACCGTGAAGGTGCCGCCGGAGAGCTCGGGCGGGGTGACCCGGCCGTCCCGGACCTTCCCGGCCAGGGCGCGGGCGTCGGCGGCGATCTCCCGCAGGCCCTTCTTGTCGGCGTCGAAGACGGTGGGGACGACGAGGGCGTCCTCGGCCGCCACCGCGACGCCCACGTTCACCCGCGAGTGGAGCTCGAGGTGGCCGTCCTTGTAGGAGCCGTTGGCGAGCGGGTGCTCCCGGAGCGCCAGAGCACAGGCCTTGACCACCATGTCGTTGAAGGAGGGGACGACCTCGCCCTCGGGGGTCAGGGCCTTCAGCCTCGCGCGGGCCTCGACGGCGGCGCTCATGTCGATCTCCGACTGCAGGTAGAAGTGCGGCGCGGTGGCCTTCGACTCCGACATGCGCCGCGCGACGACCTGCTGCAAGCGCGTCAGCTCCTGCTGCGTCGTCGTCCCCTTGGCGGTCTCGGTCCCTGACCCATCCGCCACGACAGGAGCCGGTCGCGGCGCGGATGGCGCAGGCGCCGCGGCGGACGCCGACTCCACGTCGGCCTTCACGATCCGCCCGCCGGGGCCGGAGCCCTGCACCGCCGCCAGGTCCACCCCGCTCTCCCGCGCCAGGCGCCGTGCCAGCGGCGAGGCCTTGACGCGCTCGCCGTCGCCTTCACCCACCGACACGCCCGCGGGCGAGGCCGGGACAGGAGACATGCCCTCCGGGGGGTCGATCGGAGGTTTGGGAGTCCCGGCCTGGGAGGTGGATCCGCCCGCGGGCGTGTCCGTGGGTGAAGTCTCGCTCTGCGCATCGGCAGGTGCCGCGCCGTCGTCGTCGCCCGGATCCCCCACCACCGCGATCGGCGCGCCGATCGCCAGGGCGTCGCCCTCCTGGGCGAGGATCTGGGTCAGGGTGCCGGCGACGTCGGACTCGTAGGCCATGTTCGCCTTGTCGGTCTCGATTTCCACCAGCTCGTCGCCGACGGCCACCTCGTCCCCGACCTGCTTGATCCACTTGAGGATCACTCCCTCCTCCATCGAGTCGGAGAGGCGCGGCATCACGATCTCGGCCATGGTTAGCCCGCCAGCCCCAGGACCTGCAGGGCGGCCCGTTCGATTCGCTCTTCGGTCGGCATCGCGGCCAGCTCGAGCTCCTTCGCGTAGGGCAGCGGCACCTCCGCCATCCCCACCCGCTCGACCGGCGCGTCGAGGTCGTCGAAGCAGGCGTGCTGGATCCGCGCCGCGATCTCGGCGCTGACCCCGTAGCTCGGCCAGCCCTCCTCGACGCAGAGGACCCGGCTGGTCTTGGCTACCGACGCCGCGACCGTCTCCACGTCGAGCGGCCGCAGGCTACGCAGGTCGACGACCTCCAGCGAGACGCCGCGCTCGGCGGCCAGCCTCTCCGCCACCTTCAACGCCCGCACCGTCGCGAAGGAGTGCGCGACCACGGTCAGGTCGCTCCCCTCCCGCGCCACCGCAGCGCGCCCGATCGGCGTCACCAGGTCCGGATCGACGTCGACCTCGCCCTTCTCTTTGTAGATCGGCAGGTTCTCGATCACCAGCACCGGGTCGTCATCGCGGATCGCCGCCTTCAGGAGGCCCTTGGCGTCGGCGGGATTGGCGGGCGCGACGACCTTCAGGCCCGGCGTCCCGGCGAACCAGCCGTCGAAGCTCTGCGAGTGCTGCGCGGTCAACTGGTTGCCCGCCCCGTTCGGCGTGCGGATCACGAGCGGACAGCGGACCTCGCCGCCGAACATCGCCCCGATCTTCGCCGCGTGGTTCACGACCTGGTCCATGGCGACGAGCAGGAAGTTGATGGTCATGATCTCGACGATCGGCCGCTCCCCCAGCATCGCCGCGCCGACGCCCGCGCCGACGAAGCCCTCCTCGGAGATCGGCGTGTCACGGACCCGGTCGGGGCCGAATTCGTCCAGCAGCCCGGCGGTCACCTTGTAGGAGCCGTCGAAGAGCCCGACCTCCTCGCCCATGATGAAGACGCGCTCGTCGCGTTCCAGCTCCTGGCGCATCGCCAGGCGGAGCGCCTCGCGGTAGGTCATCGTCTCGACGCCCGTCGCGGGGGCGGGCGCCTCGGCGACGCCGGAGCCGCTCACTTGCCCAGCCCTCCGGCGAAGACCAGCTCCTCCTCGCCCGCCGGGCTGCCCGGGCGCATGCGCTCGAACTGCTCCTCGGAGCCGGCCGCGTAGACGCCGGCGGCGAGGCGGTCGACCGACGGCGGCGCGTCGGCCTCCGCGTAGGCGACGGCAGCCTCGACCTCGGCCTCGACTTCGGCCTCCAGCGCCTCGATGCCCTCGAGCGGCGCGCCGCGCGCCTCGAGCGACTCGCGCGTCCGCACCAGCGGATCCTCGTGGCGCCGCTCCTCGATCTCCTCCTTGGTGCGGTACGCCAGCCCGGCGTCGGCGACCGAGTGGCCGCGGTAACGGTAGGTGAGCGCCTCGAGCACGGCGGGCTTGCGCTCCTGGCGCGCGGCGCGCAGCAGCCGCGCCGCCGCCCACTCGACCTCCTCGAGGTCGTCGCCGTCGACCCGCTCCCCCTCGATCCGGAAGGCGGCCGCGCGCTTGAAGATGTCCGGCTCGGCCGAGGCGCGCTCGACGCTCGTCCCCATCCCGTAGAGGTTGTTGACGACCATGAAGACGACCGGCAGGTTCCAGACCGCGGCCAGGTTCAGCGACTCGTGCCAGGCGCCCATGTTCACGGCGCCGTCGCCGAGCTCGCAGAGCACCGCCTGCTCCTTGCCGCGGCGGACCAGCGAGAGCGCCATCCCGATCGCGATCGGCAGCTGGCCGGCGACGATCCCCCAGCCGCCGTAGTAGCCGCGCGAGACGTCGAGCAGGTGCATCGAGCCGCCCCGCCCGTGCGCGCAGCCGTTGGCGCGGCCGAAGAGCTCCGCCATCACCGCCTCCGGCGGGACGCCGCGGGCGAGCGCGAAGCCGTGGCAGCGATAACCGGTGACCAGCAGGTCGTCCTCCTCCAGCGCCGACACCGCGCCGACCGTCGCCGCCTCCTGCCCCGAGGACAGGTGGCAGTAGCCGCCGATCCGCGCCGCCTTGTACTGGCGCTCCGCGGCTTCCTCGAAGCGGCGGATCAGGAACATCGTGCGGTACTTGCCGAAGAGGTCGTCGACGTCGAGGTCGAGGGGGGAGTCGGTCCTGTCGATTACGGCCATCAGGGCTCCTCGAAGTAGTCGGGGTGTTGTTCGCGGATGCGGGGGACCTCGCGCAGGACATCGCGGAGGTGCTCGCGCAGGGATTCCTCGGCGCCGTCGGGGTCGTGGCGTTCGACCGCCTCGGCCACCGCGCGGTGGGCTTCGACCATCGTCGGCAGGTAGTCGGGCATCGAGAGGCTGAGCCGTCGCAGCCGGATCAGGTGGGACTTGGCGCGCTCGTTGACCGGCCAGACCGCCGGGTGCCCGCTGAGATCGCAGAGGTGGCGGTGGAAGGTGTCGTCGAGCAGCTGCCAGGAGTCGATGTCGGCGCGGTCGCTCGAGCGTTCCTGGGCGCGCAGGTTTTCCTCCAGCTGCGCCATCGACTCTTCGTCGGCGAGTTCGGCGGCGACGCGGACCGCGGTGCACTCGAGCGCCTCGCGGATGAACTGCGCGTCGGCGACCGCGGCGGGGCTGATCCGGGCGACGAAGGTGCCGATCTGGGGGCGGACTTCGACCAGGCGGTCGTCGCGGAGGCGGCCGAGCGCCTCGCGGATCGGCGTCCGGCTGACGCCGAGGCGCTCGCCCAGCTCGGCCTCCGAGAGGCGCACGCCGGGTGTCAGCTCGGCGCGGACGATCTGGTCGCGCAGAGCCGCGTACAGGTACGGACCGGCGGGGGCCCGCCCGGGGCGACGGAGGGTTTCGGAGGCTTTCCTCCCACGGATAGGAATCGGCTCGGCCATGGGATAAATACTAGTATACAAGCGGTCGGACGGTTCGAGTCCCGCCCGACGCCCCCCTGACGCCCCGCCCCCGTGCGGGGCGTCTTCGTTCTAGCCCCGCGGACGGCGCAGGCTCCAGCCGAACCGGCTGCCGCGACGCGCCGGCGCCGGGCCCGAGAACGGCACCGGATCAGGCAGCGGCTCGCCGCGCCGTTCGGCGGCGACGAAGCGCAGCAACACCGTCGGCACGACGGCGCGCTCCTCCTCGGGCATCACCGCGATCTCGAGCCCGATCCGGTCCTCCTTTTCCTGCGAGGGCCGAAACCTCAGGTCGGCGACCATCCCCGCCAGTTCGCCTTCGACCCGTTGTTCGTCGGTCTCGGTCAATGCCATGGCGAGGGAGGCTAGATGGTGAGGTTCGGGGGCGGGGGTTCGGGGGGCTGGCGGCCGTCCGAGATGGCGCGGGGGTGTCCTGGGCTCCTCATGGGGGTCCTGGCAGGCTGTGACCCCCATGAGGAGCCCAGGACGTGAGGCGTTCGTGGGAGAGGCGTCACAGGGACGTCGCGAAGTCGGACTTACGTGAGGATCAGGTCGGAGAGCTTCCACACCTCGCCCGGATCCGTCACGAAGATGCCGGGAACGTCACACTTTCCGGCCCTCAGAGGCCCTTTTCTGGCCGATTTCGAGGACCCGATAACGCGCTGCGTGTTTTAGGGCCCCTATAGGGGGGTCAATACACGCAGC
>CALCIA010000010.1 GCA_937907435.1 uncultured Actinomycetes bacterium
CCGATCGTCACGTAAGTCCGACTTCCTCACGTCCCTGTGACGCCTCTCCCACGCAAGCCTCACGTCCTGGGCTCCTCATGGGGGTCACAGCCTGCCAGGACCCCCATGAGGAGCCCAGGACACCCACGACCCATCTCGGACGGCCACCAGCCCCCCGAACCCCCGCCCGTCCCGCCTCCGCACCCCCGAACCCCCGCAACCCAGCGCAAGATCCGCCGTTCCGCTACAGTTCTCCGCCGCATGGCAGTCCGAATTCGACTTAGACGAGTGGGTTCCAAGAAGAACCCCGTGTGGCGCATCGTTGTCGCCGACAAACGCTCCCCGCGTGACGGGCGTTCGATCGAGACGATCGGCCAGTACAACCCGCAGACCGAGCCCTCGACGATCGTGATCGATGAGGAGCGGGCGCGGCACTGGCTCGAGCACGGCGCCCAGCCGTCGGAGACCGTGGCCACCCTGCTGCGCACCAAGGGCATCGCCGCCCACGGCAGCTAGCCGTTCCTGCGGCGATGACCGAGCTGCTCGAATTCCTCGTCAAGGCCCTCGTCGAGGATCCTGACGCCGTGGAGGTCGAGGAGCTGGAGGAGGACGGCGACCTCGTCTACGAGATCAGCGTCGCCGACGGCGATCTCGGCCGGGTGATCGGCAAAGGCGGCCGCGTGGCGAACGCGATCCGCACGATCGCCAAGGCGGCCGCGGTGCGCATCGACCGCCGCGTCATCGTCGACATCCTCGACTGAGCCGCCACTCATGCGGCTGGACATCTTCTCCCTCTTCCCGGAGGCGTTCGACTGGCTGCAGACGCAGCGCCCGGTGCAGAACGCGCTGCGCGAAGGCAACGAGCTGCGGCTCTTCAACTACCGCGACTCGACCCCGCTGACCGGGCGCCAGGTCGACGACGCGCCCTACGGCGGCGGCGCCGGGATGGTGCTGCGGGTCGACGTGATCGACGCCGCGCTGCAGGCCGCCTACGGCGAAGGGCTGCGGCCGCGGATCGTGCTGCTGACGCCGACCGGGCGGCTGCTCGACGACGAGCTCGCCGACGAGCTGGTCGGCGAACGGCACGTGGCGCTGCTCTGCGGGCGCTATGAGGGCTTCGACGAGCGGGTCCACGAGCACTTCGCCGACGACGAGGTGTCGATCGGGCGCTATGTGCTGGCCGGGGGCGAGCTGCCGGCGATGGTCGTCGCCGACGTCTTGATGCGCAAGCTGCCGGGGGCGCTCGGCAACGCGAGTTCGGCCGCCGAGGACTCCTACAGCCGGGTGCTCGAGGGCATGCCGGAGTACCCGCACTACACGCGCCCGCCGGTCCATCGCGGCTGGAAGGTGCCCGAGGTGCTGCTCTCCGGTGACCACGAAAAGGTCCGCCAATGGCGCCTCGAGCGCTCACGCGAACGTGCCAAGGCGTATGCGGAAGAGCAGCGGAAAGCCGCTTCCGGCACGGAATAGCTAACATTCCGCGACCGCGCGGATCCCGACCCGGGGGCTGGGCGGTTTTTCTTCGCCATCCCCCGACCAAAGCAGAAACTTCGCAATGAGCTCAGTCATCGACAGCATCGAGCGCGATCAACTCAAGAAGGGCCTCCCTTCTTTCGAGCCCGGCGATCGCGTCCGCGTCCACTTCCAGGTCATCGAGGGGTCGCGCAAACGGACCCAGGTCTTCGAGGGCGTGGTGCTGCGCCGGCAGGGCTCCGGAGCGCGCGAGACCTTCACCGTCCGCAAGCAGTCCTTCGGCGTCGGCGTCGAGCGCACGTTCCCGCTGCACTCGCCGAAGATCGAGAAACTCGAGGTCGCGGCGCGCGGTGACGTGCGACGGGCCAAGCTCTACTACCTGCGCGGCCGGATCGGCAAGGCGGCCCGCGTCGCCGAGCGGCGCTGGGGCATCGACGAGGACATGGTCTCGCGGCCGGTCGCGGCGGGCGACGAGTCCACCGCGGTCGACGCCGAGGGCGTGAGCCAGGACGAGGCCGTGCCGGAGGCGGTGCCGACGGAGGCCGAGCAGGCCGAGGCCACCGAGGCGCCCGAGGAGGCCGCAGCAGCTGGGGACGAGGCCGAGGCGAGCGCCGAGGAGGCGCCGGCGGCCGATGGGGGGGCAGAGCCTGATGCAGCGGCGGATGCGGACACCGAGCCGACCGCCGCCGGGGAGACCGAGGACAGTTCAGCGTCGGAGGAGCCCGAGGACGAGGAGCCGGACAAGCCCGGTGACTCCGACGAGGACTCCGCGGGCTGAAACTCTCGCTGCCCAAGCCGAAGAGCAAAGCGGGCGGCCTGATCGAGTTGGTCGTCATCGTCGCGCTCGCCCTTGGGCTGGCGCTGGCGATCCAGGCTTGGCTGGTCAAGCCCTACCAGATCCCCTCCGGCTCGATGGAACCGACGCTCGACGTCGGCCAGCGCGTCCTCGTCAACCGCTTCGTCTACCACCTGCACGAACCGCACCGGGGCGACATCGTCGTCTTCCACCCGCCGGAAGGCGCGGCGACGGCGGCGCAGTGCGGGGTCGACGCCCCGCAAGGTGAGCCCTGCCCGAAGCCGACTCCGAACGAGTCGAGCCAGAACTTCATCAAGCGGATCGTCGCCGTCGGCGGCGACACCCTCTCGATCAAAGAAGGTCACCCGGTCGTGAACGGGAAAGAGAACGCCGATGAATCCTTCATCCGGCCCTGCGGCGCCGCCTCCGTCTGCAACATGCCGAAGACGATCACGATCCCGAAGGGCTACTTCTTCATGATGGGCGACAACCGCGGCGAAAGCGACGACAGCCGGTACTGGGGCCCGGTCCCGAAGGCGTGGATCATCGGCGAGGCCTTCGCCACCTACTGGCCGCCCGACCGGATCGGCACCCTTTAGGCGCCCTTCGGACTTCTGGTCAAGAATCCCGCCGCCGTGAAATTCCGGATCCCGAAACCGAAGAGCAAAGCCGGCGGGCTGATCGAGCTGGTGGTGATCGTGGCGCTGGCGCTCGGGTTGGCGCTGGCGATCCAGGCCTGGATCGTGAAGCCCTACCAGATCCCCTCGGGGTCGATGGAGCCCACCTTGGACGTCGGCCAGCGCGTCCTCGTCAACCGCTTCATCTACCACCTGCACGAACCGCACCGGGGCGACATCGTCGTCTTCCACCCGCCGGAAGGGGCGGAGTCGAGCAGCGAATGCGGCGTCCTCGTGAAGAACATGCAGCCGCTCGAAACCGGGGAGGCGTGCCCGAAAGCGACCCCCGGGGAGTCGAGCCAGACCTTCATCAAGCGGATCGTCGCCGTCGGCGGTGACACGCTCTCGATCAAAGAAGGGCATCCGGTCGTGAACGGCGTCGAGAAGACCGACGAGCCCTACATCAGGCCCTGTGGGGGCGGCTATGAGTGCAATTTGCCGAAGACGATCAAGATCCCGCCCGGTTACTTCTTCATGATGGGGGACAACCGTGGCGAAAGCGACGACAGCCGCTACTGGGGGCCGGTCCCGAAGGCGTGGATCATCGGCGAAGCCTTCGCGACCTACTGGCCGCCGGATCGAATCGGCACCCTCTAGCCGGGGCGCGAGCGCCGCATGAGCGGCAAGCTCCACAAACGTCGGCTGCGGCGCAGCCAGCGACTCTTCGATTTCGACCGCGGCCTCGACCACCGCTTCGTTGCGGGCGCCGACGAGGCCGGGCGCGGCTGCCTGGCCGGGCCGCTGGTCGCCGCCGCGGTGCTCTTCGACTACGAGACGCTCTCGGTCGGCGATCGCCGCATCCTCGGCGGCCTGCACGACTCCAAGCAGATGACCGAGGAGGCCCGGATCGAGATGTTCCCCTGCGTGATGCGGGCGGCGGCGCGGGTCAGCATCGTGATCCGCTCGGCGCCGGGGATCGACCGCCGCGGGCTCCACGTCACCAACTGCCAGGCCCTGGGCGACGCCCTCGCGCGGCTCGAGCCCGGCCCCGATGTCATCTGCCTGGTCGACGGCTTCCGCCTGCCGCGCTGCCAGGTTCCGCACCGCCGCGTCGTCGGCGGCGACCGCACCAGCGCCGCGATCGCCGCCGCCTCGGTCCTCGCCAAGGTGACCCGCGACCGTTATATGCGCGAGGCGGCCGAGCGCCATCCCGGCTGGGGCTTCGAGGAGCACGTCGGCTACTCGACCCCGGAGCACCGCGCCGCGATCGACCGGCTCGGCATCTCGCCGCTCCACCGCCGCTCCTTCGCCAGCGTCGCCTACACCCAGCTTGGCCTTGACGGCGACTACGAGGTCGCGGAGCTTGACGACGATCTTCTGGAGGAGGAGCTTGGTCATCTTGAAGGTCCCGGCCTAGAAGGCTCCGATGAGGTGCTCGAGATCGACGACTTCGTCGTGCGCGCCGAGGACGACGCCGACGGCGTCGAAGCGGATCTCGGCGTAGCGCGGCACTGAGCCCGCCGCGCGTCGCTCCGCGATCCAGGCCGTGGCGAGGCGCCGCACCTGGGACTGCTTGCGCGGCGTGACCCAGTGGACGGGGCGCTCGGGGCCGACCTTGCCCCCGGCGCGGACCGCCTTCACCTCGACGAAGACGAGGGCGTGGCGGCGCGCGTCGAAGACGACGAGGTCGAGCTCGCCGAATTTGGTCCGCGCGTTGCGCTCGAGGATCCGGTAGCCGAGCGAGCCGAGGTGTTCGGCGGCGCGGGCCTCGGCGAGGCGGCCGGTGCGGAGGCGATGGCGGGTCATCGGTGGCGCGGGTGGTCGGCGTGCATGGGCGCACCATGCCCCATGCCGCGCCGCTTTTCGCCGGTTGGCGCCGAATTGGTCCAGGGTCGGCACAGAAGATTTACTTTCTGCGCGCCACACGCGCGCATTTCGGGCCTAGCGTCGCTTCCATGCTCGCCACCGCCCGCACCTTCACGCTCGACGGCATCTCCGCCCGGCCCGTCCGGGTCGAGGTCGACGTCCACCGCGGTTTGCCCGGCTTCGCGATCGTCGGCCTGCCCGACGCGGCCGTCAGGGAGGCGCGCGAGCGCGTGCGGGCGGCGCTCGTCAACTGCGGTTTCGAATTCCCGCTCTCGCGGATCGTCGTCAACCTGGCGCCCGCCAGCCTGCGCAAGGCCGGGCCGGGGATGGACCTGGCGATCGCGGCGGCGCTGCTCTGCGCGTCCGGGGAGCTGGAGTGGGAGGGGATGGACCGGGTCGCGTTCGCCGGCGAGCTGGCGCTCGACGGCCAGGTGCGGTCGATCCACGGCGCGCTGGCGATCGCCGAGGCGGCGCGTGAGGACGGCGTGGAGGCGGTCGTCGTGCCCGCCGAGAACGGCCCCGAGGCCGCGCTCGCGGGCGGGGTGGACGTGGTGCCGCTGGCGAGCGTCGCCGAGCTGCCGGGCCTGGCGGAGGGAGTGAGGACGCCGGAACCGATGCCGCTGCCACTGCGGACCGGTCCGGCACCCGGAGCGCCCGATCTGGCGGATCTGCGTGGCCAGCCGCACCTGCGTCACGCGCTCGAGGTCGCCGCGGCCGGCGGTCACTCCCTGCTCATGGTGGGACCGCCCGGGGCGGGGAAGTCGCTTGCCGCGAGCCGCCTGCCCTCGATCCTGCCGCCGCTCGGCGAGGCGGAGGCGCTGGAGGTGGCGCGGATCGCCAGCGCGACCGGTCGGCTCGGCGGCGGGCTCCCGGCCGGGCGGCCGTTCCGCGCGCCGCATCACACGATCAGCGCCGCCGGGCTGATCGGCGGCGGCTCGCCGCCCGGCCCGGGGGAGATCACGCGGGCGCACCGGGGCGTCCTGTTCCTGGACGAGCTCTGCGAGTTCCGGCGCGAGGTGTTGGAGGCGCTGCGGGCGCCGCTGGAGACCGGCGAGGTGTCGATCGCCCGGGTGTCGGGCAGGCGGCGGCTGCCGTGCCGGTTCATGCTGGTCGCCGCCTCGAACCCGTGCCCGTGCGGTCGCGGCGAGGACGACCCGGACTGCACCTGCCTTGCCGCCGCGGTCCAGCGCTACCAGGGCAAACTGAGCGGGGCGCTGGCCGACCGCATCGACCTGCTGGTCGCGGTGTCGCAGCCGAGCGCCGAGGAGATCGGCGGCGCGCCGGGCGAGTCCTCGGCGGCGGTGCGGGAGCGGGTCCGCGTGGCGCGCGAGCGCCAGGAGGCGCGGCTCGGCCCGGGGCGCTGCAACGCCGAGATGACGGCGGCGGAGGTGCGCGGGTGCGAGCTCGACCCGGGCGCGGCGGCGCTGCTCGCCGACCTCTACGCGCGCCGCCGGCTCAGCGGGCGGGCCCACGACCGCGCCCTGCGGCTGGCGCGGACCGTTGCCGACCTCGCGGGCGCGGAGCGGGTCGGCGAGGAGGAGATGGCGCAGGCGCTGCAGCTTCGAAGGAGGGACCGTGTCTGAGCGCCCAGGAGGCGGGACGGTGTCTGAGCGGCGAGCCTGCGTCGAGTGCCTGCGCCGCTCGTGGCTGCTCGCGCTGCTCGGCCCCTACCTGGAGAAGACGGCGACCGGCAAGGTCGGGCGGCGCTCGCCGGAACTGCTGCGGCTGAGCAACGAGGACCTGGTCGAGGTCGTCGCGCCGGGCGCGGGACCGAGGCTGATCGGCGAGGTCGAGGCGCGCGACGAGGCGTGGTTCGCCGAGCGGCTCGAGGAGGCCGAGTGCTGGGCGATCTGCCGTCACGACGACCGCTATCCGCCGGGGCTGCGGGATGCAGACGATGCCCCGTGGGCGCTGCTCGGTCGCGGCGCCCCGGGATTGCTGGAGGCGATCGAGCCGCAGGCGGCGGTGACGATCGTCGGCTCGCGCCGCGCCACCTCCTACGGGCGCGAGGTGGCGCGCGACCTGGCGCGGGAGCTCGCCACCGCGGGCCTCGTCGTGATCAGCGGCCTCGCCTTCGGGATCGACGCCTGCGCCCACCGCGGCGCCCTCGACGCGGGCGGCAAGACGATCGCGGTGCTCGGCTGCGGCCCCGACACCTCCTACCCGGCCGCCCACCGCGGCCTCTGGCGGTCGATCGCCGAGACCGGCGTCGTGATCTCCGAGCTGCCGCCCGGCTCGACCCCCTGGCGCTGGAGCTTCCCGGCCCGCAACCGGGTGATGGCGGCGCTCGCCGGGATGACCGTGGTGGTCGAGGCGGCGGCGCGGTCGGGCTCGCTGATCACCGCCGACCTCGCCGCCGAGCTGGGCCGTGACCTCGGCGCCGTCCCCGGCCCGGTCACCTCGCGCGCCTCGGCCGGTCCCAACGAGCTGCTCGCCGGCGGCGCCTGCGTGGTCCGTGACGCCCAGGACGTCCTCGACGCGATGCTCGGCGCCGGTGCCGAGCATCTCCAGCGCACCGGCCCGCCGCTCGACGAGGAGCTTGCGATCGTCCTCAGCGCGGTCGAGGCCGGCGCGGCCAACGCCGACGCGATCGCCGCGGCGATCGGCTCCACAGGCCGGACTGCCGCCGGCGGGGCTACGTCCGCGCTCGTAAGTGCCGGCGACGCTCCGAATCACGTCGACCCGGACGACGCGGCACCGCGCTCCATCGATCTCGTGGGCCGGCGCGTGTCCATCGCCCTCGCCCGCCTGGAGCTGCTCGGCTACCTCGCGGCCACGCCGACCGGCACCGTCACCCGCACGCTGCTCGCCGCGCCGACCCCCTCCGGGGCCGGCAATTGATTCCATGGCGCCGAGCTCCGAGGGGGGAAGGGACGGAAGCCCTGCGAGTGCCGCGGATGCCCTGCCGACCCGGGCTGGCTGTGGTCGGCAGGGCATCCGCGGCAGTGCGGAGGGCCTGCGGGGAGGGACGACACTCTTCCGCGACGCCTCCGCGACGGCCCCCGGACGAGTTCGCACTTCTCCGCGCTATCCGCGGATTACTGCGAACTCACCGTGGTGGGACCCGCCAAGTGTCACGGGAGGCGTCGCGGAGGACGTACAGAGGCGCGAGGAGGGCGCAGGTCGTGACGCCTCCGTGCGCCTCCCGCGCGGCTTCGTCCCCGAAGCGACGATCCCGTCACCACGCGTTCGCGGTTTCCCGTCCCTATGTACGGGAAACTGCGAACGCAATCGGAGGGGTCCCCGGGCCGGGGCGCCGGCCGGCGCCCCGCCGCCCGCCTGGAAGCAACCATCTAGGCTCCACGCATGGCCGATAAACCGGTACCCGCGGTGCTGTCGATCGCCGGCTCGGACTCGGGCGGCGGGGCCGGGATCCAGGCTGACCTGAAGGCGTTCGCGCGCTGTGGCGTGCACGGGATGACGGCGATCACGGCGCTCACCGCGCAGAGCACGGTCGGGGTCGAGGCGGTCGAGCAGGTGGCGCCGGAGATGGTCGTCGCGCAGGTGCGGGCGGTCGCCGAGGACATCGGCGTCGACGCGGTGAAGATCGGGATGCTGGGCAACGCGGCGACCGTCGGCGCGGTGGTGGAGGCGCTCGGTTATGTGGGGGACGCGCCGGTCGTGCTCGACCCGGTGATGGTCGCCGAGTCCGGCGCCCGGCTGCTCGACGACGACGCCCGCGACGCGTTGGTGAACGAACTGCTGCCGTTGGTGACGATCGCGACCCCGAACATCCCCGAGGCGCGGGTCCTCGCCGGGCTCGGCGAGGACGCCTCCCAGGAGGAGCTCGCCCGTGCCGTGCACGCCCTGGGACCCAAGGCGGTGGTCGTCACCGGCGGCCACTCGGACGCCCTGGTCGACCTCTACTTCGACGGCGAGGAGCCGGTCGAGATCCCCGGCGAGCGCCACCCCGGCGAGGCCGCGCACGGCTCCGGCTGCACCCACTCCTCGGCGATCGCCGCCTTCCTCGCCCGCGGCGCCCAGCCGCTACAGGCGGCCGCGGCGGCGCGCCAGCTCGCCTCGCTCGCGGTCGGGGCCGGCCTCGACGGTTTGGGGAAGGGGCACGGCCCGGTCGACGTCTTCGACCTCGCCGCCCGCGCCCGCGCCGACGCGGAGCTCGCCGCCGAGGCGAGGAAATAGGGCACGGCGTCCCCGTCAGTAGATTTTGTCCATGAGCATCGACGCAGGCAATACCGCGACCGGCCTCCCCCGACCCCGCTCGGCGACCGTCTTCGACGGCCCCGACCGCGCCCACGCGCGCGCCTACATGAAGGGGATCGGCTTCGACGACGACGCCCTCTCGCGGCCGACGATCGGGATCGCCAACACCTGGACCGAGGCGATGCCCTGCAACTTCCACCTGCGCGGGCTCGCCGAGCACATCAAAGACGGCGTCCGCGCCGCGGGCGGCACGCCGATGGAGTTCAACACCGTCGCCGTCTCCGACGGGGTGACGATGGGCACCCAGGGGATGAAGGCATCGCTGATCAGCCGCGAGGTGATCGCCGACTCGATCGAGCTGATGGCGCGCGGCTACCAGTTCGACGCGATCGTCGCCCTCTGCGCCTGCGACAAGACGATCCCCGGCTGCGCGATGGCGCTCGCCCGGCTCGACGTGCCCTCGGTGCTGCTCTACGGCGGCTCGATCGCCCCTGGCCACTGGCACGGCCGCGATGTGACGATCCTCGACATCTTCGAGGCGATCGGCGCCCATGCCGCCGGCGAGATGACCGACGAGGAACTGCGCGAGCTGGAGGGTGTCGCCAGCCCCGGCGCGGGTGCCTGCGGCGGCCAGTTCACCGCCAACACGATGGCCTGCGCGTTCGAGGCGCTGGGGATCAGCGCGGGCGGCTCGGCGATGGTCCCGGCCGAAGGCGACGACAAGCCGACCGTCGCCGAGAAAGTCGGCGAGCTGGTGATCCGCGTGCTCGCCGAGGACATCACGCCGAGCAAGGTCATCACCAAGGGGTCGCTTGAAAACGCGGTCGCCTGCGTCTGTGCCTCGGGCGGCTCGACCAACGGCGTGCTGCACCTGATCGCGCTGGCGCACGAGCTCGGCATCGAGCTGACCGTCGACGACTTCGAGCGCATCTCCCGCGCCACGCCGCTCTACGCCAGCCTCAAACCGGGCGGCCGCTTCGTCGCCACCGACCTCTACGCGGCGGGCGGCGTGCCGGTGATCCTCAAGCGCCTCGACGACGCCGGGCTCCTGCACCGCGACCAGCTCACGGTCACCGGGCAGACGATCGGCGAGGTCGCCGAATCGGCGATCGAGGCGCCGGGCCAGGAGGTCGTGCTGCCGGTCGACGCGCCGCTGAAGCCGGAAGGCGGCCTCGCGATCCTGCGCGGCAACCTCGCCCCGGAAGGCGCGGTGGTGAAGGTCGCGGGCACCGAGCGCCGCAAGCAGTCCGGCCCCGCCCGCGTCTTCGAGTCCGAAGAGGAGTGTTTCCGCGCGGTCAAGGATCAGCAGATCAACCCCGGCGACATCGTCGTGATCCGGGGCGAGGGCCCGGTCGGCGGCCCCGGTATGCGCGAGATGCTGCAGGTGACGGCGGCGATCGTCGGCGAGGGCCTCGGCGAGTCGGTGGCGATGGTCACCGACGGCCGCTTCTCCGGCGCCACCCGCGGGCTGATGATCGGACACGTCGCCCCCGAGGCGGCGCAGGGCGGCCCGATCGCCGCGATCCAGGAGGGCGACCGGATCACCGTCGACATCGACGAGCGCAAGCTGGAGATCGACCTGCCCGACGACGTGATCGCCCAGCGCGCCGCCGCCTACGAGGCGCCCGCCCTGCCGCCCGAGCTCCAGCGCGGCGTGATGGGCAAGTACGCGGCGACGGTACTGTCCGCGGCCCACGGCGCCGTCACGAGCTGAGGAATGCCTCCAGCAGCGCGTTGAACCGCAGCGGCCGCTCCAGCTGTGGGACGTGGCCGGTGCGCTCGAAGATCTCCAGGCGCGAGTGGGGGATGCGGCGGTGGTAGGAGGCGGCCGCGGCGACCGGGATCACCCGGTCCGAGAGCCCCCAGACGATCATCGTCGGCATCTGGATCGTCGCCAGACGCTCACGGAAGTCGGTGCGGATCAGGTCGGCGAGCGCCGGCTCGAAGCCGTCCGCCTCGTGCAGCCCGTTGACGATCTGCTCGATCAGGATGTCGTCATCGAGCCGGTCGGGGAAGCGCACGAACGACTGGAAGACGGCGCGCCGCAGCCGCGGCCGGGCGACGATCTGCCGTCCCCGCTCGGCGAAGAGCGGAGAGAAGCGGCGCCACGCCCAAGCCGTGACCACCGCCCGCTCCTCCGGCCGCCAGGTGTTGATGATCCCCGCGGCCGACACCAGCACCAGCCGCTCGAACGCCTCCGGCGCCGCCAGCGCCAGCTCGGTCGCGACCAGGCCGCCCATCGAGTTGCCGACCAGGGTCGCGCCGCCGAGCCCGAGCTTCTCGCAGAACTCCCGCACGAGACGTCCGTACGCCTCCATGCCGATCGGCCACTCCGGCACGGGACTCGCCCCGAAGCCGGGCAGGTCGAGCGCCACGCAGCGCCGCCCGGCGGCGGCGAAGTGCGGCAGGTTCTCGAGCCAGTTCTGCCAGCACCCCGACACCCCGTGGATGAAGAGCAGCGGCTCGCCCGTCCCGATCTCGACGTAGTTGACGCTCGTCCCCGCCACCTCGACCCGCCGCAGGTGCTCCCGCCAATCGATCCGCGTCCACTCGCGATCGGACACCCCGTAGTCGTTCCCGGCGACGATCCGTGCGTCGATCGAGGTCGCCTGCTCCATCGGTCAAGCGTAGCCGGGGGTGCGGGGCCCCGCAGGCTGTCGCCCGGAAGGGACGGGGCCCCGCAAGCTGTCGCCCGGGAGGGACGCGCCCCTCTCGCCACGGCCCGGGCAGGCTGTGGCCGTGGCGAGAG
>CALCIA010000011.1 GCA_937907435.1 uncultured Actinomycetes bacterium
TGGCGAGAGGGGCGCGTCCGTTATCCGGGCGACAGCTTGCGGGTCCCCGTCCCTTCCCCGGGCGACAACTCACCAAAGCAAGCTTCAAGAACCCCATATCAGGCTTGAACTTTAATTCGCTAATCTTCAAGCATGGCGCCGACGCTTGAAGCTTCCCGTGGTCAGTTCGTTGAGCTGACCTGGACCCCGGCGCACGCCGGCGCGCGGAAGTCGGAACGGTCGCCGCGGCGCTATCGGGCGTGGGTGCCGGAGACGATCGCGGACTTCGAGCCGGTGCTGAAGGCCGCGACCGCCGCGCTCTGTGAGCGGGCGAGCACCGAGGTGAGGCAGCTGAACTCCGAGCCGGGCGCCCTGCTGGCGCTCGAGGGGCTGGGGCGGCAGCTGTTGCGGTCCGAGTCGCTGGCCTCGTCCCAGATCGAGGGGCTCAGCATCTCCCATCGCAAACTCGCCACGGCCGAGTTCAGCGACCTCGCCAACTACAAGGCGCGCGAGATCGTCGGGACGATGCGGGCGATGGAGCGCGCCCTCGAGATCGGGTCCGCACCGGGCCTGCTGAGCACGGAGTCGATCGAAGCGATCCACCGGGAGATCGCCGTGGTGCCGCCGCTCGACAAGATCGCCGGGCAGATCCGCGCCGAGCCGAGCTGGATCGGCGGCGTCGATCCAAGCGTCGCCGAATACGTGGGACCGCCGGCCGACGAAGTGCCGGGGCTGCTCGACGACCTCTGCGAGTTCCTGAATCGCGACGACATCTCGCCGGTGGCGCAGGCGGCGATCGCCCACGCCCAGTTCGAGACGATCCATCCGTTCGGCGACGGCAACGGCCGCGTCGGCCGGTGCCTGATCCAGGTGCTGTTCCGGCGCCGCGGGTTGGCGCCGCGCCTCCTGTCGCCGATCAGCATCGTCCTCGGCGCCAACAAGGACGCCTATATCAGCGGGCTCGAGGCCTTTCGGGCCGGCGCGATCGACGACTGGGTCCGTTACTTCGCCAACGCGACCGAGCTGGCCGCGCTCAGCTCACGGGAGCTCGCCGAAGAGGTGGAGGGACTGCAGTCGGACTGGCGCGCCCTGCTCCAGCCCGTCCGCGCCGACGCGGCCGCGCTGGCGCTGATCGACCTGCTGCCGCGCTACCCGATCGTGACGGCCGCGGCCGCCGAGGGCGAGATCGACCGCTCCCGGCGCGCCACCATCACCGGCCTCGAACGGCTGGCCGACGCCGGGATCCTCAGCCGGCACCGCAACCAGAAAAAGGGCGACAGCTGGGAGGCGAAGGAGCTCTTCGCGCTGCTCGACGAGTTCGAGCGGCGGCTCGGCAGCCCGCCCGCCTGATCGCCTAGGCGGCGCGCTGGGAGAACCAGGCGGAGCCGGAGAGGGCGCGGTCGAAGCCTGACCAGGACTCGCCCTCGGGGAGCTGGCGCTCGAGGCGGTCGAAGGAGCCGAGGCGGCCGCCGAGGTTGTCCATCATGTGGACGAGGACGGCCTCGCGGGTGGCGGGGACGACCGGGGAGCCGTGCTCGAGCGAGCCGTGGTGGCTCAGGATGATGTGGAGGACGCACTGGGCGAGGTGCGGGTCGAAGCCGGGGATGTCCTCGATCGCGCGGCGCACCGTGTAGTAGCCGAGCGGGATCTCGCCCTGGAGGCGGCCGGCGTCGGTGAGGTCGATCGAGAGCGGGTCGTCGTTGTAGGCGATCAGCTTGCCGATGTCGTGGAAGAGCGCGCCGGTCACGGCGATTTCGCGGTCGACGCCGGGGAAGAAGTTGGCCGCCGCGGAGACCGCCTGGGCGACCGAGAGCGTGTGCTCCAGGAGGCCGTGCCGGTAGGCCTGGTGGTACGTCTTCGCGGCGGGAGCGTCACGGAAGCGTGCCCATTGCTCGGAGTCGGGGGCGAAGAAGAGATCGAGCAGCTCCCGCAGCTCGGCGTTCTGCACCGTCTCCAGCAGGTCGCGCAGGTCGGCCTCGAGGCGCTCGGCCGAAACCTCGGAGGGCACCGCCAGGTCGTTCAGCTCGTACTCGCCCTCTTCGGCGGCGCGCAGCTCGGTGATCTTGATCTTCGACCCCCACCGTTCCGAGGTCTCGAAGATGCCGCTGACGTGGACCGGCGTGCCGGTCCCGCAGAGCGCATAACGCACCTCGGCGTCGTCCCAGCAGACCGCCTCGGTGACCCCGGTCGCGTCGCCGACCGTCATCTTCAGCCACGGCTCGCCGTTGCGCTTGCGCCGCAGCTCCCGCCCCCGGACCGCGTAGACGCCGCGCACCCGCTGCCCGTCCTCGAGGTCCCGGATCGCGATCCGCGCGGTGACCGTCACGCCCTCGGAGGCGACCGGCGCGGGCTCGGGGGAAGCGACCGGCGCGGCCTCCGGCTCGGGCTCGACGATCGACGGCGCCTCGCGTTCGGGCTCCACCGGAGCGAAGGCGGGATCGTTGCCCAGGAGGCTGTCCATCTGCGTCTGCTCAGCCATCTCCCGACCCAAGGTAGAGAGCGGCCCGGACGGTTGTTGTAACAGCTTCCGCACCGGGCGGGAGTGGGAAAAGCCCCGCAAAGAGCGCTCTTTCTCCCCGCAAGTTGCGATTCCTTCTCACACCAACGTGATCGCCTCGGGGACCGTCTCGACGTAGACGACGTCGCCCTCGCAGGCAACGTCGCGGGCCAACTCGAGCCACCGGGCGGCGCGCTCGGGAGCGTCGACGACTTCCACCACCAGCGGCACGTCGCGCCGCAACGCGAGCACCCGGTCCCCGTGCGGCTCACCGTCCCCGCGAAACCCCCAGACCCCTCGCTGCGCCGTCGCCCCCGGCGCGCCCTCACGACGAAGCTGGTGGATGAATTCGAGGTACGCGGGGTGCGGACCGCGCGAGGCGACCTCGGAGGTGACGAGCGCGACGCGGATCGCGGCGGCGCCGTGGTGGGAAAGCGTCGCCATTCGACGGTAAGTCACCACGGGCTCGACGGTGACGAGGTGCGCGGCGCCGTCGGCCTCCGCCAACGCCGCCTCGATCGCGGCGCGTCGTCCCACCCCCACCGTCAGCGCGGGCACGCCGCGGTTCCCCGCGAGGAACCGCGCGCGGCGCCGCTCGCCGTCGATCACCCCGTCCACCCCCAACACCACGGTCGCCGACTCGGCGCCGTGCCGCCTCAGCGCCGCCACGGCCTCGAGGTGCGGCGACGTCGGCCCCGTCCGCGGCCCCCACACGGTCACCTTCACCCGTTCCGACCCGTCCTCGTCCTCGGTGGTCGGAGCGCCCAACTCCTCGACCACGATCAACCCCTCCGCCGCCATCTCCCGCACCTCCTCCGCGAGCCCCGCGACCACCTCGCGCTCCCCCACCGCCACGGCGACGAGCGGCGTGTCTTCGGACAGCGACAGGAGCCGATCGGTGCGCAGGCGCTGCTTCGCGCCGAAACCCTCGACCCCGCGCATCAGCGCCGCCGCCCGCACCCCGCGCCGCGCGCACGCGTCCATCACCGCGGCGTCGAGCGGGCCGTCGCCGTCGCGATCGCGCTCGCCGAAGTGGAAGCGCATCTGCAGCAGCTCACCGCTCACAAGAGTCCCCCGATCCAGTGCCCGAGTGCCACCGCCGCCAGGCCCGCGACCATCGACACGCCGATGTTCGCCCACAGCACCCGCGCGTCGCCGTCCTCGCCCGCGCGGTGGGACTCCAGCATCCAGGTCGAGAACGTCGTGTAGGCGCCGATCCCGCCGCCGACGACGATCGTGTAGGCGGCGCCGGAAAGCGCCGCGCCGGCGAGGACGCCGAGCACCACGGCGCCGCTGAGGTTGACCGCGAGCGTGCCGATCGGGAAGTCGAGGTCGAGGCGCGTGGCCACGGTGGTGTCGACGACGAAGCGCGCGATCGCCATCGCGCCGCCGAGCGCAGCGACCGCGACCCAGGCAAGCGGGGTCATCGTCCCCACCCCCCAGCGCGTTCGCAGAAAGCCGCGCATAGCGCGGAGAAGTGCGAACTCACCGGTGGGGCCCCTGAACTCATCGCAGGACCCTCGCCCGGCGGGTCGCGACGGTCCCCAGGTGCACGCAGGCGAAGCCGCCGAGCAGCGTCGCCGCGGCGTAGGCGACGGCGAGCCCGACGTAGCCGCCTTCGAGCATCGTGAAGAGCTCCAGCTGCAGGGTCGAGAAGGTGGTCAACGCGCCGCAGATCCCGGTCCCCAGGAACGGGCGCCGGTAGGTCGACGGCGGCAGGCGCTCCCCCAGCCGGGTGACGAACCAGCCGAGCAGCGCGGCACCGATCATGTTGACGACGAACGTCGCCCAAGGCCAGGCGTCGACCCCGTGCGGCAGCGCTTCCGCGAGGCCGACGCGGGCCAGCGCGCCGATCACGCCGCCGGCGTAGATCGCACCCAACTCGCGGCGATCGAATCGTCTTTGTCTCAAAACCACGGCCTCCTACGCGCCAAATCGACGTCGGTAGGAGCCATCAGCGGTCGCGCCGCGGTTATGGAGCGAGCCCCATCGCTCGGGTCAGGAGGCGAACCATAGCCGAGGTCGAACGGTTATCTGGAGAAACCACCTCGAGGAGGCAGAGATGTTGCGCGCAGTCCTACGGCGGCTCACCTACGCGAACGTGATCGCAACCCTGGCGCTGTTCCTCGCCCTGGGCGGCGGCGCCGTCTGGGCGGCGAACAAGCAGGCCCACAAGATCGGCACCGGCAAGCTGAAGCCGAACGCGGTGACGGCCGGGAAGATCAAGGCCAACGCGGTCACCCAGGCCAAAATCCGCGAAAACGCGGTGACCAACGCGAAGATCCGCGAAGGCGCGGTCAACCTCGGCAAGATCGCCGCGGGCACCTTCGTCGTCGCCACGGCGACGAGCTCCCCGGTCGCGGTCGACGGGCCGAGCGCCGTCGGCGTCAACTTCCCCTCGCCGATCACCTTCACCCCGGCGGCCGGCTCCGTCTACCTGATGAGCGTCGAAGCGCGCAGCGCGAACCTCGCCCGCTCGGGCGCCGAAACGTGCCGCGTCCAGGTCGTCCCGCTGGTCAACGGCACCGAATGGGGCGGCGGCGCGCCGCTCGTCCTCAGCGCCTTCGAGCCGACCGGGGAAAACCCCTCCGGCGTGATCGGCTCGGGCGGCCAGACCAGCCCGATCGGGCTCGCCGCCGCCGGCGCCACGCAGACGATCGGCGCCAAGCTGATCGGCAGCCCGCGCTGCTCCTCGGGCGGCTCGGTGACCGTCGCGGTCGCGGTCACGCAGGCGAAATAGCGCCTGCCGTCCCCCCACCCGGGCGGGCGCGCTGAGACTCCGTCCAAGCCGACGATCCGCGTTCACTAACCTTCCGTAAGTGGACCGGATCGTCGCCTGGCACTTCACCGACCCAGCCTGTCCCTGGGCCTACTCCTCGCGCCCCGCGATCGCGCGGGTGCGCTGGCGCTTCGGCGACCAGCTCGACTGGCGCCTGGTGATGATCGGACTCTCCGAGACGACCGAGCGCTACGAGCGGGCGGGCTACACCCCGGCCCGCATGGCGACCGGCCACCGCAAGTTCGAGCAGCGCTTCGGGATGCCGTTCGGCAGCGGCGTGAAGTCGCGCCTGGCGCCCAGCTCGCGCGCCTGCCGCGCGGTGATCGCCGCCCGCGAGGAGTCGATGGAGCTCGGCTACGCGGCGCAGCGCGCGATCCAGTTGATGCAGTTCACGACGCCGGGGCTTCTCGACGACGACGAGCACCTGCGCGCGGCGCTCGAGGACGTCGACGGACTCGACGCGGCGGCGGTCGTCGCCCGCATCGACGACCCGGCGATCGTCGCGCTCTACGAGGAGGACAAGGCGCGCACCCGCTCCGCCGAGGGCCGCCCGACCCACGTCCAGAACCGCCACTCCGAAGCCGACGGGCCGGTCCGTTACACCGCCCCCTCGGTCATCTTCGAGACGTCCGACGGCCGCTGGCTCGAGGTCGGCGGCTTCCAGCCCTTCGAGTCCTACGACAACGCGCTCGCCAACCTCGAGCCGACGCTGGAGCGCCGGCCGGCCCCGGAGCGCGCCGCCGATGCGGTGCTCGCCTACCCGATGGGCCTGACCACCGCCGAGGTCGCCTCGATCATGCGCCCCTCGGACCTCGAAGACGCCGACCGCCACGCCGCCGAGCGCGAACTCATCGCCGCGGTCGACGCGGGCGAGCTGGTGATGCAGCCGATGGGCACCGACGCCCTCTGGCGCCCCGCTGCCGCGGTCGCCTCCGGCGAGCAGCCGGACGCCGTCAGCGCCGCCGCGTAAACAAGTAGTTCCACGACCAATACGCCCATGCACCCCGCGGGGCGCCGAAGGTGCGCCCCTGCCGACGGGCAGCCGGGAGGGCCCAGGCCCCGCAGGCCAGCGCCCGGGAGGATGACCAGGCGAGTTCGCACTTCTCCGCGCCATCCGCGGATTACCGCGAACTCACCTCGCAAGCTGGCGCCGGGGAAGGGACGCGCCCCTCTCGCCACGGCCCGGGCAGGCTGTGGCCGTGGCG
>CALCIA010000012.1 GCA_937907435.1 uncultured Actinomycetes bacterium
TCATGGGGGTCACAGCCTGCCAGGACCCCCATGAGGAGCCCAGGACCATCCTCGGCCAGCCGCAAGCCCCCGAACCCCCGCCCGCCCCTTCCCCACGGAACAGCACTCTCGCCTCACATCCCTACTCAGTGTGCGCGAAGGTGAAGTAGTTCTCGCCGAGCAGTAGCCCTTCATTGACCGGGTCAGGCTTGCCTTCCTTGTTCAGGAGGATCGCGATCGTCTTGGTCTCGACGGTGCCGTCGGCGAAGGTGAACTTGATTCGCGCGCCTTTTTCGATCGCGTAGGTGCCGTGTTGATCGGGCGGGTAGCTGCCCGCGGCGATGAAGGTTTGGCCCGGCCCGGTGCCGCCGACGGTGGTCAGCGATTCCTTCGAGAGGACGAATTCGCTCGATTCGGTGAGCAGGAGGTGTTCGTGCCAGGTCGAGCAGCCGGTGATCAGGCCGCAGAGGCCGCTGTAGCCGATGAATTCCTGTTCGACCTGCAGGCGCGTGCCGGCCGCCGGGGTCGAGGTCGCGAAGTACGTTTCGCCGTCGACTTCGAGCCCACCGTCGCTGTTCAACGTTCCGGTGAGCGATCCGACCTGCACCGATCCGGTGGTCGCGTCGTAGCGGTATTTGACGCACCCTTCCTTTTCCGCGTTGCCGGTGATTTCGGTACACGAGGGCAGGCCTTCCTCGGGCATTCCGTGCCACGCCCATTCGCCGTCGATGAACGCGTACCCGATCAGGGTCGCGGAATGGCTCGTTTCAGTTTTGTACGCGTAGAAGATCCGTTCCGCCAGCGACGCGGAAGCTTCCTTCCCTTGACCGCCCTTCTTGGGCGCCTTCTTTTTCTTCCACGCTTCGACGGTCAGCAGGCCGGAAGCCTTGACGCCTTTCGCGGCGGTGAGCGAGAGCTTCAGCTTCGAGCGGGCCTTCGCCTTTTTGGTGAGCTTGACCTTGAACGAGGCGACCTTCGACTTCCCGGCCCCGATCGACTTCAGCTTCAACTTGCCCGACTTCGGTTTGAGCGCGACCCCACGCGCCTTCCCGACCTTGAGCAATACCTTCTCCGCCGCGGCGTCCCCCGTATTCGTGATCTTGACCGTGACCTTTTTCCACTTGTTGCGGTGAAGGGTGACGGTCTTCGCGGGGAAGACGAGGTTGGCTTTCGGGGGTGGCGCGGGCGCGGGCGGAGGCGCGGGAGCCGGGCTCGGGCTGGGAGTCGGTGCCGGAGGAGGAGGTGGTGGGGGACCGACGAGACGAAGCGGTTCGGCGAGCCCCTCGGTCACTTCGAATTCTTCCAGCGCCGAGTTGTATTCGAGTACGAACGGTGCGACGCAATCGAATGGCTGGTTGGCGAGGATTGGGGATGATGCGCCCAGGGTGGTCGTGCTCCCGGCGATCTGCTTCAGGCCGGATTCTTCGATGCCGTTGAAGCTCCAAGTGGCGGTGTTCGGTTGAGAGTAGAGAGACGAGATCACGCTGAACGGTTCGTCGCATTCGCCCGAGACGGAAGTACCGACGAGAATGCCGAGACCGACATCGGAGGAGCTTTCGGGCGGGCCGGCAGTCGTCACTGCGACCTGTATCGACCCAGCCGTGTCGTAAGAGGCCGCGACCGCCGTGATGTCTCGACCAGGCAGTTTGTTTTCGACCGGATCGGTCGCCGACCCGGTGCGCACTTCGGCTGCCGCGGTCGCGGCGAATACGAGACAGAGCGCCACCACGGCCAGTGCCGCGACGAGACCGAGCTGGTGTGAACGCCTTCCCCTAACGAAACGCATCAGCGGCGGCGACACTAACAACCGGAACGAACAGGTTTTCTGATCTAAGAGTCGCTGGTCTGAACGCCCGCCGCGACACGCTTGCGGTGCGTGCGGATCTCGCTCATCATTCGCTCGAGGCGGGGCTCGGTCGACTCGTCGACGAACTTCATCGCGCCGGCGACGCCGGGGTGGACGGCGGCGATCTGCTCATGCATCGCCTGGGCGACGGCGCGGTAGGTCGGGTGGCCCTCGCGGCCGGAGCGGAGCTCGATCAGGTGCATCGCCTCGCGCGCGTTCAGGTCGAGGACATAACGGATGCGGAAGGCGAGGCTGAGCGCGTAGGGCGCGAGGTCGTCGAACCCGGCGGCGGTGAGTCGCTCGTACTCGTTGCGGGAGATTTCCAGCGCCCGCTCGAATTCGCCGCCGACGCCTGCTTCGCGCACCTCCTCCGGGACGCCCGCGCCGAGGTCGGGGCCGAGCCGCTGCCACTGCACGGTCAGCAGCCGGTGGCGCTGCAGGTCACGGAACGCGCCGTAGTCGGAGACGATCTCGAAGCGATAACGGAGAGCCTCGAAGCCGCGGCCGGGGCGATGGCGGCGGTTGGCGCGCTCGCCGACGACGGCCGCGAGCAGCGCGGCGCGCTCGTCCGCGCCCAGCCGGTCGATCTGGGCGTGGATCTCGGGCTCCGGGACGGCGGCCTCCTCATAGAGGCAGGCGGCGAGCAGGTCCGCTTCGCTGCCCTCGACGTGCATGAGGTCGACCGAGGGCGCGGGCTCGACTTCCTCGCGGCGACCGAGGCCGAGGCGCTCGACCCACCTCTCGGTCCCGGCACGGCGCTTCTGCAGGTAGGAGATCCACTCGCCGCCGCGGTCGGGTCGCTCGACCCGGGAGACGAAGCTCGGCATCACCTGCTGCAGCTCGGTCAGGATCATCGCGCCGAACTCGCGTGCCTCGGGCAGCGGCGAGGCCATGAGGCGCAGCAGGAGCTGCTCGTAGGCCTGGCCGGAGGCGTAGATGCCGACGTGGCTGAGCGTCGCCGCCGGGAGCAGGCCGCGCAGGAGGTCGAGCGCCTTGGCGCGGATCGAGCGCCGCCAGGCCGCCTCGGGCTCGTCGCCGCGCGGCCAGCGCTCCGCTGCCCACTCCTCGACCCTGCCGAGCGAGCGCGAGTAGATGACGAAGAGCTCGTCCATCGCGGCGGCGAACTCGGGGCCGAGCCGGTCGTCCCGGTAGAAGCGGTAGCCGCCGTCGGGCAGCGCTTTGTCGTAGGGGATGTAGCGGGTCGACTGCTCCAGATAGGCCGCGAGCCGGCCGCGCTGCAGCACCTTGGTGAGGATGTTCGAGACCCACTCGCAGGCGACGTGGGCGCCCCCGACCTGGGCGATCGAGTCGTCGCCGTAGCCGACGAAGACGCGCTCGTAGAGCCCCGCCGCCCGAGCGCCCTCCTCGGCGTCGAAGGGGCGGCCGCCGGCGGGCGCATCGGCGGCGAACTCATCGAGATAGAGGCGGCGGACCGACCCGGAATAGCGCGAATAGCGGGCAAAAAGCGCCCCCTTCACCGTCTCCGGGAGGTTGACCAAGGCGAAGACCGGCCGGTCCAGGTTGGTGAAATGGGGCGTGAGGAGGGCCTTCTCCTCGGGCGTGAATTGTTCGGCCGGGTAGCGCATGGGTGGGCCATCGTACGCCTGTCCAAGGACGGGCCGACGGGGTCGGTGTGGGCTCCTCGCAACTTGCGGTCGTGCGGCGCCGCTCTTGTCGCCGACGGCTCCCGTCGAGTGTGTCGAAAGGGCCCCGAAATGTGCCAATTCGCCTCGCTTCGTGCCAGTTTGCGCGCGTCCCCTTGACCCGCCGAGGCCCGCCCGCTTGGGTGGCGGCCATGCGGATCACCGCCCTCGCCCTACTCGCTTTCGTCCTCGCCGTCGCGCCCGCCACAGCGCGGCCGACGGCGATCGTCTCCATGGGCGACAGCTTCATCTCGGGCGAGGGCGGCCGCTGGCTCGGCAACGGCTCCGAACCGTTTGGGACACGCTCGGGGACCGACCGTGCCGCCTACGACTGCGGGGCGCTCGGGTGCGAATACGACCCGGCGCGGATCTACGGGTCGAGCGAGGCGAACGACTGTCACCGCTCCGACGTGGCGCCGATCGTGAGCGCGCCGATCGAGGTGGCCGAGAAGGTGAACCTGGCGTGTTCGGGCGCGAAGGCGCGCGATCTCTGGCCGCGGGACGAAGGCGGCACCGCGCACTTCGGAGAGCCGCCGGAGGCCGATCAGTTGGCGGTGGTGGCGCGGCGCGACGACGTGCGGATGGTCGTGATGACGGTCGGGGCGAACGACGTCGGCTTCGGTGGGCTTGTCGCCGAATGCGCGGTCGATTGGGCGCGAAGTCCGGAGGGCGAAGAGGCCACCTGCCACCGCGACGCCGAGGCTCATATCCGCGCGGCTTTGCCGGCTGCGACGCGAGGGCTCACCGCCGCGTTGCACGGAGTCCGCAGGACGTTGCGGGCGGCCGGGTACGCGCGCTCAGACTACCGGCTGGTGGCGATGGGCTACGCCTCGCCGTTCCCGGAGGGGCGCTGGTTCCGTTATCCGGAGGACGGGTGGGATCGATTGACGGAAGGAGGCTGCCCGGTCTGGAACGCCGACGCCGACTGGGCCGCGGACCGGGCGACCGTCGACCTGGCCGAGGCGCTGAGGTCGGCCGCGGCGGCCACCGGCGCCGAGTACCTGGACCTGACCAACGCCTTCGACGGCCATCAGCTCTGTGATCGCCGCGCGGAGAGAGTCGGGTCGGGCGGGCCGTCTCCGCTGAGGGCCGAGTGGTTCCGGCGCCTGTCGTTCACCCAGGGCTCGACCCGCGAATCGCTGCACCCGAACGCCTACGGACAGAAGGTGATGGGTCAGTGCCTGGGATTGCTGTACGAGCGGCCGCGCGGCGACCACGCGTGCACCGATACGCCAGGCGAGTGGCTCGCCGGAGTGCACCTCGAGGGCGTTCGATGAACAGCCTGGCCGCACCCGGACTCCTCCGACGGAGTCAAACGAAAGTGCAAATTCCTTGGTCGCCCCCTGTAGAAGTGGGCGGGATGAGATCGAGGGTGAGGAAGGAAGCGGAAAAGGATTCGCAGCGGCTGATCGATGCCACCTTCAGGGACAGCTTCGCTGTCGAGCCTGTCGGAATCGCTAACCGTCTGGGGGTTCAAGTTCTTGAAACCAGGTTTGACGAGGAGACGCTGGGCGCTTTGTTCATGAAGCCCGGCGCAGACCCCGAGATCGTTCTGAATCGGCGACACAGTTTCTTGCGGCGCCGGCTTACCTGCGCGCTCGAGATGGGCCATTACGTCCGTATGTCGGCGAAGACCAACGAGTACAAGCGGGTCGATGTTTGTGACGGATTCGAAGAGGTTGGTGGAGAGGCTGACGGCGAGTACGCACGCGAATTCGCTGGGGGGCTCTTGATGCCGAAGGAGTACGTCAAGATCCTTGCCGATCTCTGGATGGACGATCTGGAAATGGCGCTCCGCTTCCGGGTCCCCCGGGAAGCGATGCAGACTCGATTGAGGTGTCTCGGCATTCGCACTCCCGGTCTGGAGATGGCATGACGGCTGGCGATCGCGATGGTCGGCGGAACGATGGACTGCTGGGCAGCGTCGAGGTGGACAGGCAGGGCAAAACCGCTCCCCCTGCCGACCTGCCGGAGGAGTTCAGGAACCTCGACGAGCAGGAACGCGCACAGGGACTGTTCCTGCGGCGGCTCTTTGCCGAGCAGGAGCACGGGCTGCGTCAGAAGTACGCGGATTGGATCATCTGGCTGCTCGGGGCCCAGTTTGTGGTTGCTGATGCGGTGTTCGTGGCGTTCGCTTGGGCGGGACGGAGTTGGGAGCTCACTCCGGGGGTGATCGAGGTGTGGGTGGCGGCGACGGTCGTCCAGGTGGTCGGTGTCGTCGCGATCGTCACCCGGCACCTGTTTCCGAATCGGGATGGGAGTGAGGTGAGCGCCTGATGGCGGGCGGAGGTTCAGGCGGTGCGTGGGGGTGGGGCCTTCATCAGCTCGACGCGGTGGCCGCCGGGGGCGATGGCGAGGGCGCGGGGCTCGTTCCAGTGTTCGCGGCGGCGTTCGACTTCGTAGCCGTGCTCTTGGAGGCGGGCCAGGGTGGCGTCGATGTGGGGGCAGATGACGGCGACGTGGGCGCGGGGTGGGACGGTAGGGGCGTCCTCGTGCATGAGGTGGATCTGGGTGCCGGCGGATTCGAGCCAGGTGAAGCCGCCGTCGAAGGGGTCGGGGACCTGGGTGAAGCCGAGGATGGTGAAGAACTCGATCGTGCGGTCGAGATCGGCGGGCGCAACCTCGATGCCGGCGTGGTGGAGCATCAGTGCAGGGGCGAGATTAGCGTGGCGCTAGAGGAGGAGCGAGATCAGGGCGACGACGACGACGATCGCGGTCGACCAGGTGATCACCTCGGCGACGGTGCGGCTGTCGAGCCCGTAGGCATGGGAGACGATCATCGCGTTCAGGCCCGTCGGCATCGCCGACATCAGGCGGTAGGCGGACGGGAGGTCGATCAGCGGCGCCGCCAGGAGCATCAGGAGCGCCGGGGCGAGGGCGATGCGGGAGACGACCCCGAGGGCGACCGGGGCGTTGATCGGCGGGGGGAAGGGGAGGTCGCCGTGTTCGGCGCCCTCCGCCAGGGTCGCCCCGACCGCGAAGAAGCCGACCGGCAGGACGGCGACCGCGAGGATCTGGGAGGCGTCGACGAGGGCCGTCGGGGCCAGGGCGCTCGGCGCGAGCAGGCCGAGGATCGCGGCGTAGAGCGGCGGGTTGCGGGTGAGGAACGCCTTCGACCGCTGCCGGAGGCCTTCGCCCGCCCGGTCGCCGAAGGCCGCGCCGATCCCGAAGGCGCCGAGCATCAGCGCCGGGCCCCCGACGAGGACGTCGTAGAGCACCCCGGTCGGGAGGTTGTCGTGGCCGAGCAGCGCGACGGTCAGCGGGTAGCCGAGGTAGGTCGTGTTGCCGACGATCGAGGCGACCATGACCGCGCCGGTCTGGGCGCGGCTCAGCTTGAGCACCCGGCTCGACACGAACCAGGCGAAGGTGCCGACCAGGACCGTCGTCAGCAGCGCGAGGAGGAGGCCGACGCCGTTGTCGATGCTGATGTGGGCGTGCGCCAGGTTGAAGAAGATGACGAACGGGACCGCGAAGTAGAGGATGATCAGCATCAGGCGCCGCGCCAGCGCGACCGCGGCCATCGGATGGCGATGCTCGGCGCCGACCCCGACCGCGGTGCCGGCGATGATCAGCGCGGCGGTCAGCAGGACGCCCATCCGGGGATTCCTAGTCGATCACGGGCAGGAGGCGCCGAGACGGGTGGCCGGCGGTGCCCGCCGGGGCTAGAAGAGCGAGCTGCCGGCGTGGGTCGCGAAGTCGACCAGCGGCTGTGGGATGACGCCGAGGAAGACGGTGATGCCGGCGGCGATGACCGCGGGGGCGAGGAGGTACCAGCGGCGGCCCGCTTCCGGGTCGACCGGGTCGGCTTCCGGCGAGGCGCCGGAGATGACCGGGGTCGCGCCGGGCGCGGCCGAGGTGCCGGCGGCGGTTTCCTCGCCGCCCATCCACATCGCCGCGACCACCCGCAGGTAGTAGGCCAGCGAGATCATCGTGCCGACCGCGATGAAGACGGCAAGCCAGGTGTAGCTGCCTTCGACCAGCGCCTCGATCAGGTAGAGCTTGCCGATGAAGCCCGCCGTCGCCGGGAGGCCGGCCAGGGCGAGCATCGAGATCGTCAGCGGCCAGGCGAGGGACGGGCGCTCGGCCATCAGCCCGCGGACGCCGCGAATGTCGTCGCCGTAGGGGGTTTCGCGCTCGCGCGCGACGATCACCGCGAAGGCCGCCAGGTTCATGAAGAGGTAGGCGGCGAGGTAGAAGACCAGCGAGCTGAGGCCCTTTTCGGAGGCGACGACGATGCCGCCGAGCATGTAGCCGGCCTGCGCCACGCCCGAGTAGCCGAGGAGGCGCTTCAGCGAGTCCTGGCCGATCGCGCCGACGTTGCCGACGACGATCGAGATCGCCGCCAGGATCGCCAGGCCGAGCTGCCAGTCGCCGGTCTCCGGGCCGAGGGCGACGACGAAGAAGCGGACGAAGACGGCGAACGCGGCGGCCTTCGTCGCCACCGCCATGAAGTTGGTGATCGGGGTCGGCGCGCCCTGGTAGACGTCCGGCGTCCACTGGTGGAAGGGCGCGATCGAGGTCTTGAAGGCGAGGCCGACCGCGGCCAGCGCGATGCCGATCAGGATCAGGGGGTCGTGCAGCATGCCGTTGGCCTGGATGCCGTGGGCGATGCCGGCGAAGTCGGTCGAGCCGGTGCCGCCGTAGATGAAGGCCATCCCGTAGAGCAGCGTCGCCGAGCCGAGCGAGCCGACGATCAGGTACTTCAGCCCCGACTCGAGCGAGCCCTCGCGCCGCAGGTTGGTCGCGCAGAGGATGTAGAGCGGGATCGAGAGCGTCTCGATCGCGACGAAGAAGGTGACCAGATTCTCGGCCTCCGAGAGCAGCACCATCCCCAGCACCGAGCCGATCAGAAGGGCGTAGTACTCGCCCTGTCCGGCTTCCTCGGCGGCCCGCTCGCGGATCGACAGGAGGATCGTGCTGAAGGCGCTCACGATCGCGATCAGCGAGATCGAGATCGCCAGGTTGTCGACCCGCAGCGCCCCGGCGATGAGGTCGATCTGGTCGTTCCAGTGCCAGAGCAGGAGCCCTGCGGTCGCCGCCAGCGTCATCACCGCCAGGCCCGGCGCCCAGCGCTTGGTCGTCTCGAAGACGCCGCTCATCAGGATCACGACCAGGCCGACGGTCAGCGCGATGATCGGCGCCGTTGCCGCGTAGTCGACGTGGGGGGCTGCGAAGCCTGCGCCGCTCATTCGTTCACCGCCAGATTCGATTCGGAGGATTCGGTCACCGCGGCGACCGACTGCTGGACGCTCGGGTCGGCGCGGTGGAGGATCAGCTGCGGGTAGAGCGCCAGCGCCAGGATGCAGAGGACGAGCGGCGCCAGCACGATGCCGTCGCGGAGGCTGATCTCGCGTGACAGGACCCCGTCGGGCTTGCGGTTGTGCATGGTCCCGATGTAGAGGCGCAGCGCGTAGTAGGCCGCCAGCGCCACCGCGGAGATCGCGATGAAGGCGAAGACGATCTTCGCCTGGAAGAGCCCGTTCAGGATGTAGAACTCGCCGATGAAGTTGGCCGATCCGGGCATCGCCAGGGTGGCCATGGTGACGATCAGGAAGAGGGCCGCGAAGACCGGTGCCCGCATCGCCATCCCGCCCATCGCGCGCAGGTCCTCGGTGCCGGAGCGCTCGACCAGGATCGCGATGATGATGAAGATCGCCCCGACGACCAGGCCGTGGTTGACCATCTGCAGGATCGCCCCGTCGGAGCCGTCGGCCCGCAGGGTGAAGATCCCGATCGTGATGAAGCCGAGCTGCGCCACCGAGGAGTAGCCGGCGATCAGCCGCAGGTTGGTCTGGGTGAAGGCCATCACCGAGCCGTAGAGGATCGAGCCGAGCGCCAGCAGCAGGAGCACGGTCTGGAACTGCGAGGTCGCCTGCGGGAAGAGCGGCAACACGATCTTCAGGAACCCGTAGGCGCCGACCTTCGCCAGCACCCCGGAGAAGACGACCAGCGTCGACAGCGGCGCGGCCCGGTAGGTGTCCGGCATCCAGCCGTGGACCAGGAAGGCCGGCATCTTGACCAGGAAGGCGGCGGCGAAGAACCAGAAGATCCAGCGCTGGCTGCCGACCGGCAACCCCTGCTGCTGGATCGCTTCGATCGAGAAGGTGAGGTGGCCGCCGTGGGCGGAGATGATCGCGGTGGCGATCGCGCCGACCAGCATCAGCAGCGAGCCGATCAGCGTGTAGATCATCATCTTCAGCGTCGCCCGCGGCGCCGTCGGTCCGCCTTCGGCCGTGCGGTCGATCCCCCAGGCGCCGAAGAGGAAGTAGAACGGCACCAGCATCAGGTCGAAGAAGAGGACGAAGAGCAGCAGGTCCTGGGAGAGGAACGAGCCGAGCGTCCCCGTCTCGGCGGCCAGCATCAGGAAGAAGAAGAGCTGCGGCCGCTCTTTTTCGCGGAACGCGGCGAAGGCGATCCCGCCCAGCCACAGCAGCGCGGTCAGCAGCACCAGGAAGAGGTTCAGCCCGTCGAGGCCGAGGCTGTAGTCGACGCCGAGCCCGGAGATCCAGCTCGTGTGGACCGTGTCCTGCAGCCCGGCGGCGCCGTTGTCGAAGCCGAAGGCCATGATCACGCCGATCACCAGCGTCGCCGCGGCGCCCGCGGTCGCCCACCAGCCGACCACCCGCTTCGGCAGGAAGAGGCCGACGAACCCGAATGCGAGGGGAACCCAGAGGAGCGCGTTGATCATGACTGTTGGATGAGGAAGTAGAGGGCCAGGCCGACGGCGCCGAAGACGAGGAAGAGGCCGTAGGTGCGGACGACGCCGTTTTGCAGGGTGCGGACGATCGCGCCGGCGCGCCCGACCGTCTCCTCGGTGCCGCCGGTGATCGCCCCGTCGATGACGAAGCGCTCGAAGACGTTGTTGGCGAAGCGGCCGACCGCCAGCGCCGGGCGGACGACGAGGATGTCGATCGCCTCGTCGAAGTACCACTTGTTGTAGAGGAAGGTGTGGACCGCGGAGAAGCGCTCCTGCAGGCGGCGCGGCGTTTCCGGGCTGACCACGTAGAGCCACCAGGCGATCGCGATCCCGGCGAGCGAGATCGCCGCGCCGATCGCCAGGCCGACCCAGGCCGCCGTGTTCGACGGGTGGATCGCGGCCAGCGGCGAGTCGGTGAAGACCGGGTCGAGGAAGTGGGTGACGGTCTCGTCGACGCCCGGCACCTGGATGAACCCGGCGAAGAGCGCCAGGAAGGCGAGCACGCCCATCGCCAGCTTCATCGGCGGCGACTGCTCGGCGATGTGGTGGTCCTCACCGGGGAAGCCGACGTCGGTGTCCTCGATCTCCCCGGTCGCCGGGTTGAACGGCGCCTCGGCGTGGACGACGTGGCCGGTGTCGATCAGGTGCTGGGCCTCGGGACAGGGATCGCCGCGCAGGACCCGGAAGATCAGCCGGAAGGTGTAGATCGCGGTGAGGAGCGCGCCCAAGTAACCGAGGATCGTGAAGATCAGGTACATGCCGCCGCGCGCGGTGGCGTAGGCGAGGATCTCGTCCTTGGAGAAGAAGCCCGAGGTGAGCGGGAAGGCCGCGAGCGCCAGCCCGCCGCAGAGCATCGTCACCGAAGTGAACCGCATCGCCTTGCCGAAGCCGCTCATCTTGTCGATGTTCTGCTCGTTCGCCATCGCGGCGATGATCGAGCCGGCCGCCATGAAGAGGAGCGCCTTGAAGAAGGCGTGGGTCATCAGGTGGAACATCCCGGCGCTGTAGGCGCCGATCGAGACGCCGACGATCATGTAGCCGATCTGGCTCATCGTCGAGTAGGCGATCGCCCGCTTCAGGTCGGTCATCACCAGCGCGATCGAGGCGGCGACGAGCAGCGTCGCGAGGCCGACGAAGGCGGCGATGTCGGCGGCGGTCGGGGCGAGGACGAAGAGGGCGTGGGTGCGGGCGATCAGGTAGACGCCGGCGGTCACCATCGTCGCCGCGTGGATCAGCGAGGAGACCGGAGTCGGGCCCTCCATCGCGTCCGGCAGCCAGGTGTGGAACGGCAGCTGCGCCGACTTGGCGAAGGCGCCGACCAGGAGCAGCAGGCAGATCGCGACGACCGTCCACTCGTTGGTGTGGAAGACCTGCGGCGCCTTGGCGAACACTTCCGTGTATTCGAAGGTGCCGAGCTGCTGGAAGATCAGGAAGGCGGCCAGGACCAGGCCGATGTCGCCGACGACGTTGATCACGAAGGCCTTCATCCCGGCGCGCGTCGCGGTCGTGCGCCGATACCAGTAGCTGATCAGCGCGTAGGAGGCGAAGCCGACGAAGGCCCAGCCGACGATCAGCAGGACGAAGTTCCCCGCCAGCACCAGCAGCAGCATCGAGAAGACGAAGAAGTTGAGGTAGCTGAAGAAGCGGTGGTAGCCCTCGTCGGACTGCATATAACCGAACGAGTAGAGGTGGATCAGGGACGAGACCCCGGTCACGACCAGCACCATGAAGATCGAGAGCGGGTCGACGTAGATGCCGAGCTTGATGTGGAGGCCGGCGACGCTCGCGTATTCCCACAGCGCCGAGGCGTGGTGGCGGGCGTCGGGGCTTTCGCCCAGCAGTTCGACCAGGGCGAGGATCCCGCAGAGGAAGGCGAGCCCGATCGCGCCGGTGCCGATGATCCCGGCGGTCCGCCACGAGGTGGCGCGGAAGCCGAGCGCGATCGTGATCGAGCCGGCCAGCGGGAGCAGCAGGACCAGCCAGGCCCAGGCGGTGGCGCTCATCCGTGCAGCCTCCGCAGGTCGTCGACGTCGAGCGGCAGCTTGCGGCGGAAGATCGCGACGATCAGGCCGAGGCCGACGACGACCTCGCAGGCGGCGATCACCATCACCACGAGGGCGAAGACCTGGCCCTGCTGGTTGCCGACCTCACGGCTGAAGGCGACCAGCGCCAGGTTGCCGGCGTTCAGCATCAGCTCGAGGCAGAGCAGGATCACCATCGGGCTGCGCCGGACGAGGATGCCGGTCGCGCCGATCGTGAAGAGGAGGGCGGAGAGGACGATGTACCAGTTGATGTTCATTTGGAAGCTCCCAGGGCCTCGCCCTGACGTTTGCGGCCGGCGAGCACGATCGCTCCGACGGCGGCGATGAGCAGGAGGACGGAGGAGGCCTCGAAGGGGACGAGGAACTTCTCGAGCAGGAGGTTGCCGATCGCGGCGGGGTCGCCGAAGCCGGCGGGGACGTCGGGACCGTGGGTGGAGAGGGCGCGGAGGCCGGAGGAGAGAACGGCGGCGGAGATCTCGACGAAGAGGAAGAAGGCCAGCAGGCCGGCGAACAGTCGCTGGCCGGGGACCGGATCCCACTTCGCCTCTTGCGCGCTCCCCACGTAGGCGACCACGAAGACGTAGAGCACCATCACCGCGCCCGCGTAGACGACCACCTGCGCGGCGGCGACGAAGGCCGAGGTCAGCAGCAGGAAGAGCACCGCCAGGCTGAACAGGTGGGCGATCAGCGCCAGCACGCTGTAGAAGGGGTTGCGGGCGGCGACGACGCCGATCGCGCCCCCCACCGCGCCGATCGCGGCGATGAAGAAGATCACGGCTTCCATCAGAGGGCGCCCTTCGTCTCTTCGCCCTCGCTTTTCAGCGGCGTGCGCTCGATCGGCTCGGCGAGCAGCATCTCCTTGGTGAAGATCAGGTTGGTGCGGTCGTAGTCGGCCATCTCGTAGTCGTGGCCCATCGTGATCGCGTCGAAGGGGCAGGCGATCTCGCAGTAGCCGCAGAAGATGCAGCGGCTGAGGTTGATCTCGTAGACCGCCGCGTAGCGCTCCCCCGAGGAGACCCGTTCGCCGGGGATGTTCTCGGCGGCGACGACGCGGATGCAGTCGGCCGGGCAGGCGGCGGCGCAGAGCGAGCAGCCGACGCATTTCTCCAGGCCGGTGTCCTCGAAGCGGTGCAGTTTGTGGCGGCCGCGGAAGCGCGGGTAGACGGGAGTCTTCTCCTCCGGATACTCGATCGTCAGCGGGCCCTCGATCAGCCGCGACATCGTCGTCTTCAGCCCTCGCAGGGTCTCGCCGAAGGCGCGGTAGGCACCGCCGACGCCGCCCGGCTCGGGGCCGCGCTGCACCTCGACCACGTCGACCGAGTCGAGGTAGGAACCGGCCTGCCGGTAGAAGCTCTGGTCGCTCACGTGACCACCACCAGGATCGCGGTGACGAGGACGTTCAAGGTCGCCAACGGCAGCAGCACTTTCCACCCCAGGGTCATGAGTTGGTCATATCGAAGTCGCGGCAAGGTCGCCCGCACCCAGATGAAGACGAAGACCAGGGCGAGCATCTTGATCAGCATCCAGATCGGGTCGAGCCAGCCCGGGCCGGGGCCCATCCAGCCGCCGAGGAACATCGCCGCGGCGATCCCGGAGACGACCAGGATCTCCATGTATTCGACGAGGAGGAAGGAGCCGAAGCGCATGCCGCCGTACTCGGTCATGAAGCCCTGGACGAGCTCGGCGTCGGCCTCCGGCATGTCGAACGGGGTGCGGTTGGTCTCGGCGAAGCCGGCCAGCATGAAGATCAGGAAGCCGACGATCTGCGGGGCGATGAACCAGACGCCGCCCTGGGCGTGGACGACGTCGACCAGGCTGAGCGAGCCGCTCATCATGATCACGCCGAGCAGCGCCAGTCCCATCGAGACCTCGTAGGAGATCAGCTGGGCGGCCGAGCGCATCGCGCCGAGGAGGCTGTATTTGGAGCCTGAGGACCAGCCGCCGAGGAGGAGGCCGTAGAAGGCGATCGAGCCGACGGCGAAGAAGTAGAGGATGCCGATCGGGACGTCGATGCCGTAGAAGCCGACGCCGTTCTTCACGTCGCCCCAGGGGATGATCGCCAGGGCGAGGACGCCGGAGAGGACCGGTAGGAGCGGTCCTAGGACGAAGAGCGTCGAGATCGCGTTTTCCGGCCGGAACGACTCCTTGGAGATGAGCTTGCCGACGTCGGCGAGCGGCTGCAGCAGGCCGAAGGGGCCGACGCGGTTGGGGCCGTAACGGTGCTGGAAGCGGCCGATCAGTTTCCGCTCGACCACCGTGAGGATCGGCAGGATCGCGAAGATCACCGCGAAGATCACGATCGTCTTGGCGACCATGATCCAGATCGATTCGGCGAACTGCGTGTCCGCCAGCGGGACGAGGTGGGTCACGCCGGGACCTCGCTGAGCTTCTCGATCTGGACGCTCACCTGGTGGCCGTTGAGGAGGCTGTTCGCGTTGGCGCCGGCGATGCCCTCGGCGAGGAAGCAGACGCCCTCCGGGACCCGTTCGCGGATCGCGACGGTGGCCTCCAGGGACTTGTCGCCCTGGGTGACGCGGACGGTGTCGCCGGAGTCGAGGGAGAGGCGCGCGGCGTCCTCGGGGGACAGTTCGAGGCGCTGGGAAGGCTTGAGGAATTTCAGCGGGGGGTTCAGCTCGGTGATCGGGCCGGCCCAAAGGTCGCGATACGTGCCCAGTGCGAGGGCGCCGGCCACCGGCACTGCCTCGTCGGACGCGCTTACGCGCTGGGTGTCCGCCGAGGCAGCGCCGGCGTCCGTCGCTGAGTTCGGAAGGTTTGCGGCCGACTCGGTTTCCTGCCAGCGGATGCCGCGGCCGCCGATCGACTTGTCGGTGATCGAGGCGTAGAAGGGGACCGCCGCGGTGAGCGCGGCGAAGGCGGTGGGCTGGGACGTGATGCCGGTGTCGTGTCCCAAGGCCAGGGAAAGCTGGGAGAGGGTCTGCCAACCCGGGCGGATGTCGCCGGGGCGACCGGCGGCGGGGCGGACGCGCTGGAGGCGGCCGTCGGGGTGGGTGACGGTGCCGTCTTTCTCGGCGTGGGTCTCGAGCGGGAAGAGGACGTCGGCCTTGGCGGCGGTCGCGGTCGTGAAGGTGGAGAAGGCGACGATGAAGGAGGCGGCGTTCAGGGCTTCTTCCCAGCGCGCCGTGTCGGCGAAATCACGCAGCGGGTCGACGCCGACCAGGATCAGGCCGTCGAGCGAGCCGTCGATCAGCGCCTCCCGGATCTCCTCGGTCCCGTGCCCGTTGAGCGCCAGCGCCGCGAGCCCCGGCCCGGCATCCGGCAGCACCCCGGCCTCCCGCAGCCCCCGCGCATTCGCCACCTCCGGCACTTCCAGCAACCCAACGTGTTGATGGGCCGAAAACTCAAGCCCATCTTGAGTTTTCGGCCCATCAACATCGGTGCCTGCGTTCTTCGTGTCGAAAGCGTCGACGAAGTTGAGAAGCTCGGCGGTGGCGGCGGGGCCGAGGCGCTCGCCCCAGACGACGACGACCTTGCTGGCGTCGCGCAGGCTCTCGGCGAGCGGCGTCGCGACGTTCTCGGCGCCGCCGATCGCGGCGGTCAGCTCGCCGACGAAGTGGGCCGCCTGGCCGGGGGCGAAGCGGGCGATCGCCTCGGCGCCGCCGTCGAGTGCGGTCGGGCGCTCGGTCGCGACCACGAGGCGGGCGCCGTTGCGACGGATGGCCTTGCGGATGCGCAGGTCGAGGATCGGCGAGGACTGCATCGGGTCGGTGCCGAGGACCAGGATCACGTCGGCCTCGTCGATGTCGGGGACCGCGGCCTGGAGCTCCGGGCGGGCGAGGCCGAGGATCGTGTCGATGCCGGGGCCGGCCGCCGGGCGCGAGTCGAGGTGCGGCGAGTGCAGCGCGCCGCGGACGATCTCTCCGACCAGGAAGCCCTCCTCGTTGGAGGCGTCGCCGACGAGCGCCGCGACCTTGCCGTCGCGTGCCGCGAGGCCCTTGGCCGCCCGCGCGATCGCGTCCTCGTAGGAGACCTTGTCGCCGCCTTTGAGGCGCGGCTCGGTGACCCGCTCGGCGGCGCCGAACATCTCGAAGCCGTAACGCCCGCGATCGCAGATCCAGCCGTCGTCGACGCCCGGGTTGTCGCGCACGATCACCCGTTTCACCTTCTCGTCGCGGACGGTGAAGCTGACGTTGCACTGGCTCGGGCAGAGCGTGCAGACCGAGCCCGCCTGCTCGATGTCCCAGGGCCGGGCGCGGAAGCGGTAGGTGTAGTTGGTCAGCGCGCCGACCGGGCAGAGGTCGGTGATGTTGCCGTGGAAGGGCGAGACGTAGGGGCGGTCGTCGAAGGTGCCGACGTAGGTGCGGTCGCCACGGTCCAGCAGCTGCAGCTGGGCGTCCTCGGAGACCTCCTGGCTGAAGCGCACGCAGCGGTAACAGAGGATGCAGCGCTCGCGGTCGATCGCGACCAGCGGCGAGAGTTCGATCGGCTTCTCGAAGTGGCGCTTTTCGTCGATCACCCGCGACTTGCCCGGGCCCCAGCCCTGGGTGACGTCCTGCAGCGGGCACTCGCCGCCTTTGTCGCAGACCGGGCAGTCGAGCGGGTGGTTGACGAGCAGGAACTCGACCACCGCGTTCTGGGCCTTCTTCACCTGGTCGGTGCGGGTGTGGACGACCATCCCGTCGCGGACCGGGGTGGAGCAGGAGGTCTGCAGTTTCGGGATCCCCTCGACCTCGACCAGGCACATCCGACAGGCGCCGACCGGCGCGCCGAGCTTCGGCTCGTAACAGAAGACCGGGATCTCGACGTCGCCCTTGCGCGCCGCGTCGTGCAGCATCTCGCCCTCGATCGCCGTCACCTCGCGGCCGTCGATCGTCAGGGTCACCTCGCGTTTCTCGCTGCTCACGACGTCGCCTCCAAAGCTGCCTCCAGCGCCTCGGGCGAGGCGTCGATGATCGTGTGGGGATCGATGCCTTCGGCGGCTTCCGCCATCACGGCCTCGAACTCGCCGCGGAACTTGCGCACCATCGCCGACACCGGCATCGCCATCGAGTCGCCGAGCACGCAGAGGCACTTGCCCATGATGTTTTCCTGGACCGAGCTGATGATGTCGAGGTCCATCGGCGTCGCCTCGCCGCGGACGACCCGCTCCAGCATCTTCACCGTCCAGTTCGTCCCCTCGCGGCAGGGCGTGCACTTGCCGCAGGACTCGTGGTGGTAGAAGCGCGCCGTGCGCAGCGCCATGTGCGGGATCGAGACGCGGTCGTCGGCGACGATCACCGAGCCGGAGCCGAGCATCGAGCCCGCCTCGGCCATCGCCTCGAAGCTGTAGGGGAGGTCCATCGCTTCGGAGGCCTTCAGCACCGGGGAGGAGGAGCCGCCGGGGTAGATCGCTTTCACGGTGCGGCCGGGGAGCGGCCCGCCGGCCAGCTCGTAGATCAGGTCACGGGTCGGCAGCCCGAGCGAGATCTCGTAGTTGCCCGGGCGGCGCACGCCGCCGGAGATCGAGACGACCTTGGTGCCGGGCGACTGCTCGGTGCCGTACTGGCGGAACCACTCGGCGCCGTTGGCGACGATCCGGGGGACGTTGGAGAGCGTCTCCACGTTGTTGATCAGCGTCGGCCCGCCGTAGAGGCCCTGCACCGCCGGGAACGGCGGCTTCAGGCGCGGGTTGCCGCGCTTGCCCTCGAGCGCGTCGAGCAGCGCCGTCTCCTCGCCGCAGATGTAGGCGCCGGCGCCGCGGTGGACGACCAGCTCGAGGTCGCGGTGCGTCCCCAGGATGTCCTTGCCGAGGTAACCGGCCTCGTAGGCTTCGGCAACCGCGGCGTCGAGGGTGTCGGCCTGGGAGTCGTACTCGCCGCGGATGAAGATGAAGGCGTGGCCGGCGTCGGCGGCGAGCGCCGCGATCGCGATCCCCTCGACCAGCTGGTGCGGGTTGCGCTGCATCAGCTCGCGGTCCTTGAAGGCGCCCGGCTCGGACTCGTCGGCGTTGCAGCAGAGGTACTTGTTCATGTCGCCGCGCGGCAGGAAGCTCGCCTTTTTGCCCATCGAGAAGCCGGCGCCGCCGCGGCCCCGCAGGCCCGAGTCTTCGAGCTCTTTGAGGACCTCGTCCTGCTCCATCGACTTGTAGGCCTTTTCCAGCGTCGCGTAGCCGCCGACCAGATCCTTGTAGCCCTGCAGGGTGGCGAGGCGCGGGTCCTCGGCCTTGTCGAGCAGGACGCGGGTCTCGAGCGCGTGCGGCATTACCTCTGTACCTCCGTGTCGCCCGCCAGCGGGCGCTTCTCCAGCGATTTCTCCGGCAGCACCGCGTCGCCTGACAGCAGCTGGTCGATCGCCGTCTTCGCCTCGCCCGGCACCAGCGGGCCGAAATAACGCTGGTCGATCGCCGCCATCGGGGCGATGTCGCAGGCGCCGAGGCACTCGAAGCCGGTGACGAAGATGTCCTCGCCCTCGGCGGCGGCGCGGAAGGCGTCGAGCAGCTCGTCGCCGCCGCGCATCCAACAGCTGATGTTGGTGCAGACCTCGATCCGGTGCTCGCCGACGCGTTCGGTGTGCAGCAGGTCGTAGAAGCTGGCGACGGACTCCAGGTAGGCGGGGGTGACGCGCATCACCGCGGCGGCCTGGCGGATCCCCTCCGGGGTACACCAGCCATAACGCTCCTGGACCGCCCAGAGGGCCGGGATCGAGGCCGATTTGCGGTCCGGGTAGCGGGCCATCAGCGCCTCGATCCGCTCCTTGAGCTCCGCCGGGCAGTCGACTTCGGAGAGCTGCGGGATCTGCTCGGGGCTGGAGCTCGGCTCGCGCCCGACGGTGACCGCGCGGTCGACCGGCAGGTTCGGGTTCGAGGCGCCCGCGCCGTCGACGGGGCTCATCGGTCGACCCCGCCGAGGATCGGGTCGAGCATGCCGAGCGAGCAGATCATGTCGGCGACGTAGGAGTCCTTCGCCATGTCGCGGAAGCTCTGCAGGTTGACGAAGGAGGGATCGCGGAAGTGGACGCGGGCGGGCTTGGCGGAGCCGTCCGCGAGGACGAAGCAGCCGAGCTCCCCGCGCGGGCCCTCGATCGCGTAGTAGATCTCGCCCGGGTCGACGCGGAAGCCCTCGGTGACGAGCTTGAAGTGGTGGATCAGCGACTCCATCGAGGTGGAGAGCTCCGAGCGCGGCGGCAGCACGTACTTGCGGTTGTCGGCGATGAACGGGCCGCCCGGGAGCGCCTCCAGCGCCTGGCCGATGATCTTGGTCGACTCGACCATCTCGGCGACCCGCACGCGGTAGCGGTCGTAGTTGTCGCCGACCGTGCCGACCGGGATCTTGAAGTCCATCTCCGGGTAGGCGAGATAGTCGAAGGCCTTGCGCAGGTCCCAGGGGTCGCCCGCGGCGCGCAGCAGCGGCCCGGTGACGCCGAGGTCGAGCAGCCGCTCGTGGCTGACGATGCCGACGCCTTTGGTCCGCTGGAGGAAGACCTCGTTGCGGTCGAGCAGCGCTTCGTACTGGCCGACGCGGATCGGCATGTCGTGCACGAACTGGCGGCACTTCTCCTCGAAGCCGAGCGGGATGTCTTCGATCACGCCGCCAACCTGGAAGTAGCGCGTGTGCATCCGCTGCCCGGTCGCCATTTCGAAGAGGTCGAGGATGCGATCGCGCTCGCGGAAGCAGTACCAGAGCATCGAGATCGCGCCGAGGTCGAGCGCCGTCGTCCCCAGCCAGACCAGGTGGGAGTGGATGCGGTTCAGCTCGAGGAAGATCGTCCGCAGGTACTTGGCGCGGGGCGGGATCTCGAGGCCGATCAGCCGCTCGACCGCGCCGCAGTAGGCCTCCATCTGGAAGAAGTAGGAGACGTAGTCCATCCGCTCGACGAAGGGGATGACCTTCCAGTAGCTCTTGTCCTCGCAGGACTTTTCGATCCCGGTGTGGACGTAACCGATCACCGGCTTGAGGTCGCGGACGACCTCGCCTTCGAGGTCGACGACGAGGCGCAGCACGCCGTGGGTCGCCGGGTGGTGCGGGCCGATGTTGACCGTCATCACCTCGGTGGTGCGGTCGGCGTCGAGCTCGCCGTAGAGGTCGGCGACGGTCGGCGCCGCCGGGTCCTCGTCGACCAGTCCCTGGGGGAAGGCGCGCTGGTCAGCCATAACGCTCTTCGCTGTAGGTGAAGGTGACCGGCTCGCCGCCGACCGGGAAGTCGCGGCGCTGCGGCCAGCCGACGTAGTCCTCGGGGAGGAGGATCCGGGTCAGTTCGGGGTGGCCGTGGAAGACGACGCCGAAGAAGTCGAAGGCTTCGCGCTCCTGGAAGTTGGCGGTGGGGAAGAGCGGCGTGACCGAGTCGATCTCCGGGCCCTCGGCGGGGAGCATCGCTTTGACGCGGAGGCGCTCGACCCGTTCGCGGTTCAGCAGCTCGTAGTGGACGCCGAAGCGCGGTTCGGCGGGCAGATAATCGGCGACGTGGAGGCTGGAGAGGAAGCGGTAGCCCTGGCCCGGCTTGTCGCGGAGCCAGGTGAGGATCTCGACGATCCGGGCCGGGTCGACGATCAGCGTCGCGCGCTCCTTGTCGTAGGAGGTGGCGAGGACGGCGCCGGGGGCGTCGACGTCGATTTCCCCGCGCAGCAGCTCGAGGCCGGGACCGTCAGGCACCTGCGGGTCCCTCCGTCACGGCAAGCTCGCGGGCGAGCTCGTAGGCCTCGGTGGACTCGATGCTGGGCTTCGAGGCGGGGCCGCCGCGCGCCCACTCCTCGGTGCCGAGCGCGTTGTAGCGGCGGCGCCAGCCCTGGTCGGGGTTGCCCATGATCTTGCGCTGCAGCTTGTTGAAGCCGTACATGACCGCCTCCGGCCGCGGCGGGCAGCCGGGGATGTGCATGTCGATCGGCATGAACTTGTCGGCGCCCTGGACGACGGCGTAGTTGGCGAACATGCCGCCGGAGGAGGAGCAGGCGCCCATCGAGATCGCCCACTTCGGCTCCAGCATCTGGTCGTAGAGGCGGCGGACGACCGGCGCCATCTTGATCGAGACGCGGCCCGACAGGATGATCAGGTCGGCCTGGCGCGGTGAGGCGCGCAGGGCCTCGGCGCCGAAGCGGGCGAGGTCGTAGCGGGCGGTGACGATCGAGATCGGCGCCTCGATCGCGCAGCAGGCGAGGCCGAAGGTGAGCGGGAAGATCGAGTTGGCCCGCGCCAGGTTCAGCATTTTCTCGAAGGTCGTGGTGACGACGCGCTCTTCGACGTAGCGTTCGAGGTCCTCGCCCTCGAGGTCGCCGCGGAGCATGTCGCGGGCGGAGGCCTGCCGGCTCTCCAGGCTGCGGCGCTCTATTTCCAATCCAGGGCCCCCTTCCGCCAGACGTAGACGAAGGCGAGCATCAACAGGACGACGAAGGTGGCGAGCTCGCCGAGCACGAACACGCTGTGGGCGCCCCGCATGATCACCCCGACCGGGTAGAGGAAGACGACCTCGATGTCGAAGAGGATGAAGAGCATCGCGATCAGGTAGAAGCTGACGCCGAAGCGGAAGTTCTTCACCGGCTCGACCGGGATGCCCGACTCGTAGGGCTCCTGCTGGCGGCGGCTCGCGTCGGTCGCGAGGACCGGCTTCTTCGGGCCGATCAGGTGGTTCAGCATCACGAAGATGCCGCCGACGCCGAGGCCCAGGGCGGCGAACACGAGGATCGGGAAGTAGGTCTTGAGCACGAAGTGGTGTGATGTCTCGGTTTTCAGGCTCCGAGACCGACCCGTTCACGGCCGCTCGGTAACCCTTAGCCGTGCTTTATACAAGCACATTGTGACAACTTGCTACATAGTGATTTTCCGCATCAGCAAGCGGAATCCCGACCCTTTCAGGAGGATTTGAGGCAAAATGGTTGGCCTGCACATCGCCGTAGGGATGCTGGTCATCCTGCTCAACCTGGCCGCCGGCGCGATCGGCGGATGGGCCTGGTTCAAAGTCCGCCCCTCGGTGCCCTTTTGGTACCTCCTCCGCTTCGCCCAGATCGCGGTCTTCATCCAGGCCGCCCTCGGCGCCCTCCTCCTCGTCACCGGCCACTCGGCGAAGGAAGACCTCCACTACCTCTACGGCATCCTCCCCCTCGTCATCTCCTTCATCGCCGAGGGCGCCCGCCTCGGCGCCGCCCAACGCGAGCTCGGCGAGCTCGACATCGAATCCTTCCCCCCCGAGGCCCAAGAATCCATCGCGATGCAAATCCTCCGCCGCGAGATGGGCATCATGGCCGTGAGCTGCATCGTGATCTTCTTCCTCGCCGTGCGAGCGGCGACGACGAGCGGGCTCTAGCGCGCCGGTTCCACAGGTCGGGCCCCAGGCGCGTTCGCGCTTCTGGGCCCTATCCGGTCATTTCTGCGAACGCACCAGGGGAGGGCCGGGGGCCCGCAAGCTGTCGCCCGGGAGGGTCCAGGCCCCGCAAGCTGTCGCCCAGGAAGGACCCGCCCCTCTCGCCACGGCCCGGGCAGGCTGTGGCCGTGGCGAGAG
>CALCIA010000013.1 GCA_937907435.1 uncultured Actinomycetes bacterium
CGTGACGAGGTCTGACTCCCGTCACGGATCCGTGCCACTCCCGACGCACTCCCGTCACGCTCCCGCCCCGGTCCCTCCACACCTTCCGCACACCCGCCCCTCTCGCCACGGCCACAGCCTGCCCGGGCCGTGGCGAGAGGGGCGCGTCCCTCACCCGGGCGACAGCTTGCGGGGCCTGGGCCCTTGCGGGCGGAAGCCTCAGAGGTCACTACCCGGACGGCAGCAATCGGTCGGCGGCGCGGCGGGCGTAATAGGCGGTGGTGCCGCGGAGGTGGCGCGGACTTGCGCGTTTCGGCGCGCCCGCCTCCCACTCGTCGAGCGCCTCGAGGACGGGGGCGGCGACGTGGTCCCAGCGCAGTTCGTCGGCCAGGCGGCGGCCGGAGGCGGCGGCGTCGCGCAGGGTGTCGGCTGCCAGGGCGGCGAGGATCGCGGCGGCCGCGGCGCGCGGTGAGCCGGGCTCGACCAGGGTCGCGAAGCCCGCCTGCTCGAAACGGGCCGCGGTCTCGTCGCCGCGGCCGAGCACGCAGGGGAGGCCGGCCCAGAGGTAGTCCATATAACGGGCGCGGGCGGCAAGGGAGGCCTCCTCGGCGTCGCGGTGGAGGGTCAGGCCGAGGTCGGCATCGCGGAGGTACTCGGCGCGGCGGGCGAAGGGGACCCACTCGTCGAGGAAGAAGACGGAGCGGTCGAGGGCGCCGAGGTCGGCCGCCAGCGCCCGCGCCTCGGCCAGCGCCGAGTGGCGGGCGGCGGCGTCGTTGGGGACGCGGCCGGCGGTGAAGACGAGCTTGATGTCGGGCCGCTCCGGGGCCAGCGAGGCGACCGCGCGGATCGCCGTCTCGGCGTCGAGCCAACGCCAGAGGCTGCCCCACCAGAGGACGACCTTGTCCTCGGGCCCGATCGCGGAGAAACGTGAGCGCAGCGGGTGGAGGTCGCCGGGCGGGGGCGGGGCGTCGATGCCGAACGGGACGATCCGGATCTCTGGCGGCGACGCCGGCGCGACCTCTGCCGCCTCGGCCGCGAGCAGGGCGCGCTGGCGCTCGCCGCCGCAGAGGACCAGGTCGGAGCCGCGCAGTTGCAGGCGACGCGCCGCGCGGGCGGTGGCGCGGGCGCGGTCGGCACCGCTCGCGAGCGTCCCCAGCTCGATCTCCACCGGGTCGTACTGGTCCGACACGCAACGGACGCCGAGCGCCCGCTTGGCGGCGAGCAGGAACGGCGGCACCGTCGAGGCGAGGACGACATCGCTCCGGCGCGCCTCGGCCAGCAGGCGCCGGCGCGAGAGCGGGGCGACGGGAAGGCCTTCGTATTCGTCCCGCCCGCCACCCGGGGCCAGCAAGGTGACGCGATGCCGGGCGGCCAGCGCCTGCCCGAGCCGGACCGCGCGGATCTCCGGGCCGCTCAGCTTCTCGCCCAGCTCCCCGGGGACGAGGATCAGCACCCCGAGGCCGCGCTCAGACGAGGACACGTCCGCCCCGCTCGCGGGCGCGACCGTCGACGACCTCGCGCTGCCAGACCTCGAAGACGAGGATGCTCCAGAGCAGCGAGGAGTTGTCCGCCGCCCCCGCCAGGTGGCGCTCGAGCAGCGCCCCGACCGCGCCCGGCCGCAGGTACTCGCGGCTGCGCGCGCCGGGGTCGAGCAGGACCTCGCGGGCGAGATCGCGCAGGTCGGTCCGGAACCACTCCGCCATCGGCACCTGGAAGCCCTGCTTGGAGCGGTCGATCCACTCGTCCGGGACGACCCCGCGCAGCGAGGCCCGCAGGGCGATCTTCTTCTCCCGCCCGCGCACCTTGAACCGCGCCGGCAGCGCGGCGCCGAGCGCGATCACCTCCGGGTCGAGCAGCGGCGAGCGCGCCTCGAGGCCGTAGGCCATCGTCGCGATGTCCATCTTCACCAGCAGGTCGCCGGGCAGGTAGGTGCGCCGGTCGACGTCGAGCATCCGGTCGACGATGTTCGGCGCCGCCGAGCCCGCCCAGGCGTCGGCGATCGTGGCCGCCGCGGACCCGCGGAGCGAGGCGGCGAACTCCGGCGTGTAAAGGCCCCCGCGCAGATCGACGCCGAACCGCGACATCGCCCGCACGTAACGGTCGCAGGGCGAGAGCGGCAGCAGCGCCGCCACCCGCCGCGCCCGATTCCTGGCGCTGGTCAGATCGCCGTCCGCGGGCACCCGGCCGAGCAGCCGGGCAAGCGCCGCCCGGGCGCCCCGCGGCAGCCGGTCGAACCTCTCCAGCAGGGCACCGGTCGCATAACGCCCGTAGCCGCCGAAGACCTCGTCGCCGCCGTCCCCGTTCAGGGCCACGGTCACCGCCCGGCTGGTCATCTCGGCGAGATAAAAGCTCGGGATCGCCGAGTGGTCGGCGAACGGCTCGCCGTAGTGGCGGACCAGCTTCGGCAGCAGCTCGACCGCGTCGGGACGGACGACCAGCTCGTGGTGGTCGGTGCCGAAGCGCTCGGCGACCTGGCGCGCGTAGGGCAGCTCGTCGAAGCGCTCCGACTCGAAGCCGATCGAGAACGTCTTCACCGGCCCCGCGGAGAGCTCCGCCATCGCCGCCACCACCGCGGTCGAGTCGACGCCGCCGGAGAGGAACGCCCCCAGCGGCACGTCGGCGACGAGGCGCCGCCGCACCGCCTCCCGGACGGTGTCACGGACGAGCCCCCCCGCCTCGCGCTCCGAGCCGACCTCGACGGCCTGACCGAAGTCGACCTCCCAATAACGCTCGATCGACGCCTCTCCCCCGCGCCAGCGCAGCAGCGACGCCGGCGGCAGCTTGCGCACCTCGCGGAAGGCACTGAACGGGTCGGGCACGTAGGTGTAGGTGAAGAAGCGGTCGAGCGCCTCGGCGTCCGGCTCGCTCGAGATCGCCGGGTCGGCGAGCAGCGCCCAGAGCTCGGAGGCAAACGAGATCGCCCCCGGACGCCGCGCGTAGAAGAGCGGCTTCTTGCCGATCCGGTCGCGCGCCAGCAGCAGCTCCTCGCGGCGGGCGTCCCAGACCGCCACCCCGAACATGCCGACCAGCGAGCGCACGAACCCCGGCCCCTCCTCCTCGTAGAGGTGGGCGATCACCTCGCTGTCGCCGTCGGTGGCGAACCGGTGGCCCTGGCGCCGCAGCCGCCGGCGCAGCTCGCGGTAGTTGTAGATCTCGCCGTTCAGGACGACGGCGACCGAGCCGTCCTCGTTGTAGACGGGCTGGTCCCCGGTCGCGAGGTCGATCACCCGCAGCCGCCGGATCCCGAGCCCGACCGGCCCCTCGACGTGGAGGCCGAGCGAATCGGGCCCGCGGTGCTCGAGCCGCGCGCACATCTCCCCGACCAGCTCCCGTCCCACCGCCCGCCCGTCGCTGCGCGCCTGCCCGGCGATCCCGCACACGCTCAGGCCGGCTTTCGCAGGACGAACAGCGTGCAGTTGGAGAAGAGCTCCTCCTCCGGCCACCCGGCCAGCGCCGCGGCAACCTCCGGCGTGTAGTACGCGCGCCCCAGGCCCGGATCCTTGACCCGCTCCTCGAGCAGCTCGAAATGCGCCGCGAAGAGCTCCCGATAATCGGCGCGGGTCAACCGGTTGGCGTGGGTGTTGGGAGAGAAGCGGTCGTCGCGCAGGTGCTCCCACGGCTCGCTGCGCCGGCCCCGCGGCGGGTGGGCGACCGACCAGCGGCTCCACTCCTGCAGCAGGCAGCCGGTGATCCCGGTGAAGACGTTGGGACGGATCAGCGCCAGCCCGCCCGGCCGCAGCCACGCCGCCATCGCCGGGACGATCCGCTCCAGCGAGGACATCTCGACGCTCTGGAAGACCTCCTCGGAGAACACCAGGTCGAGCGACCCCGCGGGCAGTTCGACCTCCGCCGCGTCGGACACCCGCAGCCGCGCCGGGTCGAGCCGCGGGGTCAGGCCGCGCGCCCGCAGCAGGCGACGGAAGGCGGCGCGCTCGCGCGGGTCGAAGGCGACCCGCCGCAGCAGCGACTTCAGCGCCCGCTCCGGCCCGTTGACGCGCCAGGCAGCCCGCAGCTCCGCCGGGGTGCCGCGCAGGACCGGCTGCTCGGCGTCGACCCCTTCGACCTCGACCCCCATGCTCTGCAGCGCCATCTGCCGGTACGGCCGCGCGCCGTAACCGATCTCGAAGACCTTGGCGGCGCCCAGCCCGAGGCCCGCGTGCTCGCGCAGCAGCGCGTCGTACTCGTCGATGTCGTCGAGCAGGTACTCGAGCCGCGGCGGGCGGCGCACCCGCTGCAGGTAGCTCCGCAGCAGCAGCCGGTACTCGGCGGCCTTGCGGTCATAGGAGACCGGCGCGGTCGACGGTGAGAGGCGTTCGACGCTCATCGTCGCGCCCCCTGGGCCGGCGCGGGGTCCGCGGCCCGCCCGTCGGCGGCGGGCCCGGCCCGCAGCGGCGGCTCCGCGCGGCCGACCAGGACGGCCAGGGCCCGCGACTCGTCGCGCAGGCGCCGCCGCGCCCCCGGCCACAGCGGGGCCATGACCGCGCTGAGCCCGATCCGCAGCAGGTAACCGACCGCCAGCGCGGCGCGGATCGCCCGCGCCCGCAGCGGCCCGTTGTGCTTGTGCGCGTAGAGCGTGCGCGAGTGGGCGAGCTGCGCCATCAGGTCGCCGCCGTCGCGCCGCCCGGCGTGGTGGACGACGCTCAGCACCGGCAGATGGCGGACGTCCCAGCCCGCGTCCCGCGCCCGCTTGCAGAGGTCGATCTCCTCCGAGTAGAGGAAGAAGCGCTCGTCGAGCGGCCCGATCTTCGCCAGCGCCTCGGCCCGCACGCAGAGGAAGGCGCCGACGACCCAGTCGGGCGAGTGCTCGCGCTCGTACACCTCGCCCCGCGTCTCCAGCTCCTGCAGCCGGCGCGCGACCGGCCAGCGGGCGGCGAAGAGGGACTCGCCGAGGTCGCGCAGCGGGCTGGGAAAGCGCCGCATCGAGTACTGGAGGGCGCCGTCGGAGCCGACCTGCACGACGCTCGCGATGCCGACGTCGGGGCGCGAGTCCAGCGCGCGCACGAGGTCCCCCAGGGTCCCCTCGCGGACCTCCACATCGGGGTTCAACAGCAGGACGTAGCGCCCGCTCGCGCGCTCGATCCCGGCGTTGTTGCCGGCGGCGAAGCCGCGGTTCGGCCGGCGCAGCACCTCGACGTCGGCGAACTCGGCTTCGATCGCCTCCGGCGTGCCGTCGGCCGAGGCGCTGTCGACGACGATCCACTCGGCGCCGACGTCCCCCAGCGAGGCCCGCGCCGAGCGCAGCGTGCGCAGCGCCATCTCGCGCCCGTCGTGGGTGACGACGACGACGCTCAGGTCGGGGACGCCCGCGCCGGCGCTCATCGGACCGGCACCGGTTTCCGCTTCGGCTCGCGCGCCGGCAAGGTCCACCCGGCCGGCACTTCGACCGAGGCCGCGCAGGTGCACATCGCCGCCATGAACAGGAACAGGTAGGGCGCCGCCGGGAACGTGAGGATGTCGTAGAGCGCCGTCGCCACGCCGAAGGCGAGGCAGGCGGCGGCCGCGGCGACGGCGGGCGGGCCGCGCATCGGATCGGCCGAGCGCAGCACCCGGCGGGCGACGATGAGCGGCGTCACGATCATCGCCAGGAAGGCGATCAGCCCGACGAAGCCGACCTGGTAGAGCTCCCCCAGGTACTCGTTGTCGAGGATCCGGTAGGTGTCGGCTTTCGCCGAGTCGAGCGTGCCGAAGCCGCGGCCGATGATCGGGCGGGTGAGGATGTCGGGCACCAGCGCCGGGTAGTCGGAGGTGCGGCCCTGGGTCGAGGCCTGGTTTTCGGTCTGGCCGAGCTCGCGCACAGTGCTGAAGATCCCCGGCGTGAGCGCGAAGGCGACGGCCAGCGCGACGATGCCGAACGGCGCCAGCCGCAGCAGCTCGCGCGGTCGCAGGACGAAGAGCGCCAGCAGCGCCATCGCGGGCACCACGGCGCCGGACTTCCGCTGCGTGATCAGCGCCCCGGCGATCAGCGCGCAGGCCGCGATCCCCCAGAGGATCTGCCGGCGCCGGTCGGGCGCCACCGCGGCCAGGACCACGGCGAACGGCAGCGCCATGCCCAGCAGCGAGGTCACCGACAGCGCGTGTCGGGTCGGCCCGGTGATCGTCGGCCGCGGCGTCGTCGCCGGGTTGGGGTCGATTTCGGTCGGCGAGGACGCCACTTCGGCGATCGGCGAGAAGACGACCGCCGAGGTTTCGTAGAAGACGTTGTAGCCGGTCTTCTTCTCGTAGATCGTGCCGAACGCGGTGATCAGGGCGAGGCAGACGATCAAGACCGAGAACGGCCGCAGCTCGGCGGGCCGCAGGGTGAGGGTGACGATCGCGAAGACGATCGCCAGCGAGAACAGCACCGCGAGCCGTTTCTGGGCGTCGTCCCATTCGGCCAGGTTGGTGATCCGCTCGACGTTGAAGAAGATGCTGGCGACCGCGGCCAGGAGGAAGAAGATCATCCCGAAGGCCCAGCCGCGCGGGCGCAGGCGCTGGAAGCGGCCCGGCTTGCCGAGCGCGACGCCGACCAGCCAGACGATCACGATCAGGGCGACGACGAAGCGGTCGAGGTCGGAGCTGACCGGCAGGCTCACCTTCAGGTGGATCGAGTCGAACGGGACCAGGTAGAGCATCGCCAGGAACAGCGCGAAGAGCCACGGCAACGGCCGCCGCGTGTGCGGCCAGGCGTCCTCGGTTCCGCCCGGCGTCGCCCAGGCGCTCACTGCGGGCCCCGGTCGCGCTCGGCCGCGGCGGAGCCGACGGCGCCGTCCCGCCCGCGCTTGCGACCCGGCCCGCCCCCGCCGCCACCGCCCGACCCGGCGGCTTCCTCGAGCCCGGCCTCGCGCCAGCCCCGCACGATCGTCTGCCCGGGGACCAGGAGCAGGCACCAGATGCCGAGGACGACGAAGAAGACGAGCGCGGCGATCTGGATGTTGGCCCCTTCGTTGACGACGCCGCCGGTGGCTTCGCCGAGCTTGCGGACGACGACGCGCTTGGCGGCCGGCGTGTGCTGCTGGGCCTGGAGGCGCAGGACGTAGGTACCCAGCGCCCGCGGCACCGCGTTCGCCAGGTTCAGCGCCTCCTCCTTGGTCGGCGCCTGGGCGAAGACGGCGACGATCGGCAGCACCGGGTTGTTGTCGAAGCGCAGCCGGTAGACGGCGCCCTCGCCGATGATCTGCGTGCTGCGCTTTTCCGCCGTCGGCTCCTGCTGGATCACCGGCAGGTTGAGGTCGTAGGGACCCTGCGCCTCGATCGCGTCGGCCGGCACCCCGGCCTCTTCGGCGATCAGGGTGACCGCGGCGGGGCTGGCGAGGAAGCGGGCGAAGACGCTCGCCCGCGTCTCCAGCGGCAGCAGTTCGTCGGAGATGTCGGCGAAGGCCGAGTTCGGCGTGTCGATCAGGATCTGGGTCGAGGCGGTGGCGAAGACGTTGGTGCGGCTGGTCGCCTGGGGCGGGAAGAGACTCACCGTGTAGACGGAGAGGAAGGCGAGGATCGCGGCCACGACGGCGCCGAGGCCGACCAGACGGCGGCGCTTCCACAGTGCTCTGAGGGTCCTTGCCAGTTCCATGTCGATTGGGTACGCGCCAGTCAGCCCGTGTAAGAGGAACGACCCGCGGTTCGTGCTTCTTTCGTCCCCTGGACGCGGATCCGACCGAGGATCCGGCGCCGGTGCTCGGCCCTGATGAACTCCCGGTAGCCGGCCACGTCGACCCGGGGCACGCGGCGCACGGCCGCGCTCGAGTAGCCGTAGAGGTAGGCGAGCCCGGAGACGCCGCGCGGCGGCTGCGTCGCCACCTTGGCCGAGCGGGCGAGCGTCCACACCGGCCCGTGGCGGGCGATCCAGTGCCCCCGCCCCCAGCGCACATGGCCGCGCAGGCGCCCGTCGGCGCTGCCGGTGTGGCGGTGGTGGAGCGCCTCGGCCGCGGGGAAGCAGCGCGTCTCGAAGCCCTGCATCCGCGCGATCACCTCGTCGACGGCGTCCCAGGCCAGCACCTCGCGCACGCCGCCGATCGCCGCGAAGCACTCGCGCGTGTAGAGCTTCAGCGCGCCGCGGACGTGCTCGGCGGCGCTTGCGGTCGGCCGCCAGTCGCCGTCGTGCTGCTCGAGGATCGAGCCGCCCGCGATGCCGAGGCGCGGGTTGCGGTCGAACTCCGCCAGCACCTGCTCGTAGTAGTCCGGGCAGAGCTCGACGTCGCCGTCGAGCTTGCCGAGGTGGGTGAAGCCCTCCCGCTCCGCGCCGATCGTCCCGAGGCCGTAGTTGAACGCCCGGGGCGCGGCCGCGCGGGCCAGCCGGTCGGCCGCCTTGGCGGTGAAGTCGGGCGGGGTCGAGACCACCCGCATGAAGTCGAGCTCGGCGCTCAGCCCGCGGAGGATCGCCGGCGTCTCGTCGTCGGAGCCGTCGTCGACGACCAGCCACCGCTCCGGCCGGCGCGACTGGCCGGCGAGGCCCGCGGCGACCTTCTCGATGTGCGCGGCCTCGTTGCGGACCGGGGTGATGATCAGGAGCCGGTGGTCGTCCATCACCCAGCGAACGACTCCGAGGCGCTCGAGCTTGCGCGGCGGCCGCCGAGCCGGCGCAGGCCGGGGACCATCCGTCCCACCACCAGCATGATGTCGGCCCAGGCCTTGGGGCTGATCAGGCGCAGGGCGAGGGCGTAGGCCGGGAACGCGGCGGCGCCGCAGACGAAGAGCAGCGGCACCGTGGCGAGGTCCAGCTCGAGCCGGATCGGCAGCGCGACCGCCGCCAGCACCACGCAGGCCGCGAGCGCCGCCCCGGCGTCGGCGAACAGCTCGCCGAGCGAGCCGCCGACGACCCCGCCCACCAGGGCCCGGTAGGAGGCGATCAAGGCGACCACGCGGAAGGCGGAGACGGCGCAGGCGACGACGACCAGGTTGCCGGTCGAGGCGGCGAAGATCAGCATCGCGACGTAGGCGGCGAGTTCGCAGAGGTTGAAGTAGAGGAGCGGGCGCGGGCGCCCGGCGGCGAGGATCAGCGGATCGACGGTGTTCTTCAGGCTCGTCGCCATGCCCGCGATCGCGAGGATCTGGGCGGGGACGACGGCCGGCGTCCAGCGCTCGCCGAAGAGCCACGGCACGACCACCGGGGCGATGACGATGAAGAAGGTGAGCAGCGGGAAGATGATCGTGCTGTTCATGCGCACGATGCGGCGGCGGACGTTGCGCAGCTGGGTGATGTCCTTGGTCCGCGAGTAGACCGGGAAGGCGATGCGGGTCACGATCCCGGAGAGCTTGCGCTCGTATTCGACCCCGATCGTGAAGGCGCGGTAGTAGAAGCCGACCTGCACCGAGCTCAGCTGGGCGCCGAGGATCGCGTAGTCGGCGTTGCGGCTGCCGATCCCGGCCAGGCCGGCGCCCGCGGCCGGCCCGCCGGTGGCGAGGATCTCCCGCGTCTCCCGCCGGCGCGGCCGCGGCAGCCAGGAGACGCGGGCGATGACCATCAGCACCAGCGCCCAGGCGGCGAGCCCGGCGAGGCTGCCGAGCACGTAGGCCTCGGCGTCGAGGCCGAGCAGCGCCAGCGCCACCGAGACCGCCGTCGTGACCGCCGCCGAGACCACTTCGGAGATGCCGATCCGGTTGAAGTCGAGGCGCCGCTGCAGCATGGCCAGGGGGACGATCAGGAGGCCCGCGACGATGAACACCGGCGAGTAGAGCTGGAAGAGCCCGGCGACGTCCTCGCCGAAGATCGGGTCGGCCACGAGCGGCGCGAGGAAGAAGGTGAGCGCGGTGAGGACGACGCCGATCGCGATCCCCAGCGCCATCGTCGCCTCCACGTGGCGCCCGGTGATCGTGCGTCGCTGGACCAGCGGGATGCCGAGGCCCTCGTTGACCAGCGAGAGCGCGATCTCGGGCAGGAACAAGACGATCGCGTAGCGCCCGTAGGCGGCGGGCGGCACGAGGTGCGCGAGGACCACCGCGCCGACGGCGGCGACGAGCTCGAAGGTCAGCCGCGTCGCGGAGATCCAGCGGACCCCCTTCAGCGTCGCGTCGCGAAGCTCCTCGGGGGAGACCTGTGAGTCCTCAGGCGCGGCCACGGCGGACCATCAGCCGTCGTCGCCGCGCCGCCCGCCGACCCGGGCCTTCTCCCCGACCTCCTCCTCCGCCTCCTCGCCGCCGGGCAGCGCCGCCGGCTTCGACTTGCGCCGCTTCGACTTCGGGCGCTCGGTGACGGTCGGGATCGCCTCGAGCTGCGGCGGCCCGCCGGAGGGGACCGCGTCGACCGAGCGCCAGGCCTTGACCAGCCGCGGGATGCCGATGATCAGGAGCAGGCCGATGATCTCGAGGACGACGAAGATCGCGATCGCGGCCTTGGCGCCGAGCGCTTCGGTCGCCAGGTTGCCCTGGGCCGGGCCGAGGACGCGGAACACCACCCGTTTGCCCTCCGGGATTTCCTGCTGTGCCTGGATCCGGGTGACCATCGTCCTCACCGCGGCCGGCGTGGCGGCGGCGAGTTCACGCGCCTCGGCCACCGTCGGCGCCCGGGTTTCGACGTTGACGATCGGCAGCTCCGCCCGCTGGACGAAGGCGATCCCGTACGGCTTGATGTCCTGCGGTTCGGGGGCTTCGATGACTTCGCCGGGCAGCGGCGCGGGACCCGCGACTTCGATCTCCTTCACCGGGATCCCGGTGGATTTCGAGATCTCGCGGATCACGTTGCCGCCCGCCATATAACGGGCGAAGACCCCGGCCCGGGCGGTGAGCGGTTCGATGTTGCGGGCGACGTCGGCGATCGGCGAGCGGGTCGAGTCGACCAGGATCTCGATCTCGCCGTTGGCCTCCGAGTGGTCCCGCTTGGCCAGCGACGGCGGCGCGAAGCTGACGTTGAAGACGGCCACCGCGGCGATCGCGGCGGCGGCGATCGTCACCAGCACGACCAGGAGTCGGCGTTGCCAAAGCTCTCTGAGGATGAGGATGAAGTTCACGGGGTCCTAGCGCTCGAGGGTTTCGCTCCGGCTCTGGAAAGAACGGGCTCGGAACTCGGTTACTTGCGAAGTGGTGTCGACGACGACGCGGGCGGCGATCTCCTCCCACAGCCGCTCGATGCCGGCATCACGGTCGAACCGCTCGCGGACCCGCGCGGCGCCGCGCCGGGCCCGCTCGCGCGCGCCCTCCGGATCGACGGCAAGCGCCGCGATCGCCGCCGCCATCGCGGCCGGGTCCTCGGCCGGGACGAGCGAGCCGCACTCGCCGTCCGGCATCACCTCGGCGACGCTGCCGACGTCGGCGGCGACGACCGGGCGCTCGGCGACCAGCGCCTCCATGATCACCAGCGGGGTGACGTCGGCGCCCTGACGCGAGCAGAAGAGGAGCGCGTCGTGAGCTTCGAGCAGCGCGGGCACGTCCTCGACCGGGCCGACCATCCGCACGCGGTCGGCGACGCCGAGCTCGCGGGCGACGCGGCCCACCCGCTCGGCGTAGTCGCGGTCGAGGACCGGGCCGACGACGCTGAGCGTGGCCTCGACGCGGTGCGCGCGCAACGCCGCGAGCGCTTCCACCGCCCGGTGCTGGCCCTTGCCGTCGCCGGCGGTGAGGCTGCCGATCACGCAGAGGCGCAGCGGTTCGCCCAGCGCCGCCTCCGTGCGCGGCGGCGGCCCGGCGGAGATCCCGTCGGGGATCTGGATGATCGCCGCCCTACCCTCGTCCGGGAAGCGCGCGGCGACGCCGGCGGAGATCGCGACGATGTGGTCGGCGCTGCGGCGCTGCAGGGCGAAGACGGCGAGCCCGGCGGGCGTCACCGGCCACTCGCGGGCGTGCACGAACGAGGGCACCCCGGCCAGCCGGGCGGCCAGCGTCGGCGCCAGGGTCACGGTGCTGCTGGTGAGGACGGCGCCGACGCGACGGCGGCGGATCGTCGCGACGAGGCGCACCGCGGCGCGCCGGCTGCGCGCCCGCTGCAGCATCCACCGCGACCGCGAGACGCCCTCCCAGGTCGGCAGCGAGGGCACCGGCCGGATCACCTCGGCGCAGGCGGCGAACCGCTCGCGCAGCGGCCCGTCGGGCACCGCGGCGATCACCTCGCAGCGCTCCGCGAAGCGTTCGGCCTGGGCCAGCGCCATCGCCTGGGCGCCCCCGGGGGCGGCGCTGTGCACGGCGATCAGCAGGGCCCGAGGCCGGCCGCGGCGGCCACTCCGCGGCGGCGGGGCGGTGAAGGTCATCGCGGCAGCGCCGGGTCGGCGAGGTCCGGCTCCACCGGCGGGCAGGCGGGCTCGGTGCGCCGGAGCCGGGCGAGGACCCGTTCGCCGAGCAGGCCGTAGCCGAACATCATCAGCGGCACCAGCACGAGCTCATAACGGAAGGCCGAGAACGACGGGCCGATCGCGAGCAGCATCAGGTACCCGAGGAAGGTCCCCCAGACCAGCAGCGTGAGCGAGTCGCGGCGCGGCGCGAGGACGAAGGCCGAGGCGACGCCGACGATCAAGAGGAACACGACCGCCGGGTGGTCGGCCGCGTAGGTCCCATAGCGGCCGAGCATGTGGGCGAGATTGCCGGGATAGCCGGAGATCGCCGCGCTCACGCTGGTGTCGGTCGGGATCGTGTGGTTCGCGTAGACGTAGGTGAGGCTCTGCGTCTGCGAGAGCCCGTGCACGAAGAGGGGCGGGAGCGCCGCGACGACGCCGGTCCCGACCAGCTGCAGGGAGATGCGGTCGCGCCGCACCGCGAGCAGGCAGAGGGCGCTGACCACCGGCATGAAGGCGAGGTCCCGGGTGAAGCCGAGCGCCAGCACCGCGGCGAACCACGGCACCAGCCAGCGGCGACTTCGCTCGACGCTGAGCATGGCGAAGAGCAGCGCGGCGATCAGGAGCGCGAGACCGGAGCTGTCGGTCAGCGGGAAGACCGACCAGTCGCGCAGCGGCGGCCAGAGGATGACCGCCGCCGCAGCTATAAAGCTCACCTTGAGGGTTAGCCTGAGGCGCAGCAGCAGAAAGAGCAGGGCGGGCGCGAGGACGAAGGCCAGCAGCGAGAGGTCCTGGAGCGCGTGGAGGCCGAGGACCGGGTGGAGCGCCGCGGCCAGCACCGGCAGCAGGAGCCGCCGCGCGTAGAACGGGGCGCTGTATTCGACCCAGGCGGGGTTGCTGACCCGGTGCGGTTCTTCGGGATGGGTCCGTTCGATTTCCCGCTCGTATGACGACAGCGGCCCGCCGAAGACTTCCTGGCGCGCCGCCTGGGCGTCCTGGCCTTCGATCGACTGCGTCGTCGACTGGTAGAAGAGCGCGTCGGTCTCCCAGGAGATCGGCCCGGTCCAGTGTTTCGCCATCGAGAGGGCGGCGAGCAGGACGAGCGCGGCGACCGCGATCCAGTTCCTGAGGCGGGGGTCCGGCAGGTGGTCGTCCAGGTAGGTCCTCATGCGCCAGGAACGTGCGAGGGGGCCGATTACTTCTGCGCGGGCCCGGCCGGCCGAATCAGCCGAATTTCAGCCGCCGGCCGCGCGAGGGCGTGGCAACCTCTGGCGTTGTTGGTCCAGATGCTTCCCCGCCACCCCTCTTGCCGAGCGCTCCCGCTCGTCGCGCTGCCCCTCGTTCTGCTTGCCGCCCTCGTGCTGTTGTTCGGCCCGGGCGCCTCCGCCGAGGCCGCGGTCTCCTGCCCGAACGCCAACCCGGTGGTCAACGAGAACAACTGCATGGGGGCCGGGTCGACCGGCTACCGGCTGACCAACTACGACCCGAGCGGGATCACCGGCTATGCCGCCCAGGGAAGTGTCAACCTCGGGTCGAGCGTCAACCTGCGGATCGCGGTCCCGAGCGGCAGCGGGAAAGCCGAAGTCACGGTCTACCGGATGGGTTGGTACGGCGGGGCCGGCGGCCGGCTCGTGTACACGGCGAAAAGCGTCAACGTCACCAACTCCCGCCGCTGCGAAGAACCCGACGAACAGACCGGCTACTGGTCCTGCGGCAACTGGGAAAACACGCTGACGGTCCCCGGCAGCGCCCTGCCCGCGTCGGGCATCTACATCGCCCACATCAAAGACCTCTCCACCAACGCCGACAACCAGATCATCTTCACCGTGCGCGACGACGCGCGCCACTCGGCCCTCCTCTACAAACTTCCCGACGGCACCTACCAGGCCTACAACGGCTACAACGGCCACTCGCTCTACCGGTACAACTCGGCGGGCTTCACCACCGTCACCGGCACCCACAAAGCCGTCCAGGTCTCCTTCGAACGTCCCTACCTGAACGTCTACGACGAAGCCAACTGGTTCTTCAAGGCCGACTTCCCGATGGTCGAGTGGCTGGAGAAAGAGGGCTACGAAGTCACCTACACCGACGACACCTCGGTCGACGCCAACCCCGGGCAGCTGCTGAACCACAAAGCGCTGCTGCTCTCGGGCCACGACGAGTACTGGTCCGAAAACGAGATGAACGGCTACAAGGCCGCCCGCAACGCCGGCGTCAACATCGCCTCCTTCAGCGGCAACACCGCCTACTGGAAGGTCCGCTACGAAGACAACGGCCGCACGCTGGTCTGCTTCAAGTCGGTCGAAGGCTACAAATCCGGCGAAGTGCCGGACGGCTCCAAGGGCGTCAACGACTGGGGCCCGGACATGATCAAAGGGACCGCGGACGACGCCGTCGGCAAAGACGGCAAAGCGGGCACCGCCGACGACAACCCGCAGAACTCGACCACCACCTGGCGCGACAACGGCGCCCCGCCCGGGGACCCGAACGCGCCGCCGGAAGGCCGGGTCGGCCCCGACCAGCCGGAGAACTCGCTGCTCGGCTCGATGTACGTCGGCGACAACGACAACTGGAACTACCCGTTCACGATCCCGGCGACGAACGAAGCCGGCGAATACGCGGGCAGCCGCGTCTGGCGCAACACCGGCATCTCGAAAACGCAGAGCACGACGATCGGCAGCAACCTGAACGGCTGGGAGTGGGACACGATCCCGACCCAGCCCCAGTACCTGAGCCGCGAGCCCGCCGGGGTGAAGCGGGTCAGCCTGACCGACGTCGGCACCGCGCCCAGCCCGCCCGAGTTCATCCAGGACGAGGGGCTGATGTACGCGTTCTCGCCGCCCCCGGGGCAGTCCTCGAGCGTCTCGGCGGTCGAATACACGGCGCCGAGCGGCGCCCACGTCTTCTCCGCGGGCACGATCCAGTGGTCGTGGGGCCTCGCTCCCCATTACCTGAACGCGCCGTCCGGCGAAACCTTCGAAGACCCGCCGGTCGACTCCAGCGACCCGCGGATCCAGCAGGCGACCTACAACATCCTCGCCGACGACGGGGTCGAACCGGGGACGCCGACCGGGGTGATCATCGACGGCAACGAACCGCCGCAGGCCTCGTTCACCGTCTCCCCCAACCCGGCCGCGACCGGCAGCCCGGTCACCTTCAACGCCTCCGCCTCGAAAGACGTCGACGGGTCGATCGTCAAATACGAATGGGACCTCGACGGCAACGGCAGCTACGAGACCAGCACCGGCACCACGCCGACCGTCACCAAGACCTACGCCACCGCCGGCGAAGTGGCCGTGCACCTGCGGGTGACCGACAACTCGGGGGCCAGCGAAGAAGCGGTGCGCACGCTGAAAGTCAGCAACGGGAGCGGCGGCAACATCTTCCCGACCGCCGCCTTCACGATGTCACCGAACCCGGTGACGCCGGGCTCCCAGGTGACCTTCAACGCGTCCGGCTCGAGCGACCCGGACGGGACGATCGCGAAATACGAATGGGACCTGGACGGCAACGGCACCTATGAGACGAACACCGGGTCGACGCCGACCGTCACCACCAGCTACGCCGAAGCCGGCTCCCGCCAGATCGGCCTGCGGGTCACCGACAACGGCGGCGGCACCGGCACCACCACCCACACCCTGATCGTCGGCGCGGGCTCCCCGTACAGCAGCGAAATCGCCGGCACGCCGGGCCTGCTCGATTATTGGCGGCTCGGCGAGCAGTCGGGGACGACGCTCGGCGACTCCTTCGGCTCCCACCCGGCGACCGCGCAGGGCGGCGTGACCCTGGGCACCCCGGGGGCGATCGAAAACGACCCCAACACCGCCGCCACCTTCGACGGCGCCAGCGGCACCGCGAGCGTGCCCCTCAACCTCTCCGGCAGCAGCCAGCTGACGGTCGAATTCTGGCTCAACTGGAGCGCCTACGCGAACAACGACCAGCTCGCGTTCGAGTTCACCCCGAACTTCAACAACGAAAACGGTGGCTTCCTGATCGACCCGAACGCGGGCGAGCTGGGCGGCAAATTCGGCATCGGCATCGGCCGCGAAGGCTCGCGCAACAACGCCTACTTCACCCGGCCGAGCGCCGGCGTCTGGCACCACTACGCGATCGTCCTGAACACCGCCGCGCCGGCGGCGCAGCAGATCACCCCCTACGTCGACGGCCAGCCGGTCAGCATCGAAAAGCTGAACAGCGGCACCGGGGCGGGCAACTTCGCCAACTCGACCCTGTACTTCATGTCGCGCGGGGGCTCGACGCTGTTCGGCAAAGGCAGCCTCGACGAGGTGGCGCTGTACAACCGGGCGCTGAGCGCGACGGAAATCGCCGCCCACTACCAGGCAAGCCGCAACAACCTGCCGCCGACCGCCTCGTTCACGCTCTCCAGCGGCACGGTGTCGACCGGCACGCCGGTCACCTTCAACGCCTCCGCCTCCAAAGACCCCGACGGGTCGATCGTCAAATACGAATGGGACCTCGACGGCAACGGCAGCTACGAGACCAGCACCGGCTCGACCGCCACGGTGACGAAAACCTACGCCGCCGAAGGCACCTACCAGGTCGGGCTCCGGGTCACCGACCAGGGCGGCGCGACCGCGACCGCGACGCGGACGCTGGTCGTCGCCAACCACCTGCCGACCGCCTCATTCACGATCACGCCGAACCCGGTCTCGATCGGCAGCCCGGTGACCCTGGACGGCAGCGGCTCCTCCGATCCCGACGGTCCGATCGCCAAATACGAATGGGACCTCGACGGCAACGGGGCGTATGAGACCAGCACCGGCACGACGCCGACGGTGAAAAAGACCTTCGCCGAACCGGGCACCTACACGGTGGGCCTGCGGGTCACCGACGGCAGCGGCAACACCGCGACCCGGACCCAGACCGTCAACGTCCTCGGTCGCTATGCCTCGACGATCACCGCCACCGCGGGCCTGATCGACTATTGGCGCCTCGGCGACGCGCCGGGGACCACCCTCGCCGACCTGGCGGGCTCGCACCCGGCGACCGCGCAGGGCGGCGTGACCCTGGGGGCCGCGGGGGCGATCGAAGACGAACCGGACACCGCGGCGAGCTTCGACGGCACCAGCGGCGCCGCGAGCGTCCCGCTCGACCTCTCCGGGACCTCGCAGCTGACGCTCGAATTCTGGCTCAACTGGAGCGCCTACGCGAACAACGACCAGCTCGCGTTCGAGTTCACCCCGAACTTCAACAACCAGGACGGTGGCTTCCTCGTCGACCCCAACGCCGGTGAGCTGGGCGGCAAATTCGCCGTCGGGATCGGCCGCGAAGGGTCCCGCAACACCACGTACTTCACCCGCCCGAGCGCCGGTGTCTGGCACCACTACGCGCTGGTGATGAACTCGCAGGCGCCGGCGGCGCAGCAGATCGTCCCCTACGTCGACGGCAAAGCGGTGCCGTTCGAAAAGGGCAACAGCGGCACCGGCGCGGGCAACTTCGCCAACTCGACGCTGTACTTCATGTCCCGCGCCGCCTCGGCGCTCTTCGGCAAAGGCGGCCTCGACGAGGTGGCGCTCTACAACCGGGCCCTGAGCGCGGGTGAAGTAGAAGCGCACTACCTCGCCCGCAGCAGCAACAACCCGCCCGTCGGCTCCTTCACCGCCACGCCGAACCCGGCGTCGACCGGCACGCCGGTGAGCTTCGACGCCTCCGGCTCCAAAGATCCCGACGGCTCGATCGTCAAATACGAATGGGACCTCGACGGCAACGGCACGTATGAGACGAACACGGGCGCGAGCCCGACGGCGACGACGACCTACGCCAAAGCCGGCCAGTACCAGGTGGGCCTGCGGGTGACCGACAACGGCGGCGCGTCCTCGACCACCACCCAGACCGTGACCGTGCAGGACCGCGCCCCGTCGGCGTCGTTCACCACCTCGCCCGCGGTGGCGCCGACCGGCACCACGATCAGCCTCGACGCCTCGGCCTCGAGCGACCCCGACGGGTCGATCGTCAAATACGAATGGGACCTCGACGGCAACGGGACCTTCGAGACCAGCACCGGCTCGACGCCGACGGCGACCACGAGCTTCGCCAAAGCGGGCGAATACCAGGTCGGCCTGCGGGTCACCGACAACGAAGGGCAGACCACGACGACGACCAGGACGGTCACGATCGTCGGCTCTTACTACCAGGCGGTCGTCCAGACGCCCGGGCTCCTCGATTACTGGCGCCTCGGCGAGCGCAGCGGCTCCACCTTCGCCGACGGGGTCGGCGGGCATAACGCGGCGATCAGCGGCGGCGTCGGGCTGGGCGTCACCGGCGCGCTGGGTGGCGATCCGAACACCGCCGCGAGCTTCGACGGCAGCGGCGCCGCCACCGCCCCGCTCGACCTCTCCGGCACCTCGCAGCTGACGCTCGAATTCTGGCTCAACTGGAGCGCCTACGCGAACAACGACCAGCTCGCCTTCGAGTTCACCCCGAACTTCAACAACCAGGACGGCGGCTTCCTCGTCGACCCCAACGCCGGTGAGCTCGGCGGCAAGTTCGGCGTCGGCATCGGCCGCGAAAGCTCCCGCAACACCGCCTACTTCGAACGGCCGAGCGCCGGGGCCTGGCACCACTACGCGATCGTCCTGAACACGCAGGCGCCGGCGGCGGAACAGATCACGCCCTACGTGGACGGCAAAGCGGTGCCGTTCGAAAAGACGGGCAGCGGCACCGGCGCCGGCAACTTCGCCGCCTCGAACCTCTACTTCATGTCGCGGGCCGCCTCGGCGCTGTTCGGCAGGGGCAGCCTCGACGAGGTCGCGCTCTACAACCGGGCCCTGAGCCCGGCCGAGATCGCCGCCCACTACGAAGCGAGCGCCGACCAGCCGCCGAGCGCCTCGCTGGTGGCCAGCCCCGCCTCGGTCACGGTCGGCGCGCCGGTCAGCCTCGACGCCTCCGGCTCGAGCGACCCGGACGGCACGATCGCCAAATACGAATGGGACCTCGACGGCAACGGGACCTATGAGACCAGCACCGGCTCCACGCCGACGACCACGGCGACCTTCGCCGCGGTGGGCGAATACCAGGTCGGGGTCAGGGTCACCGACAACGGCGGCGCGACCGCGACGACGACGCGGACCGTCACCGTCAGCGGCAGCATCCCGCAGGCCAAACTGAGCGTGGCGCCGAGCCCGGCGCCGACCGGCACCCAGGTCAACTTCGACGCCTCCGCCTCCACCGACCCGAGCGGCCCGCTCACCTACGAATGGGACCTCGACGGCAACGGCAGCTACGAGACCAGCACCGGCACGACCGCGACGGCGAGCAAGACGTTCGCGAAGGCGGGCGAATACACGGTCGGCGTGCGGGTCAGGAACGGCGCCGGGACCACCGCCACGGCCAGCGCGACGGCGGTCGCCCAGAACCGGGCCCCGTCGGCGACGCTCGGCGCGACGCCGAACCCGGCCGCGAGCGGCGCCCAGGTCACCTTCGACGCCTCCGGCTCCAAAGACCCCGACGGGTCGATCGTCAAATACGAATGGGACCTCGACGGCAACGGGACGTATGAGACCAACACCGGGGCGACGCCGACGGCGAGCAGATCCTTCGCGAGCGGCGGCGAATACACGGTCGGCGTGCGGGTCACCGACGACGAAGGAGCGACCGCGACCGCGAGCCGCCTGGTCACGGTCCAGAACGGGGCTCCCACCGCCTCCTTCACCGTCACCCCGAACCCCGCCACGACCGGCTCGGCGGTCACCTTCAACGGCTCCGCGTCGAGCGACCCCGACGGCACGATCGCCAGATACGAATGGGACCTCGACGGCAACGGTACGTATGAGACCAACACCGGGACGACGCCGACGACGACCAAGACCTACACCAGCGCGGCGAGCCCGACGGTCGGGCTGCGGGTCACCGACAACGGCGGCGCCACGGCGGCCGCGACCCGCGCCCTCACCGTCCGCAGCGCCTACAACGCCGCCGTCCTCGGGACCGCGGGGCTGATCGATTATTGGCGCCTCGGCGAGACCTCCGGCACCAGCCTCGCCGACGCGGTCGGCGGGCGCACCGCGACGGCGCTGAACGGCGTCGCCCTCGGCGGCACCGGGGCACTGGCGAGCGACCCGGACAAATCGGCGAGCTTCGACGGCTCCAACGACACCGCGACCGTCTCGCTGAACCTCTCCACCGCCAGCGCCCTGACGGTCGAATTCTGGCTGAAATGGACGTCGTTCGCGAACGACGGCAGGCTCGCCTTCGAGTTCACCTCGAACTCGACGCTGAACGGCGGCAGCTTCTTCATCGAACCGAACTCCTCCGAACAGAACGGCCGCTTCGGGGTCGGCATCGGCGGCCTGCTGCGGCGCAACACCTCCCTCTTCACGCGGCCCTCGGCGAACGTCTGGCACCACTATGCGATCGTCTTCGACACCAAAGCGTCCGGCTCCCAGATGGTGATCCCGTACGTGGACGGCGTCCCGGTCAGCTACTCGAAGGGCAGCAGCAGCACCGGTTTCGGCAACTTCGCCAACTCGACCCTCTACTTCATGTCGAGGGGTGCCTCCTCGCGGTTCGGCAAAGGCAGCCTCGACGAGGTGGCGATCTACAACCGGGCGCTGAGCGCGGCCGAAATCGCCGCCCACTTCAAAGCCGCCTCGCAGTAGACGGGGGCCGGCGCGGAAGCTGCGGGCCGACCGCGCGTTGATCTAGTAGGTGGAGCATCGAAACGGACAGCCGACGAGCCTGGTCGAGGCGCCGGGCGCCCTCCTTCACGTGCTCAGCGACAACGCCGCGGTCTCGCGGCGGATCGTCGCGACGCTCGGGGCGCCCGGGCTGCCCGGTGTCAACGCGATCTCCTCGCCCGACCTGATCGACGAGGACTTCGTCGAGGAGTCGACGATCTTCATCCTCGCCTGCGATGTCGACGAGGTCACCGGCATGGCGGCACTGCGGCGCCTGCGGCGGGACCACCGAGACCCGCCGATCATCGTCATCTCGCCGGCGGCCACCGCGGCGAGCGTGCGCCGCGCCCTCGACGCGGGCGCCGACGCGTTCGTGCTCGAGGCGGAGATCGAGACCGCGCTCGCCGCCGCCGCCCGCGCCGTCGCGACCGGTCAGTCGGTGGTGCCGCGCAAGGTGCGCGAGAGCGTCGAGCGTCCCGCCTTCTCACACCGCGAGCGCCAGGTGCTGGCGCTGGTCGCCGAGGGCCTCACCAACAGCGAGGTCGCCGAACGGCTGCTGCTCAGCCAGAGCACGGTCAAGAGCCACCTCTCCACCGCCTTCGCGAAGCTCGGGATCCGCTCCCGCAAGGAGGTCACCTCGTTCCTCCTCGACCCCGCACAGGCGCAGAGCGTCGGCCTGGTCGGCGTGGCGACCGCGGAGACGGTCGCGGCCGCCGCGGGCGGCCCCCTCGTCGCGGCCACCCCTACCGCCCACCCCCTCGCGTGAGCGGCGCCACCGCGGAAATCCGCCCGGGTGAGCGCCCCGGCCGCACCCCGGTGCCCTTCGTCCGCCTCGACGCGGCCGAACCGGAGCGCAAGCGGGAGATCCTCGCCGCGGTCGAGCGGGTCGGCGACAGCGCCGCCTTCACCCTCGGCGCCGAGGTCGAGGCCTTCGAGGACGACTTCGCCCGCTGGTGCGGCGCCGCCCACGCGGTCGACGTCTCCTCCGGCACGAGCGCGCTGGAGCTGGTCCTCCGGGCCCTCGGGATCGGCCCCGGCGACGAGGTGATCGTGCCGACCAACAGCTTCATCGCCACCGCCGAGGCGGTCACCGCCGCCGGCGCCACCCCGCGCCTGGTCGACGTCGACCCCGACACCGCCCTGCTCACCGCGGCGATCGTCGAGGCGGCGCTCACCGACCGCACCCGCTGCGTGATCCCGGTCCACCTCTACGGCCGCTCGGTCGACATGGAGCCGCTGCTCGAGCTCTGCCGCGCCCGTGGCCTGCGCGTGGTCGAGGACGCCTGCCAGGCCCACGGGGCGGTCTATCGGGGCGCCCGTGCCGGCACCCACGGCGACGCCGGCTGCTTCAGCTTCTACCCGACCAAGAACCTCGGCGCCTGGGGCGACGGCGGGGCCGTGGTCACCTCCGACGATGCCCTGGCCGCGCAACTCCGCCTGCTGCGCTCTCACGGCGAGGGGACCCGGCACCACCACGAGATGGCCTCGGGAACCCACCGCCTGCACGCCCTCCAGGCCGCGATCCTCGCCGTCAAGCTCCCCCACCTCGATCGCTGGAACGAGCAGCGGCGGGCCGCCGGGGCGACCCTCTGCGAGGCCCTGAGCGACACGGTGGTCACCGTCCCAGCGCCGGTCGCCGCGGACGGCGACCACGTCTTCCACGTCTTCGTCGTCCGCACTCCCGACCGCGACGCCCTGCGCAAGCACCTGGCCGACCGCGACGTCGCCACCGCGATCCACTACCCCACCCCGATCCACCTCCAGCCGGCGTACGCCGATCTGGGTCAGGGACCGCTGCCGGTCAGCGAACGCCTGGCGACCGAAAGCTGCACCCTCCCGATCTTCCCCTCGATCACCGATGGTGAGCTGGCGAGCATCGCGGAGGCGGTCGGCGAGTTCAGGCCTCGCGGGTAGGCGCGGGGGTCCGCGGGGCGGGCGGCCGTCCGAGGTGGTCCTGGGCTCCTCATGGGGG
>CALCIA010000014.1 GCA_937907435.1 uncultured Actinomycetes bacterium
ATCGTCATGCGCGGGCATAGCCGTTCGAAGAACGGCGTCGCTTCCGCTCGCCTATAGCCGTTCGAAGAACGGCGTCGCTTTCGCTCGCCTATGACCCGCGCATCCATCTAAAAAGATGAGTCTCTTCAAGAAGGTGGATTGCCGGGTCAAAAGGGCGTTCACGCCCGTCTTCGAAGGGCTATGCCCGGCAATGACAAGCCTCGTTTCCGGCAAAGGCGAAAACGCTAGTCCCTGACGCCGTAGCGGTGCAAATCATTGCCATGGACATCGAGCCATTTCTTGGCGCGCTCGGTCTGCGGGCAGATTTTCCCGACCACGCGCCAGAACCGCGCGGAGTGGTTCATTTCGACCAGATGCGCCACTTCATGCGCGGCGAGATAATCCAGCACATAGGGCGGTGCGAGAATCAGCCGCCACGAAAATGACAGTGCGCCCGCCGATGTGCACGACCCCCAACGGCTCGACTGGTCGCGGATCGAAATCCGCTTCACCTTCACACCCAGCATCTCGGCGTAGTGGTTGGAAGCGCGCGCCAGTTCCCGCCGCGCCTCGCGCTTGAGGAAATCAAGCACACGGCGTTCGACGTACTCGACGCCACCAGCCACACACAGAATCTTCTCGCCGCTGTCGCGCGTTTCAGCCCAAACAGTACCGCGTTCGCAGGCGCGATGAACGATCTTGTGCGCAACATGACGCAGCGGCAGTGAAGTGCCGGGTGAAAATGGCGCAGCCTTTGGCAACCCGCCTAGACGCGCCGCGATCCATGCGCCATGACGCTGCGCAAAATCCTTCGCATCGGCCAGATTGCCACGCGGAGGCATGGTCAGGATGGCTTCGCGGCGGCTCGGATGGATACGCAGCGTGTATCGCCTCGCGCGCCTGTGCCTTCGCAACTGAACCGCGTAAATCGCAGAGCCGATTTTGATCGCAAGCGTGCGAGGCTCGGTGGGACGGCGATAAAGGAGGGCACGAAAAGCCATGTCAGGAGATCCAGTGGCGAGAAGATGGCCCGGATTCTGCCATATCCGCCGCCAAGGAAATCCGCTTTGGCTAAAACAAATCATTTGCCCAATATCTCGTGGGGCTCGAGGGTTTCCGTCCCATATCAGGGGGCAAGGAACAAAGATTGGCTGTTCATTTTTATCCAAAAGCCGGGTTTCCTCGGCCTTCAACTTCGTCACTTTGATGCCACAGAATTTAATCGCAGAAAATAATAAGGATTCAATAGCTTACGCCAAACGAGCCGCGCACGTCATCGCTCAGGGGCCAGAAATGGCCGTTAAATCGGCATTTCCTGCGAATCTTGCTCGCAACTGGGCTATTCGGCGGCCGCTCTGGAACCTGCAGAAGCTGGAACCGAGACGATGAAATCGGCGATCCGCGGCAGGATTTCGGTGCGAAACCGCGAGCCATTGAAGACGCCATAATGGCCGACGCCTTTCTGCATGTAGTGCGCCCGCCGTTCCTCCGGAATCGAGGTGCAGAGGTCGTGCGCCGCCTCGGTCTGGCCAAGTCCCGAAATGTCGTCGTTCTCACCTTCCACCGTCATTAGCGCAACACGATGTATCGTCGACGGATCGACCGGCGTGCCGCGATGCATCAGTTCGCCCCTGGGCAGAGAATGCTTCACGAACACCTCATCGACAGTCTGCAGATAGAATTCCGCGGTGAGATCCATCACCGCGAGATACTCGTCATAGAACTCGCGATGCTTGCCGACGAGATCGCCATCGCCCTTGACCAGATTGTCAAACAATCTCCTGTGTGCCTCGATATGGCGGTCGAAATTCAAGCTCATGAATCCGGTCAATTGCAGAAATCCCGGATAGACATCGCGCATGAACCCGGGGTGCGGAAACGGTACCTTGCTGATGACATGGTTGCGAAACCACTCGATGCCTTTTTTGGCGGCGAGATTGTTCACCGCGGTCGGACTGCGCCGCGTATCGATCGGTCCGCCCATCAGGATCATCGATGCAGGCACAAAAGGATCGTTGTGCGCTTCCATCACCGAAACCGCCGCCAGCACCGGCACCGAAGGCTGACACACCGCGACGACATGCACATCGCTGCCCAGCACGTGCAGCATCTCGATTACGTAGTCGACGTAATCGTCCAGATCGAAACGCCCCATCGCGAGCGGCACCATGCGCACATCGGCCCAATCGGTGATGTAGACGTCGTGGTTGGGGAGGAAGGCTTCCACTGTGCCGCGCAGCAACGTCGCGTAGTGGCCCGACATCGGCGCGACGATCAGCACGCGCGGCTGCGGCTCATGCAGAGGCCGCAAAAACTTACGCTGGAAATGCAGGAGGCGGCAGAATGGCTTTTCCCAGACGGACCTGATTTCCACCGGCCTCGAGACGCCCTGCGCGTCAGTATGGTCGATGCGCCATTCCGGCTTGCCGTACCGGCGCGTCGTGCGCTCAAAGACCTCACAGCCTGCCGCGATCGATTTGCCGATCTCGGTGCTGGTCAGCGGATTGAGCGGGCTTTGGAACATCAATTTGGTAGCGTCGGCGAAAGCGCGAGCCGGACTGAGAGATGCCTGCCCCATCTCGTACATCCAGTACATCGGGGAGACGGCAGGCGCGCCTACATCCTGTGGCAAAGACGGCGGCCGCCCGAATTCTCCAATCGGCATCGCGAATCCTTTCAATTTTGCGCTGCGATAGCATGATGGCGGCATTTCGCTGCGTCAATCCGCCGTATGGGGTGACCACTGGCTTTCTCCCCCTTAATCATGCCTTCCCAAGCACCCGGAACTTTCCGCAATCGAGGGTTGACGTATAAATGATGGACATGGGCGACACTCTCCACTCGGATTTCCGGCACCCTCGGCCGGATGTGCGTCTGCACACCATCCTGCGCCTGCGCTGGCTGGCAGTTCTCGGGCAGCTTGCAGCGATCTTCATCGTGGCGCAGGGCTTCGACTTTGAAGTTCCGGTCCTGCCCTGTCTCGTGGTCATCGGTCTTTCGGCGGGCCTCAACCTTGCCTTGCAAATCGCCTTCGCCCCGACGCACCGGCTCGATCCACTGTTTGCCGCCGCGCTGCTCGCCATGAACATCATCGAGCTTGCCGCGCTGCTGATGCTGACGGGTGGACTGCAGAATCCATTCTCGTTTCTGTTCCTCGTGCCGGTGCTGATCTCGGCGACGGCGCTGCCGACCCGCTACACCATCGCGCTCGGGCTGCTGGCTGCAACCTGCGCCACCATTCTCGGCTTCTTCCATCTGCCGCTGCCGTGGAACGGCGACGAGCCGCTGGTGCTGCCGCCGACCTACATGCTGGGCGTCTGGTTCTCGATCATCATGGTGCTGGTGGTAACAAGCCTCTACGCCTTCCAGGTGACCGAGGAAGCCCGCAAGCTCTTGGACGCGCTCGCCGCCACGGAACTGGTCCTGACCCGCGAACAGCACCTCACCCAACTCGACGGCCTCGCCGCCGCTGCCGCACACGAACTCGGCACACCGTTGTCGACCATCTTCCTGATCGCCAACGAATTGCAGAACGCCGCGAAGGACCGGGCACCGGACGACCCGCTGATCGCAGACATCGCCGCCATTCGCGAACAGGCAAAGCGCTGCCGCGACATCCTCGCCAAGATTACCCAGCTTTCATCAAGCGGCGCGCCGTTCGACCGGATGCCGCTAACCAACCTGATCGAGGAGGTGGTGGCGCCGCATCGCGAATTCGGCATCGACCTGAAAATTCGCATCGCCGATGGCAGCCCCCCCGAACCCGTCGGCTTGCGCAATCCGGCGGTGCTCTACGGCATTGGCAATCTCGTCGAGAACGCGGTCGATTTTGCCCGCGGCGCCGTCGAGATCAATGCCTGGTGGGACATGGAGCAGGTCAACATCGTGATCTCCGACGACGGCCCGGGAATCCCGCCCGACCTCATGAAGAAGATCGGCGAGCCTTACCTCTCTCGCCGGGCGATCGGCGACAGCCGAAGTGGCCATCGCGGCCTCGGTCTCGGGGTCTTCATTGCCCGCACCCTGCTGGAACGAACCGGCGCCAGGGTCGGTTTCTCCAACCGGCCCTTCCCGGACCATGGCGCGATCGTTACCATTTCCTGGCCACGCGAGCGCTTTGAAACCGGTGTCAGTGAACCTACTTAAGGTCTAAGTTCGGGTGAGGCGTTCTGACGCATGAACCCGACATATTGCCGGATCAATTTGGAATAGGATGATCATGGACAAAGGAAAAGCCATGTACGCAGCCTCCCACTCGTCTTCCTATCAATTGCCTGTCGAGCCCGCGCCCCGCACGCTGCTGATCGTCGAGGACGACAAGGCCTTTCTTGAACGCCTGTCGCGCGCGATGGAGACCCGAGGGTTTACCGTCACGAGTTGTGACAACGTCCCCGAGGGTCTTGCGGCCATCGAACAGTCGCCGCCGGCCTTCGCGGTGGTCGATCTGCGCGTCGGCGACGGCAATGGGCTCGATGTCGTGGCGGCGCTGCAAAACAAGCGGCCGGATGCCCGTGCCATTGTGTTGACGGGTTATGGCAACATCGCCACCGCGGTGACCGCGGTGAAGCTTGGTGCGGTTGACTATCTCGCCAAGCCTGCGGATGCCGACGAGGTCGCAGCGGCCCTGCTCGCAGTCAGCGGCGCCAAGTCGGAACTTCCGCAGAACCCGATGTCTGCCGACCGGGTGCGATGGGAGCACATCCAGCGGATTTACGAGATGTGCGATCGCAACGTCTCGGAGACGGCGCGGCGGCTGAACATGCACCGCCGCACGCTCCAGCGCATTCTGGCCAAGCGCGCGCCGCGCTGAGCCAAACGTCAAATCCGAATTCGTCATCCGGCCCGCCGCAACGCGGGCCGGAACTTTTTTGGGCCGCTCCGCGTTGCACCGGTGAATTCAGGGAGCAGCCGACGGTTCATGCGCAAAGCCCGCCATATCGACATCTCGACGCGCCTCGAAGCCACCAAGCGCCTTGGCCTGCTTGAGGACTATCGCGTCGACTGGGACAAGCCGCTGGGCGCGCCCCGTGTCACCGTGCGCGGACGATCCGCCTATCCCGCCCAGATCACCAAAAATTATATCGTCGACCTTCTTGCCGAACTGGTGCCGGCGCGCGGGATCGTCGTCACGCGACCCTCCAGAGCCTGAGGCAACCGCGAGCGGGCCATGATCCACGATCTCATCCGCGAAGCGACCCATACCTCGCACCGGCGGCTTGACCTTGCGCTGTCGTGGCTTGACCTCAGCAAGCCGCGCTATTACGCGAGCTTCCTGCGCGGACAGGCTGAAGCGCTGTTTCCCATCGAGACCGCGCTGGAGCGCAACGGCATCGAGTTCATCCTGCCCGACTGGCCGCGCCGTGCACGGTCCGCGGCACTCGAACACGATCTGATCGTGATGGATGCGTCCTGCGATCCGTTACCGGAGCCGCACTTCGACAATCCCGCGCAGATGCTCGGTACCGTCTATGTGCTGGAGGCGACCCGGATGGGCGCGCGGGTGATGCTGTCGCGTCTCGCGCAATATCCGGATTCCTGCTCGATCGGCGCGACGAAATATCTGCGCCATGGTTTCGGCCAGCGGCTGTGGCCGACATTTCTTGACGTGCTGGAAACCCATCCGGCCGCGCTGGCCGATCCACGATCCGTGGTGCAGGGCGCCGAGATCGCGTTCGGCATGTTCGAAAGCGCCCTGGTCCCCATCGTCAGCACCGCCGCCGAATAATCCGCTAAACCGGCCCGGAATTCACCCGAGATTTCACTTGGCCAGCAGCGGAAAATACGCTTTGTGGCCGCATGACCGAGCAGACCATCGAAGCGCCCAAAGCCGGCGCAAGCATCATTCCCGTCACACCGTTCCAGCAGAACTGCATGCTGCTGTGGTGCGAGCAAACCAAGAAAGCCGTCGTGGTTGATCCTGGCGGCGACGTGCTCGACATTCTCAACGCGATCAAGCAGGCCGACGTCAAGGTCGAGCACATCTGGCTCACCCACGGCCATGTCGACCATGTCGGCGGCGCCGCGGAATTGCGCGACCATCTCAAGGTGCCGATCACCGGTCCCCACATCGCCGACAAATTCCTGCTCGACCATGTCGTCGACAGCGCGCGGCGCTACGGCCTCACCGGCCTGCGTGATGTCACGCCCGATAGCTGGCTCAGCGAAGGCGACAGGGTCAGCGTCGGCGAGCTGACGTTCGACCTCCTGCATTGCCCCGGTCATTCGCCGGGCAGCATGGTGTTCTTCAGCCCGGCCATGAAATTCGCGATCATGGGCGACGTGCTGTTCAACGGCTCGATCGGACGCACCGATTTGCCTGGCGGCGATCACGAGACGCTGCTGGCTTCGATCCGCGACAAGGTGCTGCCGCTCGGCGACGAGGTCGGCTTCATTTGCGGCCACGGCCCCGGCTCGACCATCGGCCAGGAGCGGCTGACCAACCCGTTCCTCACCGGCATGGCCTGATCGAACTTCAACTCATCGCGGCCCTGAGGACAACGGCCCCGGAAGCATCGCCAGCGCCGTCATGTTCACGGCCTTGCACGCTGATGGCGCTCCCCATCAGCCGAGCGAACGATGTCGAAGATGCCGATCAGCCAGCCTTTCGACAGCGGATGGTATAGCGATGGCTTCATCAGTTGACCAGAATCGCCGAATGGCTGAATTTCGGAATAGAACGCCGTATCGCCACCTCGGCTCATCCGGCTTCGCTCCGGCTCACGCTTGAGTCTCATTTGGATCATGCGGCTCGGTCTGCTACCAAGTCCGCCGCACCAACGATTGTGAGATCACGCGTGAGTGAACTGTTCGCACCCTGGCAGTTGGGTCAACTCGCTTTATCCAACCGCATCATCATTGCACCGATGTGCCAGTACTCCGCCGAGGACGGCAGTGCCACCGATTGGCACACGATCCACCTTGGCCATCTGGCACTGTCCGGCGCCTCGCTTCTGATTGTGGAAGCGACCGGCGTATCGCCCGAAGGCCGTATCTCACCGCAGGATCTCGGCCTGTACTCCGACGCCAATCAAGCAGCGCTCGCGCGCGTCCTCAAGGCGGTGCGCACTTATTCGCCGATCAGGGTCGCCATCCAACTCGCCCATGCCGGACGCAAGGCATCGACCAGGGTGCCGTGGGAAGGCGGCGAGCAGATCGCGGCCAACGAGAAGGACGGCTGGCAAACCGAGGCCCCCTCTGCACTGGCTTTCGCGGCAGGAGAAAATCCACCCACCGCGCTCGATGCACAGGGACTTGCGCGCGTGCGCGATGATTTTGTGCGCGCAGCGAAGCGTGCAGCCTCCCTCGGTTTCGACGGCGTCGAGGTACACACGGCACACGGCTATCTGCTGCACCAGTTCCTGTCACCGCTGTCCAACGCACGCACCGATCAATATGGCGGCAGCCTGGAAAACCGGATGCGATTTCCGCTCGACATCTACGACGCGGTGCGCGCGGCATTTCCGGCGGACAAGCCGGTCTGGGTTCGGCTCTCCGCAACCGACTGGGCGGATGGCGGCTGGGATGTCGATGGTTCAATCACATTCGCGAAGGCGTTGAAGGCACGCGGCTGCGCCGCGGTCCATGTGTCCAGCGGCGGGCTGACGCCGGCACAGCAGATCAAACTCGGCCCCGGCTATCAGGTCGCATTCTCCGAGCGGATCCGCGCTGAAGCGGGCATCCCCACCATCGCGGTCGGCCTCATCACCGAATCCCGGCAGGCGGAAGAGATTCTCGCCAAGGGTCAAGCCGACGCCATAGCGCTCGCACGTGCGGCGCTGTACGATCCACGCTGGCCGTGGCATGCCGCCGCTGAATTGGGCGACCATGTTCACGCGCCACCACAATATCTGCGCTGCGCGCCGCACGGCCATTCGGATTTGTTCGAGACTCCCTGAGAAGATCCACCGCGCGACAGAGGACGACACCTGCAAGATGGAGGCGGCCATCAAGACCTATCGCCTGCTCGGGCCGGACGGTGCGTTTTATAACAGCACAACGCCCGGCCAGTTCGGCGGTCATAAAAAGCAGCGCATCTATGGCCGCCTCGATTGCCGCACCGCGACCCTTGCACTCACCAAGGGCGACAGCTACCGGCGGCATCGCGTATTCTTCGCCAACGAGACCAGCGCGATTGGCGCCGGATACCGTCCTTGCGCGGTCTGCCTGCCGGCCCAATATCGAGCGTGGCGCGCGCGAACGGCATGACGTGCGCAACACTGACCACGAGGGCTGCCCATGACTCCCGTTTCGCTTCTCCTGAACATTCTCTGGATCGTGTTCGGCGGCTTCTGGATGGCGGTTGGCTGGATGGTTGCGGCCGTACTGATGGCGATCACCATCATCGGCATCCCGTGGGCGCGCGCAGCCATGACGATTGCGGGCTACACGCTGTTTCCGTTCGGTCAGCGCGCAATCTCGCGCGAGATGGTCACCGGCCGTTCCGATGTCGGCACTGGAGCGCTCGGGGTGATCGGCAACATCATCTGGCTCATTCTGGCGGGCTGGTGGCTGGCGCTCGGCCATCTCGGCACGGCGCTCCTGATGGCCATCACCATCGTCGGCCTGCCGTTCGCATGGGCGCATCTCAAGCTCGCGGGCATCGCGCTCTGGCCAATCGGCAAGACCATCGTCCCGGCGTAACCTTCAGGTTCGCGTTGCCGAGGCCGGCGTGATCCGGTACATGGACAACAGGCACCCGTAGCTCAGCTGGATAGAGCGTTGCCCTCCGAAGGCTGATGTCAAGGGAATTTGGTTTGGAAGGAAGTGGAAAAAGGCAACGAGTTTCAGTAGGTTAAGGGCCTGTCGACAAGCTGGCCAATCTCGAAAATTCTTCGCGTAAGCACCGCGTAAGCAGATTTGGGAGAGGAGTAGCGAGCAAGCGCGTAGCGAGGCGTGCAGCAGCACGGCGCGTTGGGCGTTTGGAATGAGAGGCTCGGTTGAAGGCGTCCGAATCCGTTGACCTGTGAAGGTTGGTCGGGCTAGGCGAAATGAGATGCACCCGTAGCTCAGCTGGATAGAGCGCCACCCTCCGAAGGTGGAGGCCACACGTTCGAATCGTGTCGGGTGCGCCAACCTTCCCGTACTTTACGCCTCGTGGTCACAGCGCGGGTTTGGCCTTCGTTGACCAACCAGCGGCGGAGAGATACACACTACAATCGATGGTCCGCCTTCACCGGCGGTGAAAAGGGAACGCCGTACGGAGCGCAAGCTCCAAATCGGCGGCTGCCCCCGCAACTGTAAGCGGAGAGCGGCGTGTCCAAAGTCCACTGGGGCCGCTTGGCCCTGGGAAGGCGGACGAGCCGCGTTTGATCCGTAAGCCAGGAGACCTGCCATCGGAATAGGGCTGTGCGGCCGGGCGGGGCGCCTCGGCGGCGGCGGTGTGCCTGCAGAATCAGGCGAGCACCTCACCTCGAGGCTGAAATCCGAGGGCAGTCGGCGTCCCGCGTAAGCGTCCTTTCGGACGCTCAGTGGAGGATCGCCGATGACGCCGTCGCCAGACGCAAGAATCTCGACGAAGCCGCCGCCCGCACAGGCCGGCGGCGCGGATGTTTGCGTCCATGTCTGCGTGACCTGTCAGGCCGGTGAGATCTGCGATGATGGCGCCGATCGCCCAGGTCTGCGCTTCCGGCGCGCGCTCGAGAACGCACACGCGGAGGCCGACGACGCCGACTGGCTTGAGATCCGCGAGATTTCCTGCCTCGCCTCTTGCGAACGCGGCTGCGCCGCCGTCATCTCCATGCCCGGCAAGTGGAGCTATCTGCTGGGCCGCCTCGGCGAGCCCAAGGCCGCGGATTTCCTCGCCTATGCCCGCACCTACCGTGCCTCGAAGACCGGCGTGGTCCTGCCCTCGAAGCGACCCGCCTCGCTGCACGACGCCGTGCTCGGGAGGATTCCGTCCCTCGTTCCCCCAGTTGAGGATGCCCCATGAGCCCTGCGCGCCTGACCGGCAAGACGCCCGTCACCATCATCACGGGATTCCTGGGGGCCGGAAAGACGACGCTCGTCCGCAACCTGCTGGAACAGGCCGATGGCCGGCGACTCGCCGTCATCGTCAACGAGTTCGGTGAACAGGGCGTCGACGGCGAAACCTTGAGGAGCTGCGGGATCGAGGGCTGCGCCGAGGTCGACATCGTCGAGCTGGCTAATGGCTGCATCTGCTGCACCGTCGCGGACGATTTCGTGCCGACCATCGAGGCCCTCATGGCGAGGTCTCAACCACCCGAGCACATCCTCATCGAGACCTCCGGGCTTGCGCTGCCCAAGCCGCTGCTGAAGGCCTTCGGCTGGCCGTCAGTGCGTTCGCGCCTCACCGTGGACGGCGTGATCGCCGTGATCGACGGCCCGGCGGTGGCGGCGGGCCGCTTCGCCGACGATCCCAGGGCAGTCGCTATGCAGCGCGCCGAAGACCCCAGCCTTGATCACGACAATCCGCTCGCCGAGGTCTATGAAGACCAGCTCTCCGCCGCTGATCTGGTCATCCTCAACAAGACTGACCTGCTCAGCGACGCAGACGCCGCGGAGGTCGGCCGTAAGATCGCCCAAGTCCTGCCCCGCGCGGTCAAGGTCGCGCCGACCCGAGACGGCAAGATCGACATCGCCGCGGCCCTGGGGCTGCACGCGGCGGCCGAAAACGACCTAAACGCCCGCCCCTCGCACCACGACGGGGCGGACGACCATGAGCATGACGACTTCGAAAGCTTCGTCGTTCCGGTTCCCGAGATCGCCGAGCCCGAGGTCTTCGTGGCGCGCCTGAAGCCGCTGGTGGAGGCGCACGACATCCTGCGCCTGAAGGGCTTCCTGGCCGTCGCCGGCAAGCCGATGCGGCTGGAGGTCCAAGGCGTGGGCCCGCGCTTCCGCCAGCAGTTCGACCGCGCCTGGCGGCCGGACGAGGCGCGCGCCGGACACCTCGTGGTGATCGGGCGGACGGGCCTCGATCGCGCCGCTATCCAAATAGCGATCCTCGGCTGATCCGATGCACTTGCTCTTCCGGGAACAGCGCTCGCTTGACGAGACCGAGATGGCCGAAGATCTCGGGCACAGCCCGGCTGACCTGGTGTTTCTATCGTTCTCCGACGCCGACCTGACTTCGGTGGCGGCGGCCTGGGCGCGGCAAGGCCCTGAGCGACCGAGCCTCAGGCTTGCCAACCTCGCGCGGCTTCGCCACCCGATGTCGGTGGATCTCTATGTCGAGCAGGTCATCGCCCACGCGCGTTGTGTGGCGGTGCGGCTGATCGGCGGCCTCGACTACTGGCGCTACGGCTGCGAGGAGCTGTCCGCCGCCTGCCGGATGAACGGTATCCCCCTCGCCCTGCTGCCCGGCGACGCCAGGCCGGATCCTCGCCTGGCGCAGCTTTCAACGCTAGATGGCGAAGCGCTCGAAGCGCTCGACCTCTATCTGCGCGAAGGCGGCCCGCAAAACGCCGCCGGCGCGCTCGGCCTGATGACCCATGCGGCCGGCCTTGGCGAGGCGCCCGCCGTTCCGCCGCTGCGGCTGCCGGAATGCGGCGAACACCCGCTGACCACGGCGGCCCCGGACGACGCGCCGCTCGCGGCGATCATCTTCTATCGCTCGCATCTGCTGTCGGGCGACATCGCGCCGATCGAGGCGCTGGCGGAGGCGCTGGCGGCGCGCGGTCTCGCCGTGCGCGCGCTCCATGTGACTAGCCTGAAGGCACCCGAGGTGGCCGAGTTCGTCGCCTCCACCCTGGTCGATTGGCGTTGCGCAGTGGTGCTGAACGTGACCGGCTTTTCGGCGCGGCGCGACGGCCAGGGATCGCCGCTCGACGCCGTCGGCGCGCCGGTGCTGCAGCTCATCCTCTCCGGCGCTGGCCAGGACGACTGGGCGGCGTCCAGCCGGGGCCTCAGCCCGGCGGACCTCGCGATGCAGGTCGTGCTGCCGGAACTAGACGGCCGGCTGTTGGTGACCGCCATCTCATTCAAGGCGGACGCCAAAGGTCCCCCGGACCTTCAGTTCACCGCCAAGGCGCACCGCCCCGACCCAGCTCAGATCGCGCTCGCCGCCGACCGCGCCGCCGGCTGGGCGAGGCTCGCCCGCACGCCCGCAGCCGAGCGACGCGTCGCCCTGATCCTGAGCGACTATCCCGGCCAGGTCGGCCAGGTCGGCCACGCGGTGGGGCTCGACACCTTCGCCAGCCTCACGGTGATCGAGACCATGTTACGGGAGGCCGGCTACGATTGCGCAGCGCCGACCGGCGACCTCGGCCGTGCGCTGCGCGAACGCCACGCCCGACCGTTCCTCAGCCTTGATCGCTACGCCGAGCTGTTCGCCGAGTTGCCCTCCGCCTTGCAGTCCCAGATCCGCGACGCCTGGGGCGAGCCCGAGGACGATCCCGCCGCCGCCGACGGCGCCTTCGCCCTGCCCATCGTCGAGCACGGGCGGCTGCTGATCGCCATACAGCCTAACCGTGCGGCCTCGGCGGAGCACCGCACCGCCTATCACGACGCCGACCTTGCGCCTCGCCACGCTTATGTCGCCTTCTATCTGTGGCTCCGCCGCGAGAGGGGCGTCCATGCGATCGTTCACCTCGGCGCGCACGGTTCTCTGGAATGGCTACCGGGCAAGGCTGTGGCCCTCTCGTCGGCGTGCTTCCCCGCTGCGTTGATCGGCGGGACCCCAGTCGTCTATCCCTTCATCGTCAACAACCCCGGCGAGGCAGCGCCGGCCAAGCGGCGGTTGGGCGCGGCGCTGATTGGCCATCTCACGCCGGCGCTGAAGGCGGCAGGCGCACACGGCGCGGCCCTGGAGTTGGAGCGGCTGATCGACGAATACGCCGCCGCCGACGGCCTCGACCGCCGCCGCGGCGCGCTCCTGCGCCGCGAGATCATCGACCGTGCCGAGGCCTGCGGCCTGCTCGCCGAGAGCGGCTACGAGGGCGGCGCTTCCGATGAGGAAGCGCTGGCGCGGCTCGATGCTTATCTGTGCGACGTCAAGGACCTCCAGATCCGCGACGGCCTCCACGTCCTTGCCGTGCCGCCGTCGCCGGAGCGCCGCGCCACCTTGCTGGACGCCCTGCAACGGTCCAGTCCAGGCGTGTCCGCGGCCGAGCTGGCGAGCCGGCTCGACGCCTGCGCCGAGGGCGAGAAGAAAGGCCTGCTAACGGCCTTGGACGGCCGCTTCGTACCGCCCGGCGCGGCCGGCGCGCCCACCCGCGGCCGCGCCGACGTCCTGCCCACCGGACGTAACCTCTACGCTGTCGACCCGCGCGCGATCCCGACGCGCTCAGCCATGGTGCTCGCGGAAAAGGCCGCCGACGAGGTGCTGCGCAGGCATCTGCAGGACCACGGTGACTGGCCGCGCAGCCTTGTGCTCGATCTCTGGGGCAGCGCCACCATGCGCACCGGCGGCGAAGACCTGGCGCTTGCCCTGATTCTCATGGGCGCCAAGCCCATCTGGGACCACCAATCCGCCCGGGTGAGCGGGGTCGAGATCCTGCCACTCGCGATGCTGGACCGTCCGCGGGTCGACGTGACGTTGCGGGTCTCCGGCCTGTTCCGCGACGCCTTCGAGGTACAGATGCTGCTGTTCGACAGTGCGGTCCGGGCGATCGCTGCCCGCGACGAACCGGCGGAGTGGAACGGCCTGGCCGCTCAGGTGCGCGGCCTGTCGGGCGAGCGACTTCGCGCAGCGACCACTCGTATCTACGGCGCTGCGCCTGGACGCTACGGCGCGGGCACCGACGCGCTGCTTCAGGCCGGCGGCGCAGCCGAGCGGGCCGAGCTCGGCGCGGCCTACTTGGCCGCCTCCAGCCACGCCTATGGCCAGGGTCTGTCCGGCGGGGCGGATCCGGCGGGTTTCGCCGCGCGGGTCGCGGAGGCGGAGGCCTTCGTCCACACCCAGGACCATGCTGAGCTCGACCTGCTCGACGGGAGCGACTTCGCCGCCCACGAGGCCGGCTTCGCTGCGGCTGCCGACGGGCTTGGCGCCCGGCCGGCAATGTACCACGCCGACACCTCGCAGCCGGACGCGCCCAAGGTGCGCCCGCTGGCCGAGGAGATCGCCCGCGTAACTCGTGGCCGGCTCGCCAATCCGGCCTGGATCGCCGGCATGAGGCGTCACGGCTATCGCGGGGCAGCCGAGATCGCAAAGGGCGTCGAGGGCCTGTTCGCCTTCGCCTGCGCCTTGCCGCAACGGCTCGATCAGCAGTTCGAGCTCGCCTTCGGCGCCACGTTGGGCGACCCGGCGGTGGACGCCTTCCTGCGCGCCGAGAACCCGGAAGCGCACGCTGCGATGGCCGAGCGCTTCCGCCAGGCCTTGGCGCGCGATCTGTGGCGTCCGCGCCGCAACAGTCCAGCCGCCCTTCTGGGGGACGCGCCATGACCGGTCGGGTGCGCGGATGGTGCCCCTCGCTGTTCGAGCCAATGGGGTCCGGTGACGGCCTGCTGGTCCGCGTCAAGCCACCGCTCGGGCGGATGAGCGCTGCCGGGGCGCGAGCGATCGCTGCCGCCGCTCGAACCTTCGGAAACGGTCAGATCGAGATCACCAATCGCGGCGCGCTGCAGGTCCGCGGTCTCAGGCAAGCCTCGCTGCAGCCATTCCAGGCGGCGGTCCTGGCCGCGGGCCTGGCCAGCGCCGATCCGGCCATCGAGCGTCGGCGCAACCTCCTCGTCTCGCCGTTCGCCATGCCCACGGAAGCCGCGGTGGCGACTGAGTTGGAACACTGGATCGGCGAGGACAAAGCGTTGGCCACCCTTCCGTCGAAGTTCGGCTTCGCGCTCGGACCGGCGCACGACCCACAGCCGCTGCTCGCGGACGTCCGTCTGACCTCACTCGCCATTACCGGAAGGGACCATGGAGCCGCGCTCTGGCGGATCAGTCTCGGTGATGGCAAGATCGTCGGGGTGACGGATGCGCCCGCGGCGGCCGTCGCTGCGGTCGTCCACAACTTCATCCGGCTCTCTGCAGCGCCGGGCCAAGGCCCTCGGCGCATGGCCGAACTCGTGCGGGACTTCGGCGCGGATGCGCTCTTCGCGGGGGCCGGGGTCGAACTCGCCACGGCGCCCTCCGCGCCGACTGAAGGCTCGTCGGCGATCGCTGGCGCGTTCGGGGACCGATTCGCGCTGGGCCTGCCCTTCGGAGCCGCCAGCGCCGGTCAGATAGAGATCAGCGCCGATCTGGCCGAGCGGTTTGCCGCCGCCGATGTTCGGCTGAGCCCCTGGCGCGCCCTAGTCCTGTCGGCGGTTTCCGACGCCGGGATGCTGGCGATGGAAGCCCGGGCCGCTGGCCTCATCGCCGATTCCACCGATCCCCGGCTTTCGGTGAGCGCCTGCCCGGGCGCCCCGGCCTGTGCGAGCGCTCACGCGGCCTCCCGCGCCGACGCTGCGGCGCTCGCTGCCCACCCCTTGCCCGGCACCCTCCACGTATCCGGCTGCGCCAAAGGCTGCGCCCATCCCACACCCGCCACCTTCACCCTGGTCGCCGCCGACGACGGATATGGCCTGGTCCGCCACGGCCGCGCTGGCGATCCGCCGCAGGCGCGCGGCCTCACCCTCGAAACCGCCGTCCGGCTCCTCGCCGCGGAGACGCAATGATTCAGAACCTCGACTATGTTCGCGACGGGGCGGCAATTTATCGCCAGTCCTTCGCCACCATCCGCGCCGAAGCCGGCCTCGAGCGCTTTTCGACGCTCGAGGAGCGAGTGGCGGTGCGCGTCATCCACGCCTGCGGCATGGTCGAGGTAGCGCAGGATCTGGCGTTTTCGCCCGACTTCGCCGAGGCGGCCCGAACCGCCCTCCGCGCTGGCGCGCCGATCCTCTGCGACGCGGAGATGGTGGCCCACGGCATCACCCGCGCGCGGCTGCCGGCCGCCAATCCGGTGATCTGCACCCTGCGGGATCCACAGACACCCGCCTTGGCGGTGAAGCTGGGCAACACCCGCTCGGCGGCCGCGCTGGACCTCTGGACGCCGCACCTGTACGGCGCGCTGGTCGCGGTCGGCAACGCTCCCACCGCCCTCTTCCGGCTGCTGGAGATGCTGGCCGCAGGCGCACCGCTCCCTGCGGCGATCATTGGCATGCCGGTGGGTTTCGTCGGCGCGGCGGAATCGAAGGCGGCGCTGGCCGAGCTCTCGCCCGTCCCCTGGATGATCATCCACGGCCGCAAGGGCGGCAGCGCCATGACCGCGGCGGCGGTCAACGCTCTGGCGAGCGACGTCGAATGAGCGCGGTGCCTAGCCAACGCGGCGCATTGCGGGTCGTAGGCGTGGGGCCTGGCGATCCCGAGCTCATGACGCTGAAGGCCGCGCGCATCCTGGCAGTCGCTGACGTCGTCGCCTTCTTCGCTAAGCAAGGCCGGCCGGGAAACGCCCGGCGCATTGTGGAAGGCGCGCTCAATCCCGCCGCCGAGCAGCTTCGTCTGGAATATCCGTTCACGACCGAAGTGGCGCTGGACGACCCCCGCTACCTCGCCGAAATGGGCGACTTCTACGAGGATTGCGCGGCGCTTCTGTCCGAGCGTCTCGCCCGCGGCTGCGAGGTGGCTCTGCTAAGCGAAGGCGATCCGTTCTTCTACGGCTCGTCGATGTATCTGTTCGACCGGCTGGCGCGCGATTACGCCAACGAAGTCGTGCCCGGCGTCACCGGCATGAGTGGCTGCTGGGCGCAGGCGAAACTGCCCATCTGTCATGGCGACGACGTGCTCTGCATCCTGCCGGGGACGCTCGAGGAGGCGGCCCTCACTGAGCGTCTGCAGGGCGCCGACGCCGCCGTGATCATGAAAGTTGGCCGCAACCTGCCGAAGATCCGCCGCGCTCTGGAGGCCGCTGGCCTCCTCGCCCGCGCCGTCTTCGTCGAGCGCGGCACTATGGGCGACGAACGGATTGCGCCGCTGACCCAACTTGGCGACGAGGCGGCCTCCTACTTCTCGCTTGTCCTTGTCCCCGGCCGACAGAGGGCGCGATGAGCGGACGCCTGTTCATTGTGGGTCTGGGCCCCGGCGACCTGTCGCTCCAGACCCCGCGCGCCAGTGAGGTCCTTGCCCAAGCGAGCGACGTCCTGGGCTATGGTCCTTATGTCGCGCGGGTGCCTCAGCGCCCGGGCCTGACGCGCCATATCACCGACAATCGCGAGGAACTCCGGCGCGCCGGCCACGCCCTGGAGCTCGCCGCGGCGGGCAGATTCGTCGCTGTCGTATCTTCAGGCGATCCCGGCGTGTTCGCCATGGCGAGCGCCGTCTTCGAGGCAATCGAGGCCGGCGATCCGGCCTGGCGCGAACTGGAGGTGGAAGTCATTCCAGGCGTCTCAGCGATGTTCGCCGCGGCCGCCCGGCTCGGCGCGCCCCTGGGGCACGACTTCTGCGCCATCTCGCTGTCCGACAATCTGAAGCCCTGGGAGGTCGTGCTTGATCGACTCACCGCCGCCGCACGCGCTGGCTTCGTCATCGCCCTCTACAATCCGATCTCGAAGGCGCGGGCCTGGCAGCTCGGCGCAGCTTTCGAGCGGCTGCGCGAGCTTCTGCCGACGGACGTCCCCGTCGCCTTCGCCCGCGCCGTCAGTCGCCCCGATGAGCGCCTTCTGACGACCGACCTCGCCAGCGCTCACCCGAATATGGCGGACATGAGCACCCTGGTGCTGGTGGGGTCGGCCCAGACGCGGCGGATCGAGCGCGGCAAGCGGGGCTCTTGGCTTTACACCCGCAGAAGCCTGGAGGCCGCTTCGTGACGCGCCTCCAGCCAAGCGATGGCGCCGGCCGCATCGGCCGCCTCTTTCGCATCCACGCCCACAAGGTCCAGCGCTGGCGGCCGCTCGACCATTACCACGCGCAGACCGAGCGCGCGGGCGGCGGCGAGCTTGGCCGCGGCGTCGTTTCCGCCGGAGTTCTTGGTGACCACCACCTCGATTCCGCGCTCCTGCATCAAGCGGCGCTCGTCGGCTTTAGCGAACGGGGGCCGGGCGCTGATCACCTCTGCTCCGGGCGGAAGGCTCGCGGCCGCGGGCGGATCGATGCTTCGGATCGTATAGGCGTGCTGCGGCGCGGCGGCGAAGGGCGCCAGGTCCTTCTGGCCGACCGTGAGGAGCACCCGGCGCGGTGTCTCGCCCAGCGCTCGCGCCGCAGCCGCCATATCCGCGACCGGTGTCCAGCGGTCGCCCTCGACCGCTCGCCAGCACGGCCGCTCGATTATCAGCAGCGGCTTGCCGGTCCGGCTGGCCGCCTCCAGCGCGTGGCGGCGCATCTGGGCGGCGAACGGGTGGGTGGCGCAGACCAGAAGATCCGCTCCCGGATCTCCCAGCCAGCCGGCCAGACCATCGACGCCGCCGAAGCCGCCGATGCGATGCGGGATGGGCGGCAGCACGGGCGACTTGGTGCGCCCAGCCATCGACAGGACCGGGGCGAAGCGCGCGTCGCCCGCCAGCCTGCGCGCCAGGGCCGAGGCTTCGGCCGAGCCGCCGAGGATCAGGACGCGCAAAGGGCTCATGGTCGGCTGGAGGTCTCGCAATGACAGGAACGGCCGCGGATGCGCCCTGGCTCGCCATTCTGGGGATCGGGGAGGACGGTGTCGAGGGTCTCAGCGACACCGCCCGCGCGCTCGTGCGCGGGGCCGAACTGGTGTTCGGCGGCGCGCGACACCTCGCGCTGGCCCAGCCATTGATCCGCGGCGAAGCCATGGCCTGGCCGAGCCCCTTGTCCGATGCCATCCCGCAGATCCTGGCGCGGCGTGGCCGCCCGACGGTCGTGCTGGCCTCGGGCGATCCCTTCTGCTTCGGGGTAGGCGTCACACTTGCCCGCCACGCGGATAAGGCGGAATGGCTCTGCCTGCCCGCGCCTTCGGCCTTCGCGTTTGCCTGCGCCCGCCTCGGCTGGGCCGCCCAGGAGACCTCGCAGGTCTCGGTCTGCGGCCGCCCGCTGGAGCCGCTGGCCCCGCTGCTGCAGCCCAACCGTCGGCTATTGGTGCTGAGCGCCGACGAGACCACGCCTCAGGCCCTCGCGACCTATCTGGCGGGTCGCGGCTTCGGTCCCTCGCGGCTCCACTTGCTGGAGGCGCTCGGCGGACCGAATGAACGACACCGCGTGGTCACGGCGGAAGCCTTTGATCTGATGGAAATTCATCCGCTCAATCTGACGGGGATCGAGGTCGTCGCCGGGCCGGGCGCGCGGGTCGTTCCGCTCGCCTGTGGCCTGCCGGACGAGGCCTTCGAGCACGACGGCCAGATCACCAAGCGCGAGATCCGCGCCGTCACTCTGTCGGCCCTCGCACCCCTCGCTGGCGAACTTCTGTGGGACGTCGGCGGGGGCACGGGCTCCATCTCAATCGAGTGGATGCTGCGCCATCCGGACAACCGCGCCGTCATGCTGGAGCCGAAGCCCGAGCGGGCCGCACAGGCGGCGCGCAACGCCTGCCAGCTCGGCGTTATGGCTCTGGACATCGTCCAGGCCCGCGCCCCCGCAGGGCTTGACGGCCTGCCTGCGCCAGATGCGGTCTTCCTCGGCGGTGGCGCGAGCGACCCAGCGGTGATTGAGGCGGCATGGGCGGCGCTCCGCCCCAGCGGTCGGCTGGTCGCCAACGCCATCACCCTCGAAACCGAGGCCGCGCTCATCGAGGCGCGCCGCCGGCTGGGTGGCGGCCTTACGCGATTGTCGGTCGAGCGCCTGGAGCCGATCGGGGGCATGGAAGGCTTTCGTCCGGCGCGGACCGTCACCCAGTGGACGGCGGTGAAGCCATGATCGTCGCCGGCGTGGGTTTCAGCTCGAACTGCGGACCCGATGAGTTGGTTGATCTCGTCCTGAAGACGCTGGCCGCGGCAGGCCAGATTGCGACCGGCCTCGCTACGCCTGCCTGGAAGGCTGAAGCGGCCTGCCTCAAGAACGCCGCCGCCCGACTCGACCTTCCGATCCTGGCCATCGGCCGCGACAAGCTCGCTCGGGCCGCAGACCGGATTGTTACTCATTCCTCCGTTTCGAGGGCCGCCGCGGGCGTGGGCTCGGCGGCCGAGGCCGCCGCCCTGGCCGCCGCCGGCCCTGGCTCGCGTCTGGCTCTCGCCCGCATTTCATCTGCCCACGCCACTTGCGCTATCGCCGAAGGAGATCCTTCATGACCGTCCACTTCATCGGCGCCGGCCCCGGGGCCGCGGACCTCATCACCCTTCGCGGCCGCGACCTGCTGGCGAGTTGCCCCGTCTGCCTCTATGCGGGGTCCATCGTACCGCCCGAACTTCTCGCCCACTGCCCGCCCGACGCGCGGCTCGTCGACACCGCCCCGCTGACCTTGGACGAGATCGAGGCGGAGTATGTGCGCGCGCACGAAGCCGGCCAAGACGTCGCCCGGCTGCACTCCGGCGACCTTTCGATCTGGAGCGCCGTGGCCGAGCAGATCCGCCGGCTGGAGCGGCTGGGGATGCCCTACAGCCTGACGCCCGGCGTGCCGGCGTTCGCCGCCGCGGCCGCCGCCCTCGGCCGCGAGCTCACCGTCCCCGAGGTGGCCCAGAGCGTGGTGCTGACCCGCGTGTCCGGCCGCGCCTCGAAAATGCCGAGCAGCGAGACCCTGGAAGCCTTTGGTGCGACAGGCGCAACGCTCGCCGTCCACCTCGCCATCCATGCCCTCGATCAGGTGATCGCGAAGCTTCTGCCATTCTATGGCGCGCACTGTCCTTCGGCGGTGGTCATCCGCGCGAGTTGGCCGGACGAGCGGGTGATCCGGGCGCCGCTCGGGGAACTCGCAGCCGCTTTCGCGGCCGAGCCGGCCGAGCGCACAGCGCTCATCCTCGTGGGCCGATCGCTCGCCGCCACCGACTTTCGCGAAAGCGCCCTCTACCAGAAAGGCTATGATCGCCGGTTCCGCTCGGAGGTCTCTACATGAGCGCCTGCAGAGCCGCTCCGCGCCGTCAGAACGCCCTGGCGGTCGAAGATCAGCACCTCGAGGTTCACCGGCGCCTCGCGCAGCACCTCGGCCGCCACCGCGCGGGCCTGGCCGGCGACGATCTCGCCGAGCGCAAAGCCGGCCTGATCGGCCAGCTGGAAGCATTCGAGGACGGTGTTCGCGCGCGCCATGCGCTCGGCCAGATCCGCCGGCGCTCCGGCTTTTGCTGCGACCTTGGCCAGCGCTTCGAGATCGGCCGATCCGCGCTTGGAGTGCAGGTCGAGGAGGCCTTGGGCGAGCTTGGTCATCTTGGCGAGGCCGCCGGCAATGCTGACCCGTGCGATCGGGTGGTCGCGCAGGTGTTTGAGCATGCCGCCCACGAAGTCGCCCATGTCGATCAGCGCGATCTCCGGCAGGCCGTAGAGCGCCTGGATGGCGGCCTCGGACGTGCGCCCCGTCGCGCCGGCGACGTGCGACAGGCCCTCGGCGCGGGCCACGTCGATTCCCTGTCGGATGCCGTGGATCCACGCCGAACAGGAATAGGGTGTGACGATTCCCGTAGTGCCCAGAATCGAAAGACCGCCCAAGATCCCCAGCCTGGGGTTCAGGGTGCGCTCGGCAATCTTCTCGCCGTCCGGGACGGAGATTTCCACCACCACGTCGCCCGGCGCGCCGGCGGCAGCTGCGACCTCGCCGACAGCCTGGGCGATCATCTGGCGCGGCACGGGATTGATGGCGGGCTCGCCGGGCGGCAGCGGCAGGCCCGGCCGCGTCACCACGCCCACGCCGGGGCCGGCGCGGAAGCTCACGCCGCTGCCCGGCGCGCCCAGGCTCACGGTTGCGCGCACCAGCGCCCCATGGGTCACGTCCGGATCGTCGCCGGCGTCCTTGATCACTGCGGCGCTGGCGGCGCTGGCGGATCGGCCGCTTTCCGCAAGCGCAAAACCCACCTGTTGACCGCCGGGCAGGGTAATCTCGACCGGATCGGGGCAGTCGCCCGTCAGCAGGGCGGCATAGGCGGCCTTGGCCGCGGCCGTCGCACACGCGCCGGTCGTCCAGCCCCTGCGCAGTGGCCGCTCGTTCGTCATGCTTGCGGCTATACCCTCGGCGCCGGCGCCTGTCATGGGGCGCTATCATGACCCCCGCCCTCGAAGCGATCCTACAGGACGGCCCACGGCTGCAGCCGGGCGAAGTCTGGCTGGTGGGCGCCGGCCCGGGCGACCCGGCGCTGCTGACCCTCGAGGCCGTGCGCGTGCTCGCCCAGGCCGAAGTCGTAGTGCACGACGCCCTTGTCGATCCGCGGGTGTTGGACCTTGCGCCGGCGGACGCCGAGCGCATCTTCGCCGGGAAGCGCGGCGGCCGTCCGTCGCCCGCGCAGCGCGACATTACCGAGCGGCTGATTGCACTCGCCCGCGCCGGCCGGCGGGTTGTGCGCCTGAAGGGCGGCGATCCGTTCGTCTTCGGCCGCGGCGGCGAAGAGGTCTTCGGCCTGGCCGCGGCCGGCGTGTCGTTCCGCGTGGCGCCAGGGCTCACCGCGGGCCTGGCGGCCCTCACGGCGACAGGCATACCGGCCACGCTGCGGGGCGCAAACCAGGCCATCTTGCTCGCCACTGGCCATCCTGCGCCCGATCAGCCGGAGCCGGACTGGGCCGCCATGGCCAGGCTCGGCCAGCCGATCGTGCTCTACATGGCCATCCGCAGGCTCGCTGCGATCAGCACAGCACTGATCGCCGGCGGCCTGTCGCCCGAAACGCCCGCCGCGGTCATCGCCTCGGCCACGACGGTGGAACAGAAGGTGCTGGTCTCGACCCTAGCTGGGATCGCCGACGACACACGGGCGGCCGCGCTCAGCGCCCCGGCCATCGTCCTGATCGGCGAGATCGTCGCCGCCCGGGGCGCTCTAGCCGCCCTCGCGGGCCGGGTGGCGGCATGAGACTTCCTGTGTCAACCATTGGCGATGAAGGCCTTTGCGGCGAGGTG
>CALCIA010000015.1 GCA_937907435.1 uncultured Actinomycetes bacterium
GGGTCACAGCCTGCCAGGACCCCCATGAGGAGCCCAGGACCATCCTCGGACGGCCGCCAGCCCCCCGAACCCCCGCCCGAACGGCCGGGGCAACCCCCGAACCCCAGCCCCTACCCCAGATCCCCGAGCCGCGCCACCGTCTGCGCGCAGACCTCGTCGGCCCACGCCGGTGGGTCGGGGACTTTGTTGGAGACCCAGACCTTGTCGATCCCGAGGGCTGCCATCTTGGCCATCGCGGTGAGGAAGGCGTCGACGTCGTCGAGTGGGTTGGCGCCCCAGAGGATCGTCTTCTCGATCTCCTCGTAGTCGCGGCCCTCGGCGTCGCAGTGGCGCTTCAGGACCTCGAGTTTGTGGGCGACGACGTCGCGCTCGCCGCCGAAGAGGTTGCAGGCGTCCGCGTACTTGGCGACCAGCCGGAGGGTCTTCTTCTCGCCGGAGCCGCCGATCATCAGGGACGGGCGCGGGCGCTGGAGAGCGCGTGGTGAGTTGAGCGTTTCGCCGAGCTTGTAGTGCTTGCCCTCGTAGGGACCGTCGTCGTCGCTCCACATCTGGAGGCAGATCTGGATCGTCTCCTCGAGCCGCTCGAAGCGCTCGGCGATCGGTGGATACGGGACGCCGAGGGCGTCGTGCTCGGCCTCGAACCAGGCGGCGCCGAGGCCGAGCTGGGCGCGGCCGCCGGAGAGGACGTCGAGCGTCGTCACCGTCTTCGCCAGCAGGCCCGGGTGGCGGTAGGTGACGCCGGTGACCAGGAGGCCGAGGCGCATCCGCTCGGTCTGCGCGGCGAGGAAGCCGAGGGCGGTGTAGCCCTCCAGCATCGGCTCGGTGTGCGGGGCGACCGGCGGGATCTGGAACCAGTGGTCCATCAGCGTGAACTGGTCGGCGCCGCCCTCCTCGGCGGCGCGGGCGGTGGCGGCGAGGGTCGGCGCGATGTTCTCGGCGCCGCCCTGGTAGCTGAACGAGGGGTTGTGGATCGCGAGCTTCAACGGCTTCCTTCCGACTGGGGTTACGCAGGGTCTACCCCGTCGACCACCTCGGCTACCGCGCCCGCGGCAAGCACCGTGCGGCCGAGCCGCGTCGGCGTGTAGTCGAGGGCGCCCATCGCGGTGTGCACCTGGGCGCGGATCAGGGACGCGTGCTCGAGCGCCTGCGCCGCCTCGGCGACCAGCCGCTGCAGCCGCAGCCGGGTGCGGTCGTCGACGGCCCTGGTCGACCCGTCGGGGGCCATCGTGGCGGCGACCGCCTCGACCGTCGCCCCGGCGCCGTCGTTCGGCCCGCCGACCGTCACCTCTTCCTCAGGGTCCTCCCACTCCGCCCCCGGCCCGAAGGCCTTGCCCATCACCTCGGCCGCCAGTGTCGGCAGCGGCAGCTGGTCGAGCCGTTCGATCTCGGCTTCCAGCGCATCCGCCTCCGCGCTCCTGTCGGCCCTGCCGCCGAACAGCGCCATCCCGCCTTCCTTTCCTGTCGAAGCGCCACCGAACGGCGGCGCCCGGGCAAGGATAGGTACGTGGACGGACCGGGCGCGGTTCGCCCGCCGCGATCCCGCTCAAGTATCCCCGGCCCGCGGCCGAAAAGAGGGGTTGAAGAGAACGCACGACGGGTCGCATCCTCTGGGCGGCCCGGTTGCTGGGGCCGACCGGCAGTCGCGCGGTCGGCCCCGTCACTCGCTCCGAGCGGGCCCCACGCGGTGGGCAGACCCGCGGCGTGATCAAATGACGGGATGAGTGACGGAATCGAGGAGGCACTCGGGCGCAATCGTGACTTCGCGGCGCGCGGCGGGCACGAGGGGGCGGTCGTCTTCCCCAAGCTCCGCCTCTTCGTCGTCACCTGCATCGACCCGCGGACCGACCCGGCGCACTTCCTCGGCCTCGACCTGAGCGACGCGCTGGTGCTCCGCAATGCCGGCGGCCGGGTCACGCCGGCGGTGATCGAGGACGTCGCCTTCATCGCCCAGCTCGCCGAAGGGGCGATCGGCGAGGGGCCGCTCTTCGAGGTCGCGGTCGTCCACCACACCCAGTGCGGCACCGGTGCCCTCGTCGACGACGACTTCCGCCGCCGTTACGCCGAGCGGATCGGCGCGGACGAGGCGGGGCTGCGCGAGCGCGCCGTCCTCGACCCGGCGGCGACGGTGCGCCACGATGTCGAGCTGCTGCGCGCCGCGCCGCAGGTCCCCGACCGCGTCCGCGTCTCCGGCCACGTCTACGACGTGGTGGGCGG
>CALCIA010000016.1 GCA_937907435.1 uncultured Actinomycetes bacterium
CGGCATCTCCGTGACGACGTCGGACTCCCGTCACGGATCCGTGCCACTCCCGACGCACTCCCGTGACGCCCCCGCGCGCGACCCTCCACACCTTCCATATGCCCGCCCCTCTCGCCACGGCCACAGCCTGCCCGGGCCGTGGCGAGAGGGGCGCGTCCCTACCCGGGCGACAGCTTGCGGGGCCTCATCCCTTCAGCGGACCCCGGCCCACGCGGTGCGTTCGTCGCTGGTTCGGCATACAAGCCCTAACGACGAACGCACCGGGCTGGTTCGAAGATCGCAGGGGTCAGGAGTGCTTGCGCTCCACCTCCGAATTTCCCGACCATTCGTTTGGTTGAGGGTGTATGGTGGCGCAATCTTCGAGGTCGAGGCGCACATCACGGGGACTGTCTGGTTGGTCGCGGTCGCGGTCGGCGACGAGGTCGCGGAGGGCGACGAGGTGGTCGTGCTCGAGTCGATGAAGATGGAGATGCCGGTCGAGGCGGAGCAGGGCGGCGTGGTCGAGCGGATCCTCTGCGAGAAGGGGCAATCGGTGAACGAGGGCGAGGCACTCCTCGTCTTGCGCACGGAGCCGTGACCGTCGCGGCGCCGGCGGGCGGCTGGATCGAGGCGTCGCCGATCGGCGACCTGCTCGTCCGCGCCGCCGCGTCGCGCCCGGACGGGCCGGCCCTGGTCTTCCCCCAAGAGCGCCTCACCTGGGCGGAGCTGGAGCGCCGCGCGACCGAGATCGGCCGCGGGCTCCTCGCGCTCGGGGTCGAGCCCGGCGGGCGGGTGGGCGTCCTGCAGGCCAACGGCCCCGACTGCGTCGCCAGCATCCTCGGTGCCCTGCTCGCCGGCGCCGTCGCGGTGCCGATGAACATCCGTTACCGGGTCGCCGAGCTTCCCCACCTGATCGACGACGCCGACCTCGCGGCGGTCCTGGTCAGCGACCGGATCGACGCCCACGTCGACCTCGCCGCGCTGCTGAAGGAGTCGGTCGCGCGCATCGAGGGCCCCTCCCCCGCCCTGGTCCTGCTCGGGGAGCGCCGCGACGACGGGTTCGTCGACGAGGCGGAGCTCACCCGGCACGCCGCCGAGGTCGACCCGGCGGCACTGGACGTGCGGCGCCGCGCCGTCCGCCTGCGCCAGCCCGCGATCCTCCTCTACACCTCCGGCACCACCTCCCGGCCGAGCGGCTGCCCGCTGACCCACGAGGCCCTGGTCCGCAACTGGACCGAGGTGGCAGGCGTGCTCGCGCTCGGCCCGGACGACCGCCTCTGGGCGCCCTGCCCGCTCTTCCACCTCGCCGCGATCGGCCCGCTCGTCGCCTGCGCGGCGACCGGCGCCGCCTTCGTCTCCGACACCTGGTTCGACCCCGGCCGGGCGCTGGAGCTGATCGAGCGCGAGCGGGCGACCGTCCTCTACCCCGCCTACCCGCCGATCAGCCAGGGCATCTTCGGCGACCCCGGTTACGCGGACGCCGACCTCGCGGCGGCGCGCGTGATCGTCAACGTCGCGCCCCCGGACACCCTACGGTCGATGCAGGCGGCGATCCCGCGGGCGACCCAGCTCTCGCTCTACGGGCTCACCGAGGGCGGCGGCGCGGTCACCTACGGTCGGCTGGACGACGAGGAGGAGGCGCGGATGGAGACCTGCGGAGCGCCGCTCCCTGGGATCGAGGTCCGGATCACCGCCGCGGGCGAGATCCTGGTCCGCGGCTACGGCCTCTGCGAGGGCTATCACGGCGACCCGGAGAAGACCGCCGCGACCTTCGACGCCGACGGCTGGCTGCACACCGGGGACCGCGGTGAGCTCGACCCGGCAGGCCGCCTGCGCTTCCTCGGCCGGCTCAAGGAGATGCTCAAGGTCGGCGGCGAGAACGTCGCCCCGGCCGAGGTCGAGGCGCGCCTGGAAACCCACCCGGCGGTGAAGCTGGCCCAGGTCGTCGGGATCCCCGACGAGCGCCTGGTCGAGGTCCCGGTCGCCTTCGTCGAGCTGCTGCCGGGGGCGGCGGCGGACGCCGAGGAGCTGATCGCCCACTGCCGCGACGGGATCGCCGGCTTCAAGGTCCCCCGCCACGTGCGGGTCGTCGAGGAGTGGCCGCTGTCGGCGACCAAGATCCAGAAGGGCCCCCTGCGAGAGAGGATGCTCGATGAGCTCCAACTCCACGCCTGAGCGGCCGCTGGCCGGCGCGGTGGCGCTCGTCACCGGCGGTGCGCAGGGGATCGGCGCCACCATCGCCCGCCGCCTCGGCGCCGAAGGCGCGGCGCTCTGCGTCGCCGACCTCGACGCCGACGGCGCCACCGCGCTCGCCGACCAGCTCGCGGCGGACGGCGCCGACGCGCTCGGCGTCGGGGTCGACGTCGCCGACGCCGAGAGCTTCGCTGCCGCCGCGGCCGCCGCCGCGGAGCGCTTCGGCGACCTCACGATCCTCGTCAACAACGCCGGCGTGACCCGCCCCGCCTTCGTCCACCAGATGAGCGACCAGGACTGGGCCCTGGTCCAGGACGTCATCCTGCGCGGCGCCTTCAACGGCTTCCGCGCCGTCGCCCCCTGGTTCCGCGATCGCGAGCGCAGCCACCCGCGCCGCGTCGTCAACATCAGCTCGGTCGCCTACCACGGCGGCATCGGCGGCGCCAACTACTCGGCCGCCAAGGCGGGCCTCAACGGCCTGACCGCGGCAATGGCCGACGAGTGGGGCCGCTTCGGCGTCACCGTCAACGCGGTCGCCCCGGGCCTGATCGCCACCGGCCTCAGCGAGAAGATCCCGCCCGACACCCGCGCCGCGATCGTCGCCCGCATCCCGATCGGCCGCCCCGGCACCCCCGACGACGTTGCCGCCGCCGTCTCCTTCTTCTGCTCCCCCGACGCCGGCTTCGTCACCGGCCAGGTGCTCGACGTGGACGGCGGCATGCCGGACATGCGCCCGTAGCTCGTGGGGGTCCGGGACGGCGGGGGTCCGTGGGCCCGGCGGCCGTCCGAGATGGATTGAGGAGCCCAGGACGTGAGGGGTGCGTGGGAGAGGCGTCACAGGGACGTGAGGAAGTCGGACTTACGTGACGATCGGGTCGGAGAGCCTCCACACCTCGGCCCGATCGGTCACAGAGATGCCGGGAACGTCACACTTTCCGGCCCCCAGAGGCCCCTTTCGGGCTCCAAATCAAGGGTCCGGAACGCGCTGCGTGGATTACCCGTCCTATAGCACGGTCAATCCACGCAGCGCGTAG
>CALCIA010000017.1 GCA_937907435.1 uncultured Actinomycetes bacterium
GCTCCTCATGGGGGTCACAGCCTGCCAGGACCCCCATGAGGAGCCCAGGACAACCCGCCACCACCTCGGACGGCCGCCGGCGCCCCGAAGCCGAGCGTCCCCCGCCCCTCCCTAAGCCCGCAAGTTCACAATCCGCGCGCCGTAGTCGCGCGCCAGGCGCGTGGCGATCAGGGATCGGTGGCAGGCGGGGGCGTCGCGCTCGACGCAGAAGAGGGCGGCGTTGGCGCGGCCGATGAAGCGGACCAGGGGGTCGAGGTCGGCGGGGTCGAGGATCTCCTCGGTGTAGCGCTCGACGTAGGACGGGGCGAGGACCGTGCGGGAGCGCTTGCCCTCGCCCCGCTCGGCGTCGGCCTCGTACTGGGATTCGCGCATCGCCGTCGTCGGGGCCAGCTCGGGCAGGTGCTGGTAGCCGATGCCGGCCTCGCGCAGCGCCGCTTCGAGCCGGCCCGCGTTCGCCCACGCGTACTGGGCGCCGCGCACGCCGCGCCGCTGGCGCACGTCGAGCAGCAGGTCAATGCCCGCGTCGCGGAGCGCCGTGAGGAAGGCGTCGAGGTCGGCGCCGTAGACGCCGATCGTCGCGATCTGGTCGAGCCGGATGTCCGCGGCGGTCACCCGCGCAGCCGATCAGGCGCCGGGACTCACGTCAAGGGCGCCGCTGGGCGTCAGTCGTCGCTCTCCGGCGGCAGGGCGATCCCCGGAGTCCTCGCCACCGCCAGCGCCGACATCACGAACTGGGCGGCGCGGGGGAAGCCGCGGCCGGGGGGCGGCGGGCCGGCGTGGCGGTCGGCGAGGTCCAGCAGGCGGAGGATCGCGCGGCCCGACTCGGCCTCGGGGCCCTCGAGGTCGACCGCGAGACGTCCCAGCGCCACCGACTCGCTCGGGTCGCCGTCGGCCATCGCCCGTCCCATCGCCGTCATCAGATGGGAGACGACGCGCTCCATCCCCGGGTCCTGCGCCCCCGGTGGCCCCGGCGCGGGGCCGAGGTCGAGCGGCTCCTCGCCGGCGAGGATGCGCTCGATCTGGCCGCCCGCGATCGTCCGGATCTGGTCCCCGTCGAGCCCGACCAGCAGCGCATAACGAAGCTGGAAGGCGGCGGCGTGGAGCGGCTGGCCGTAGGGGTTGTCGCTCGCCCAGAGGATCTGGCCGGGCGGCACCAGGCTGAAGAGCGCGACGAAGTCGGCCGGGTTCCACCAGGAGGAGTCGACGAAGAGGTTCGGGTGCTCGGGCAGCAGGCGCCAGAGCCAGGCGAGGTCCGACACCGCCGCGTGGGCGAGGATGAAGCGCGCGCCCGGGTAGCGCCGCGCCAGCTCCAGCGTGTCGCGGCCGAGGGCCGGGATGCCGCGCCCGGCGTGGATCAGGATCGGCACGCCGCGCTCCTGCGCGAGCCGGGTCAGGTCCTCGACCGCGGGCTCCGACATCGCGAACTGCTCGGCGCGCGGGTGGAGCTTGATCCCGTGGGCGCCGAGGTCGAGGCAGCGCTCCGCCTCCGCCGGCGCCCCGTCGTGCGGGTTGACGCGGCAGAAGTGGACGATGCGCCCGTCGGCGCCCGCCTCGATCGCCCGCGCCTCGTCGTTGGCGGCGCCGTAGCCGTCGGGCTCGTGCATCGGGAAGGTGATCGCCCGCGCGCCCGCGTTCGCCATCGTCGCCAGCAGCTGCTCGGGCTCCTGGCGGAACATGTCGGGGTCGTGGCGGCCGAAGTGGGTGTGGGTGTCGAAGAGCGCCAGCGGCCCGGTCTCGGCTTCGAGCGCGTCCAGCCAGCGGCGCGCCTCCTCCTCGATCGGCTCGATCTCGAACTCCGCCACCTGCGGCGCCCCGGTCGGTTCAGTCACGTCCCACCGCCTTGGCGATCCGCCGCACCGCCTCCTCGACCAGCGCCGGGGAGGTGCCGATGTTGAGCCGCGCGTGGCCGGCCCCCTGCGGGCCGAAGGTGGGACCGGGGTTGAGGGCGACGCGGCCGCGCTCGAGCAGCGCCTCGCAGGGGTCGTCGCCGAGCCCCAGCGCGCGCAGGTCGAGCCAGGTCAGGTAGCCGGCGCGGGGCGCGGTGTAGCCGACCTCGGGGAGCTTCGCGGCGAGCAGGTCGGCGAGCAGCGCGCGGTTGTGGTCGATGACCGCGATCACGTCGTCGAGCCAGGCGGCGCCGTCGCGGTAGGCGGCGATCGTGGCGAGGATGCCGAGGTGGCCGGCGTGGGTGGCGGCGAAGGGGAGCTTCTCGACCACCGCGGCGGCGCGCTCCGAGGCGGTGACGATCTGGGCGCAGCCGAGGCCCGCGAGGTTGAACGCCTTCGAGGCGGAGACGAGGGCGATGCCGTGCTCGCGCGCCTCCGCGGAGACGCCGAGGAAGGGGACGTGGCGGGCGCCGGGCAGGGTCAGCGGCGAGTGGATCTCGTCGCTCAACACCCAGGCGCCGTGCTGCGCCGCGGCGGCGGCGAGCGTCCCGAGCTGGCCCGCGGTCGGCAGCGTGCCGGTCGGGTTGTGGGGGCTGCAGAGGATCAGCGCGACGGCGCCGTCACGGAACTCGGCGGCGACCCCGTCGACGTCGAGCTGCCCGTCGATCAACGGCACTTCGGCCAGCTCCAGCCCGAGCTCCTCGATGATCGCGAAGAACGGGTGGTAGACGGGCGTGTTGATGACGACCCGGTCGCCGGGCACGGCGATCACGCGCAGCAGCGAGGTGATCGCGTTGACGACGTCGGGGGCGGCGGAGACGCCCGCCGGGTCGACCTCCCAGCCGAGCCGCGCCGCGGCGAACCCGGCGAAGGCCTCGGCGAGCCCGAGCGCGTCGGGGTAGCCGTAACCGGTGTCGTCCAGCTCGACCGCCTCGGCGAGCGCGATCTTCACCGCCGGCGCCAGTGGGAAGTCCATCTCGGCGACGAAGGCGGGGAGGACGTCGGGGTCGTAGAAGCGCCACTTGGCGCTGCGCCGCAGCCGCAGCTTCTCGAGCGACAGCTCGGTCAGTTCCGGGTTCAGCGATGCCGTCACGGCCGCCAACTCTTTCAAAGCGGCCGGGCCTACTCGATCGGCGCCGTCATCGTGCGCCAGAAGTCGCGGAACCCCTCGCGCTCGTACAGGTCGATGGCGCCCGCGTTGGCGCTGACGACCGACACCGACCACCAGGTCGCGCCGACCTCTCGAAGGCGCTCGCGGCAGTGCTCGATCAGCAGCGTCCCGATCCCCAGCCCCCGCGCCGCGGCGGTGACCGAGAGCGACTCGAGGTCCCCGACCTTGTCGCCGAGGTTCCAGGTCGGCCCCGACGAGCCGACGCGCAGGAAGGCGTACCCGAGAGGAGGCCCGTGGGCCTCCTCGCCGGGCACGACATAAAGGTGACCCTCGCCGCCCCGGAGCCACGCGACGTACTGCTCGCGTCGCCGCCGCCATGCCGTCTCGGTATCCCGCACCGGGTAGGTGCCGCCGGTCAGCTCCCGGTGGTGAGCGACCATCTCCTTCCAGAGGTTCTCGACGAGGTCGACGTCCCCGATGCCCAACTCGACCACCCGCCGCTCCGTCATGCGGGGACCCTAGATGGTTGGTGCCAGGGTTTTGGGTGGGGGAGGGGACGGGAAGGACGGGGACCCGCAAGCTGGCGCCCCGGGAGGGTTCAGGCCCCGCAAGCTGTCGCCCGGTAGGGACGCGCCCCTCTCGCCACGGCCCGGGCAGGCTGTGGCCGTGGCGAGAGGGGCGGGTATGAAAAGGCGTGGAGGGACTCGCGCGGGAGCGTCACGGGAGTGCGTCGGGTGTGCGCCAGAAGTGCGGCGGGGCCGTCACCGAAGGGCGCCGAGGGCCGGT
>CALCIA010000018.1 GCA_937907435.1 uncultured Actinomycetes bacterium
CCTGCCAGGACCCCCATGAGGAGCCCAGGACCTCCCTCGGACGGCCGCCCGCGCCGCGGACCCCCGCCCGGACGGCCACCCGCCCGCCGGACCCCCGCGCCCGCCGCACCCCCGCACCCCCGCCCCCGCGCCCCGGGGAATCGTCCAGCTGTTCCTTATGGACCCGTGGGGTCCATAAGGAACAGCTGGACGCGAGCGGCCTAGAAGATCTCGCTGAGGCGCCGCTCGAGGGCGGCGGAGATCTCGTCGCGGACCGGGCCCTCGGCGAGGCGCTCGACCAGGGACTCGAGGAAGCCTTCGATCACCAGGGTCTTCGCGGCGCCTTCGGTGAGCCCGCGCGAGGTGAGGTAGAAGAGCTGGTCCTTGTCGACTTGGGCGATCGCCGCGGCGTGGGTGCAACGGACGTCGTCGGCGAGGATCTCGAGGCCCGGGATCGCGTCCGCGTGGGCCTCCGGCGAGAGCAGGAGGTTGCGGCTGTCCTGGAACGCGTCGGTCTGCTGGGCGCCGGGATCGACTTTGATCATCCCGCGCCAGACCGCCGTCGAGCCCGCCGCGAGGACGCCGCGGAAGGCGAGGTCGGAGTTCGTGTTCGGCGCCGCGTGCTCCTGGGTCGTGTCGTAGTCCAGGTGCTGGCCGGGGCCGCCGGCATAACCGCCGGTCACCTGCGCCTCGGAGCCCGGGCCCGCGAGCTTGGTCTCCATCCGCACCTTGCCGCGCCCCGAGCCGAAGCCGAGCGCCGCCCAGTCGAGCCGCCCGTCGCGCTCCACCTCGGCGCGCTGGGTGGCGAAGATCCAGGCTTTCTCGGACAGGTCCTGGGTGTTGACGTAGCGCAGCGTCGCCGCCGGCCCGACGGAGAGCTCGACCACCGAGTTGAGCAGCGCGTCGACCTCGTCGTCGGGCGAGGACCAGTGCTCCCAGATCTCCGCCTCGGCGCCCTCCTCGAGGACCACGAGCGTGCGCCAGCTGACCGCCGTGCCGCTGGTGTCGACCGGGACTTCGATCCGCACCGGCTCGGTCAGCTTCACGCCGCGCGGCACGTGCACGAGCACGCCGTCGCGCCAGTCGGCCTCGTTGCGGGCGACGAAGGGATCCTCGACCGGCACCAGCGACCCGAGCGCTCCTTCGAGCAACGGCCCGTGCGTCTCGACCGCCTCGGCCAGCGAGACGACCGTGGCGCCCTCGGCGCCGCCCAGCTCCACCACCGCGGTCGCGCCGGTGTAGGAGTCGAGGTCGAGGCTCGCCAGGTCGGTGAATTCCCAGCCCTTCGATTTCTGATTGGGGAGGGGGAGGGACCCGGTCAGGGACGCCCCCCGCCGGCGCCGCTCCTCGAGCCAGGCGGGCTCCGTCGCCAACTCAGCCAATTGAACCCTCCATCTGCAGCTCGATCAGCCGGTTCAGCTCGACCGCGTACTCCATCGGCAGTTCCTTGGTCACCGGCTCGATGAACCCGTTGACGATCATCTTCGAGGCCTCCTCCTCGTCGAGCCCGCGGCTCTGCAGGTAGAAGAGCTGCTCGTCGCCGATTTTCGAGACCGTGGCCTCGTGCCCCACGTCGGCGTCGTTCTCGTCGATGCGTATGGTCGGGTAGGTGTCCGAGCGCGAGTCCTCGTCGAGGAGCAGCGCGTCACAGACCACCTTGGAGCGGCTTTCGCTCGCCCCGTCGGCGACTTCCATCAGACCGCGGTAGGTCGCCCGGCCGCCGTCCTTGGAGATCGACTTGGAGAAGATCGACGAGGACGTCTTCGGCGCCGCGTGGATGATCTTGGCGCCCGCGTCCTGGTGCTGGCCCGCGCCCGCGAAGGCGATCGAGAGGACCTCGCCGTGCGCTTCCCGCCCGAGCAGGTAGATCGACGGGTACTTCATCGTCAGCTTCGAGCCGAGGTTGCAGTCGACCCACTCCATCGTCGCCTTTTCGTGCGCGATCGCGCGCTTGGTGACGAGGTTGTAGACGTTCTGCGACCAGTTCTGGACGGTCGTGTAACGGACCCGCGAGCTCGGGTGGCAGACGATCTCGACCACCGCCGAGTGCAGCGAGTCGCTCGAGTAGACCGGCGCCGTGCACCCCTCGATGTAGTGGACGTCGGCGCCCTCCTCGGCGATGATCAGCGTCCGCTCGAACTGGCCCATGTTCTCGGTGTTGATCCGGAAGTAGGCCTGCAGCGGCATCTCCACCGTGACCCCGGCGGGGACGTAGACGAACGAGCCGCCCGACCAGACGGCCGAGTTCAGCGCCGCCAGTTTGTTGTCGTTGGGCGGGATCACCGTCGCCCAGTACTCACGCACGAGGTCCTCGTGTTCGCGCAGGGCGCTGTCCATGTCGGTGAAGATCACGCCCTGGGCCTCGAGGTCTTTGCGGACCTGGTGGTAGACGACCTCGGACTCGTACTGGGCGCCGACCCCGGCGAGGAATTTGCGCTCCGCCTCCGGGATGCCGAGCCGGTCGAAGGTGTTTTTGATGTCCTCCGGGACCTCGCTCCAGTCCTCGCTGTTCTGCGTCGAGGCGCGGACGAAGTAGTGGATGTCTTCGAAGTCGATCTGGTCGAGGTCGCCGCCCCATTTCGGGGTCGGGCGCTGTTCGAAGTATTCGAGCGCCTTGAGCCGGAAGTCACGCATCCACTGCGGCTCGTCCTTGAACTCGGAGATCGTTTCGACGACTTCGCGCGACAGGCCCTTCGGGGCTTTGTAGGCGTAGCCGGTCTCCGGGTCGTTGAAGCCGAACTTCTCCTTGTAGTCGGAGTTGATCCCGGCGAGCTGCTCCTTCTCGGCGATTACCTCGGGCGACGTAGCCATGTTCTTATGCGACCTCCAGGGTGACGGTGTCGTTCTCGACGGCGGTCGGGAACGTCTTCACCGGCTTGAAAGCGGGGAGCGTCTTCGGCCTGCCGGTGGTCAGGTCGAAGATGGAGCCGTGCCTCGGGCAGATGACGGTGCAGGTGGCCGGATCGAACTCGCCCTCGGCGAGCGGGCCGTCGTCGTGCGAGCAGCGGTCCTCGATCGCGTAGATCGTGCCCTCGCAGTTGAAGACGCCGATCTTCATGCCTTCATGCTCGACAAGGTGCCTCGAGCCGGGCGGCAGCTCGGCAAAGGGGCAGACTGAGATCGTGGTTCCTGCGGTATCGGTCAAGAGGGTTGCTTCCCGGGGCGGTTCACGGCCCCTGTTGAGACGAATTGAGATTTAAACCTACTGATGCAGTCGGATTTTAGCGGCCGGGCCGTGTCCGTCCTCTGACGGCGTACTCAATTCACGACTTGGCGATGAATTCGGCGCTCTCGCGTGGTCTTATGAGACACGACCCCGAACAGAGGAGCGAGAGATGAGTGAGAGGACCAGTTACGAAGCCGGCACCCCATGCTGGGTGGAACTCGCCGGCACCCCCGATTTCGACGCCGCCGAGCGCTTCTACCGCGATCTGCTCGGCTGGGAGATCCCCGAGCAACCGACCTCGGCGGAAATGGGCGGCTACCGACGCGCCCAGCTGCGCGGCAAGGACGTCGCCGGCGCCTCGCCGGTGATGCAGGACGGCCAGCCCTGCGTCTGGGCGACCTACGTCTCGGTCGACGACGCCGACGCGACCCTGGCCAAGGTGCGTGACGGCGGCGGCCAGGTGATCGTCGAGCCGTTGGACGTCATGGGCCTCGGCAAGATGGCCGTCTTCACCGATCCGACCGGCGCCGTCTGCGGCATCTGGGAGCCCGGCACCTTCGCCGGCGCCGAGCTCGTCAACGAGGACGGCGCCTTCGGCTGGAACGAGCTCGGCACCCGCGACGTCGCCGCCGCCCGTGATTTCTACGGCAGGGTCTTCGGCTGGACGGTCGAAGAGCAGGCCATGGGGGAGATGGGCACCTACTACGTCTGGAAAGACGGCGATGCGTCGCGCGGCGGGATGATGGACATGACCGGCATGGTCCCCGACGAGGTCCCGCCGAACTGGCTCGTCTACTTCACCGTCCCCGACGCCGCCGCGGCGGCGGAGACGACGAGCTCGGCCGGCGGCCAGGTGCTGAACGGCCCCGTCGACATCAGCGTCGGTCGGCTCGCCGTACTGACCGACCCCCAGGGCGCCGCCTTCGCGGTGCTGCAGCCGAACGAGGAGACCCGCACCACCGCCCCGTAGCCCGATTCCGCCCCCGACGCTTGCTCGCGATACGCGGACAAGCGTCGGGTGGGCGGCGGTCGGCGCGGCTAGAGCGCCGCCGCTTCGGCCGGGTCGCCGGCCTCGCCCTCGTCCTCCCATTCGGCGGGCTGGCCGAGGGCGGCCGACTTGACGACCTTCAGGCCGAGCATCGCGCACTTCATCCGCGTCGCCGAGATGTCGATGCCGAGCAGCTCGAGCACGTACTCCTTCGGCAGCCGCAGCACTTCTTCGCGCGTCTTGCCGACCAGCTCGTCGGTCAAGAGTGAGGTGGCCGCGGTCGAGATCGCGCAGCCTTTCCCCTCGAAGGCGACCTCGCTGACCTTGTCGTCCGAGTCGAGCTTGATCGTCACGTGCTGCTCGTCGCCGCAGAACGGGTTGGTGTCCTCGTATTCGAGGTCGGCGCCCTCGACGACCCCGAAGTTGTGGGGCCGCTTGTAGTGCTCGAGGATCTGGTCGCGGTAGAGCTCGTCCATGGTTCGAGGCTAGCGAAGCGTCACAGTCCGAAGACCCGGCGGGCGTCTTCGATCGCGTCGACGAGGCGGTCGATCTCCTCGGTCGTGGTGTAGACGCCGAAGCTGGCACGGGCGGTGGCGGCGACGCCGAGGCGCTCCATCAGCACCTGGGCGCAGTGGTGGCCGGCGCGGACGGCGACGCCGTGGCGGTCGAGGATCTCGGAGACGTCGTGGGCGTGGATGCCCTCGATCTCGAAGGAGACCGGGCCGAGGCGCTCCGGGCCGCGGGGCGGGCCGAAGGTCTTCAGGCCGGGGACGTCGGCGAGGCGCTCCAGCGTGTAGTCGGCGATCGCGCGCTCGTGATCACGGACGGCCTCCATGCCGAGTTCCGAGTCGAGCCAGGCGATCGCCGCGCCCATCCCGATCGCCTGGGCGATCGCCGGGGTGCCCGCCTCGAAGCGGGCCGGGACGTCGGCGTAGGTGGCCCCCTCGCGGGTGACCTTGCGGATCATCGAGCCGCCGCCGAGGAAGGGCGGCATCGCGCGCAGCAGGTCGAGCTTGCCCCAGAGGGCGCCGATGCCGGTCGGCCCGTAGAGCTTGTGGCCGGTGAGCGCGTAGAAGTCGACGTCGAGCGCGGCCACGTCGAGCGGCAGCTTGGGCGCGCCCTGGGCGCCGTCGGCGACGACGATCGCGCCCGCGTCGTGGGCCATCGCGGTGATCTCGGCGAGCGGGTTCTCGGTGCCGAGGACGTTGGACACCTGGGTCACCGCGAGCACCTTCGGGCCGCGTTCGAGGAGCGCCCGCAGCGCGTCCAGATCGAGCGAGCCTTCCTCGCCGATCGGCGCCCAGTCGACCTCCGCGCCGACCCGCTCGGCCAGCTGCTGCCAGGGGACGACGTTGGAGTGGTGCTCCATCTCGGTGATCAGGATGCGGTCGCCGGCGCCGACGTTGGCGTCGCCCCAGGCCCGCGCGACGAGGTTCAGCGCCTCGGTCGCGTTGCGGACGAAGACGACCTCGCGCTGGTCGGCGGCGCCGAGGTGGCGGGCGACGATCCCGCGTGCCTCCTCGTAGGCCTCGGTCGCCTCGGCCGAGAGGGTGTGGGAGCCGCGGTGGACGTTGGAGTGGTGGCGCCGCTCGTAGTCGGACACCGCCTCGATCGAGGCGAGGACGCGCTCCGAGGAGGCCCCGGAGTCGAGGTAGTCGACCGGGACCCCGTTGACTTCGCGCGTGAGCAGCGGAAACTGCTCGCGCACCCGCTGGATCGGGAAGGCGCCGGCGGTGACGGTCATGCCGCCGCTCCGACCTCCTCGCGGATCCAGCCGTAGCCTTTCTCCTCCAGGATGGCGACCAGCTCCGGGCCGCCGTCCTTGACGATCCGGCCCTCGAACATGATCGAGACCTGGTCCGGCTTCACCATTTTCAGGATCCGCTGGTAGTGGGTGATGATGAGGACGCCCATGTCGGGGCCGGCGAACTTGTTGACGCCGTCGGCGACCGTGCGCAGCGCGTCGATGTCGAGGCCCGAGTCGGTCTCGTCGAGCACCGCGATCTCCGGCCGCAGCAGCGCCAGCTGCAGCAGCTCCATCCGCTTCTTCTCACCGCCGGAGAACCCGTCGTTCAGGTAGCGGTTGGAGAACTCCTTGGGGATGTTCGCCAGCTCCATCGCCTCTTTGGCGATCCGGGCGAAGTCTTTGATCTTGATCTGGTCCTCGCCGCGCGCCTCGCGGTGCGAGTTGATGACCTGGCGCAGGTACTTGGAGACGGAGACGCCGGGGATCGCGACCGGGTACTGGAAGGCCATGAAGAGGCCCGCGCGCGAGCGGTCCTCCGGGGCGGCCTCGGTGATGTCCTCGCCCTTGAAGGTGATCGTGCCCTCGGTGACCTCGTAGGCCGGGTGGCCCATGATCACGTTGGCCAGGGTCGACTTGCCGGAGCCGTTCGGCCCCATCAGGGCGTGGACGCGGCCCTTCTCGACGTCGAGGTCGAGTCCTTTGAGGATCTGCTTGTCGGTGTCCTCGATCTTGACGTGCAGGTTGCGTATCTCCAGCTCAGCCATTTCGCTCCGTTTCTGGGGTCTTTCGTGAAGTTCAGGTGACGCTCGCCTAGAGGGCGTGGACGACCGGCGGCTTGGCGCGTGCCTCCGACGCCGGTTGCGGGGGCGGCGTCGAGAACTCGACCAGCTCCGCCAGCGTCGTGCCCGCCAGGGCCTTGGTGACGCCGTTCTGCACCCGCGTCCACAGCAGCTTGGTCGCGCAGCCGCCGGCGCCGTCGTCCTCGTGCGAACAGAGCACCCGGCCCTCCGGCGTCTCGTGGAAGCACTCCATCGGCGCGATCTGCCCTTCCAGGGCCTCGACGACCGCGTCCATCGTGATCTCCGCCGCGGGCTTGCCGAGTCGGTAGCCGCCATGGGCGCCGCGGGTCGAGGTGACGAGCCCTGCCTTGCGCAGCTTGGCGACCAGGTGCTCCAGATAAGAGAGCGGCAGCCGCTCAGCCTCGGCGACCGAGTTCAGCGAGATCGGGGTCGACCCAGGCTGACGACCGAGCTCGATCATCAGGCGCACGCCGTACTCGGCTTTGGTCGAGAACAACATCGAACCAAATCCTACCGAAGCACTAGGTTTTGCGACCGGTTGTTCCTTGTGGCGGCTGTTCTTCGGGGGGCGGGCGGCCGTCCGAGGTGGTGGGTGCGGGTGTCCTGGGCTCCTCATGGGGGTC
>CALCIA010000019.1 GCA_937907435.1 uncultured Actinomycetes bacterium
GCCCGGGCCGTGGCGAGAGGGGCGGGTCCCTACCCCGGGCGCCAGCTTGCGGGGCCCCGGCCCTTCCGTCCCCCGGTGTCGATGGGCCGAAAACCGGACTATCTGACGGGTTTTCGGCCCATCGACATCAGGGTGTGGCGAGGGCGTTGGCCAGTTGGCGGCGGGAGCGGATCTCCAGCTTGCGGTAGGCGTTCGAGAGGTGGACCTCGACCGTCTTCGGGGTGACGAAGAGCTGTTGGGCGACCTCGCGGTTGGTCATGCCGTCGGCGGCGAGGCGGGCGACGCGTTCCTCGCTCGGGGTGAGCGCGGCGACGCCGGAGAGCGCCGTGCGGCGCGGGCGCGCCCCCGCGGCCGCCAGCTCGCCGCGGGCCTCGGCGCCGACCCGTCCCGCCCCGCAGACCGCCGCCAGCTCGACCGCTTGCTGAAGCGGCTCACGCGCCTCGCTCGGTCGCCGCACCGCGCGCAACGCGCGGCCGAGGGCAGTCAGGGCCTTGGCCCGCTCAAGCCGCGCGGTCGATCCCTCCAGCAGCGCCACCGCCTCTTCGAGGTGGGGGAGGGCGTCCTCGCCCTCGCTTGCCGTCGCCAGCGCCCGCAGCGCCGGCCCGACCGTCCCCGGCGCACCCCAGCGCCGCGCCAGCGCCAGGTTCTCCTCGGCCAGCTCCAGCGCCTCGGCGCGCCGGCCGAGCCGCGCCAGCGCCTCGACCTTGTGCTCGCGCCAAGGGTTGTAGGCCGGGTTCAACACGCGGGCGTGGCGCGCGGCGTGGGCGTCGGCCAGCTCGATCAGCCGCTCCGGCGCGGTGCCGTCGGCCGCCGCCAGCGCCAGCCTGCCGTTGTCGAAGTAACGGGTGCCGTCGGCGTCGTCGTCGGGCGCGTTCTCCGCCACCGCCGCGAGCGTCGCCCGCGCCGCGTCGAGGTCCCCGCGCTCGAGCTGGGCAAGGGAGCGGAACCCGGCCAGGTAGAGCCCGGCGCCGGCGCCGAAGCTCCAGGCGTTGAACTCCTGGCGCGCCTGGACGAGCAGCGATTCGGCCTCCTCCAGGTCGCCGCTCCGCAGGAGCGCCGCGCCGTGCCACATGTGCAGGCCGGAGATCGCGAAGAGCGAGCCGTGCCGGTGGGCGTTGGCGAGCGCCTCGTCGACCGCCGCGGTCACCTCGGGACGGTCGGCCCAGGCGAGCACCGTGATCGGCCCGATGCCGAGGAAGCCCGGATCGGCGCCGAGCAGCGCCCCGCCCGCCAGCGCCGCCAGGGCGAGGCCCGCGCAGTCCGCCGCCGACCCGTCGAGCTGCGACCAGACGACGGCGGCGATCGCCATCGCCATCCTCGCCCCCGGGCCGTCGCCGAAGGCCGGGTCGCGGAAGCGCTCCAGCCGCGTCGCCTCCGCCGGGTCGAGGATGCCGAACAGGACCAGCCCCACCTCGAAGGCTTCGATCCCGGTCCGCACGTCCTCCAGCTCCGCGGGCAGTTCGTCGCGGAAGCGGCGGGCGAGGGCGAGCGCCTCGGCCGGGGTCTCGGTGAAGACGGACAGCCGCAGCAGCACGTGGGCGACGACCGCGCGCATCGCCGGGTCCTCGGTCGCCGCGTAGACCGCCCGCAGGTGCCGCGCCGCCACCGGCCCCTCGGTCAGCGACTCGGCGAGGCCCAGTTCGCGCAGCACGTCGACCCGCACCGCCGGCGCCGGCGGCTCCTCGCGGGCGCGCCGCAGGTAGGCCATGGCGCTGTCGACCGCCCCTTTGCGGGCGGCCGAGCGGCCCGCCTCGCGCAGCGTCTCGACCACCTCGGGGTCGCCCGCCGGCGCCGTCGCCAGCAGGTGCGTGGCGATCTCCTCGTGGCTTGCCCCGCGCGCCCGCAGGAGCGCCGCGGCCCGGGCGTGGGCGAGCTGGCGCTCCCCCGGGGACCCCTCGCGGTAGACGACCTCGAGCACCAGCGGGTGGACGAAGCCGAGCGGCGCCTCGCGGCGCAGGATCTCCACCCGCGCGAGCTCGCCGGTGGCGCGCGCGACGGTCCCCTCGTCGAGCCCGGTGAGCGCCGCGATGTCGGCGACCGAGGCGCCCTCGGCAAGCACCGCCGCCGCCTTCGCCACCTCGATCTCCGCCGGCGCCAGGCGGGAGAGGCGGAACATCACGCTGCGCGAGACGGCGCTCGGCCCCATCGCCTTCACCGCGCCGACGTTGGCGGCGCTCGGGGCGACGCCTTCGCCGAGCAGCATGCCGAGGAGCTCGCGCAGGAGCAGCGGGTTGCCGCCGGTCGCCTCGTGGCAGGCGGCGACGAAGGCGGGCGCGGCGTCCGGTCCGAGCAGCGCGGCGACCCCGTCGACGCTCAGCGGCTGCGGGCGCACCGAGGCCGTCAGCGGGTCGCGGGCGATCTCGCCGAGCAGCACCGGGTCGGTCCCTGGCTCGGAGCTCCGCAGCGTGGCGCCGAGGAGCAGCGGCGCGCCCTCCAGCCGCGGGGTCAGGTAGGCGAGGAAGCGCAGGGACGGGCGGTCGCACCAGTGCAGGTCGTCGACCGCCAGCACCAGGGGCCGCTCGGCGCCGACGTTCAGCGCCGTCCAGTAGAGGCCGTGGAGGACGGCGAAGGTCGCGCCCTCGTCGGCCTCGCCGGCGAAGACCGCGCGGGCCGGGGCGGCGGCGCCCGCGAAGGCGACCTCGCGGCCGACCTCGGCAAGCACCGGTTCGAACAGCTGGCGGACGACCCCGAAGGGGAACTCGCGCTCGAGCTCGGAGCCGCGCGCGGTCAGGGCGCGGATGCCGCGCGCGGCGGCGCCGTCGCGCAGTGCGCCCAGCAGGCGGCTCTTGCCGATCCCGGCGGGACCCTCGATCAGCGCCGCCCGCGAGCGGCCGTCGACGAGACCATCGAGGAGTTCGGCGAGGGCGCCCAGATCGTCCTCGCGCTCGACCAGGTCCATCAGCTATCCGATAGTCGTCCTCTCGACATCACCACCACGCGCGACGAATATCTCACTGACGAGGCGCGGTGGGAAGAGGCCCTGGGCGGCGACGCCCGGATCGGCCTCGAGGCGGGCCGCCAGCGCCGCCGGGTCGTCGAGGCCGGGGCCGCGGTAATCGGCGATCAGGCCGCCGTCGGGGCTGGGCGGGGAGCCCGGGCGCGGCGCGACGTCCTCGCCGAGCCGGGCGAGCGTGGAGGAGAGGCCGAAGGTGAAGAGCTCCAGCGGCACCGGGCCGCGCAGCGCGTCCACCGGCTTGGTCGAGTCGGCGATGACGACGAAGCGCTCCGCCGCCGCGGCGACGATCTTCTCGCGCAGGTGGGCGCCGCCGCCGCCCTTGATCAGCCAGCCGTCGGGGGTCACCTCGTCGGTGCCGTCGATCGCGAGGTCGAGCCGCTGGAGGGTGTTGAACTCCTCGACCGGGATGCCGAGCGAGCGCGCCTGTGCCTCGGTCGCGGGCGAGGTCGCCACGCAGCGCAGATCGGTCAGGCCGCGCCGGGCGAGCGCCGGGAGCAGGTGGGCGACCGTCGACCCCGTCCCCAGGCCCACCGTCATGCCGCTCTCGACCAGCTCCGCGGCCGCTTCGGCGGCGAGTCGCTTCTCGTCGTCAAGGGTCACGTGATCGCGACTCTATTCGGCTACCCTCAACGGTTGCATCCACCGCCACTGATCAGGAGCGAACCAGCCAAAATGACCGTCACGCCCACGCAGGACTACAAGGTCGCCGACCTCGGCCTCGCCGACTTCGGCCGCAAGGAGATCTCCCTCGCCGAGGTCGAGATGCCTGGCCTGATGCAGACGCGGGAGGAGTTCGGGGCGCGGAAACCGCTGGCGGGCGCGCGGATCACGGGCTCGCTCCACATGACGGTCCAGACCGCGGTGCTGATCGAGACGCTGGTCGCGCTCGGCGCCGAGGTGCGCTGGGCGAGCTGCAACATCTTCTCGACCCAGGACCACGCGGCGGCGGCGATCGCGGCGGCCGGGATCCCGGTCTACGCCTGGAAGGGCGAGACGCTGGAGGAGTACTGGTGGTGCACCGAGCAGGCGCTGACCTGGCCGGGCGAGGACGGGCCGAACATGATCCTCGACGACGGCGGCGACGCGACGCTGCTGATCCACAAAGGCGTCGAGTACGAGGCGGCGGGCGCGGTGCCCTCGCCTGACACGGCGGACTCGGAGGAGTTCCGGATCGTGCTGGAGACGCTGACCCGCTCGCTGGAAGGCGACGCGACCAAGTGGACCCGCGCGGCGGCCCAGATCAAGGGCGTCACCGAGGAGACGACGACCGGCGTCCACCGGCTCTACCAGCTGGCCGAGGCGGGCGGGCTGCTCTTCCCGGCGATCAACGTCAACGACTCGGTCACCAAGTCGAAGTTCGACAACCTCTACGGCTGCCGCCACTCGCTGATCGACGGGATCAACCGCGGCACCGACGTGATGATCGGCGGCAAGGTCGCGGTCGTCTGCGGTTATGGCGATGTGGGCAAGGGCTGCGCGTCCTCGCTGCGGGGCCAGGGCGCGCGGGTGATCGTCACCGAGATCGACCCGATCTGCGCCCTGCAGGCCTCGATGGAGGGCTACGAGGTGCGGCGGCTCGACGACGTCGTCGACTCGGCCGACATCTTCGTCACCGCGACCGGCAACAAGGACATCATCACCGTCGACCACATGGCGAAGATGAAGCACAACGCGATCGTCGGCAACATCGGCCACTTCGACAACGAGATCGAGATGGCCGCCCTCGAAGCGAGTGACGCGGAGCGCACCAACATCAAGCCGCAGGTCGACGAGTGGAAGTTCCCCGACGGCCACGCGATCATCGTCCTCTCCGAAGGCCGCCTGCTGAACCTCGGCAACGCGACGGGCCACCCGTCCTTCGTCATGTCGAACTCCTTCACCAACCAGGTGATCGCCCAGATGGAGCTCTTCACCCGGCCCGACGAGTTCGCCGCCAAGGAGGTCTACATCCTCCCCAAGCACCTCGACGAGAAGGTCGCCCGCCTCCACCTCGCCTCCCTCGGCGTCGACTTGACCGAGCTGACCCCGGAGCAGTCGAGCTACCTCGGCGTCCCCGTCGACGGCCCCTACAAGCCCGACCACTACCGCTACTAGGCCCACGCCCCTCCCCGGTCGACGGGCCGAAAACCGGACATATGGGCAGGTTTTCGGCCCGTCGACCGAGCCGGCGCACAGATGTGTGACGGGCCCGGCCTATAGTCGGCGCGGTGGACGCGCGGATCTGGGTCTCGGCGGGTGGCGCGGCGCCGCGGTCGGTGCCGTTGGCGGCGGAGCGGACCGTCGTGGGACGCTCGCCGGAGGCGGATCTGACGCTGGAGGACGACGCGGTCTCCTGGAACCACCTGGAGATCGAGCGGCGGGGGCAGGTGCTGATGGCGACCGACCTCGACAGCCGCAACGGGACGGCGCTGAACGGTGAGCCGCTGGACCGGCCGCGGCGGTTGCGCGACGGCGACACGCTGATCGTCGGCGGCCACCGGCTGGAAATCTCCACGGCGGGGAGCCCGACGCCGGTCGCCGCCACGGTCGCGGCGGCGGAGCCCGGGGTGCGCTGAGCGAGGAGGAGCGGGCGACCGCCGTGGCCCTCGTCGCGCCGTATCGCAGCGAGGGCGCCTTCGCCGGCCGCCCCGCGACGCGAGCCGAGATCGCCGCCGAGCTCCACGTCTCCGAGCGCACCGCCCAGCGCCGCCTCGACGCCCTGGCGGCCAAGCTCGAAGTCGGCGGCGACGCGGGCCGCGACCGTCCCCGCCAAATCGCCGCCCGCGTGATCGAGCTGGGCCTCGACCGCCGCTGACCCGACACGCTTTCGCCGCACCCCGCCGCCGACGGGCCGAAAACCGGACATATAGGCAGGTTTTCGGCCCATCGACCCTGGGGGCATGGGGAAGGCGCGCGGAAGTGTGGCTCGGGACGGGACAAAGGTGGCTCGGTGGGGGGCGGGGGTGTCGTTGGCGGGTACGGCTCGGCGTCGGAGCATCGGTGCATCGCATTCACCGACGCTCGAAAGGAGCACGTCATGTCACCTCACATCTCGTTCCGCTCGATCCTCATCGCCGCCCTCGCGCTGCTGGCGCTCGCGGTCCCGGCCGCCGCGTCGGCCGCCCAGCACGGCACCGCCGTCGTCTTCTCCCAGGCGCGCACCGTCGAAGGGGTCGAAGAAGGCGGGCTCTTCGCGGTCAAAGCCGGCCACCAGAACCAGCTGACCGAAAACCCGGCCGACACCGAACCCTCGTTCTCGCCGGACGGCCGGACGATCGCCTTCGCCCGCGAAGGCCACATCTACACGGTGCGGCCCGACGGCTCCGGCGAGCGTCGCCTCACCAACGGGAGCGCGCTGGACTCGCGGCCGCAGATCTCTCCGAACGGCCAGATCGTCATGTTCGAGCGGCGCGGCGCCGCGAGCCGGCCCGCCAACCTCTACACGGTTCGGATCGGCGGCGGCCCGGCCACGGACCTCACCCCCGGCCCCGAAGAAGCGACCGAAGCCCGCTTCGCCCCCGACGGCAAGACGATCGTCTTCGTACGCACCACGCTCGCGGGCGGGGACCGCGCCAACGCCGACCTCTACTCGATCCGCCCGAGCGGCGCCGGCCTCACCCGCCTCACCACCACCGGCCGGGTCGACGAGTTCGACCCGCGCTACTTCGCCGGCGGCATCGTCTTCAGCCGCGGCAACCAGTCGGAAGGCCCGGCGGGCTACGCCGACATCTACACGATGCGACGCAATGGAACGCGGGTGGTGCCGCTGGTCGAAGGCGTCGGCTCGGCCTACGTCGAAGACGTCGCGCCGCAGGGCCACACGCTGATCTTCCGCCGCGACCGCGGCCTCTGGGTGAAGCAGATCGGCCCGGGCAAGGCGAAGAAGGTCGCCGAACTGCCGGACGGCTCGCAGACCAACTCGGTCTTCTCCTCCGACGGGCGCAGCGTCGCGACCCTGATCGAAACCCGCGAAGGCCAGCAGCTGATGGCGATCAACCTCGTCAACGGCCGCAAGTCCGACCTGGCCGAAGCCTACGGCGGCGAGGGCGAAGACACCTTCGGCCCCGTGATCGACTGGCAGCCGGTGCGCTGAGGTGACGCCCGGTCGCCGGGTGAGGTGACGCCACCGGGCGGTATAACCGCTCGGTGGCAGACCTCGCCCTCGGTGACGAAGTCGCCGGATACCGGATCGATGCCCGCCTCGCCCGTGGCGGGATGGGCGTCGTATACCGCGCCACCCACCTCGGCCTCGACCGGCCGGTGGCGCTGAAGGTGATCGCCCGCGAGCTCGCGGGCGACGCCTCGTTCCGGGAGCGCTTCCTGCGCGAGTCGCGGCTGGCGGCGCGGCTCGACCACCCGGCGGTGGTCCCGGTCTACGACTCGCGCGAGGTCGACGGCGAGCTGATCGTCGCCATGCGCCTGGTCGAGGGCGGCGACCTGCGCGGCCTGATCGACCGCGACGGGCCGCTGCCGCCGGCGCGCGCGATCGCCCTCCTCGGCCAGGTCGCCGAAGCCCTCGACGCCGCGCACGCCGCCGGGATCGTCCACCGCGACGTGAAGCCGCACAACGTCCTGGTCGAAGGCGACCGTGCCTACCTCTCCGACTTCGGCCTCGCCAAGTCGCTCGAGGACAGCGGCGCGAGCGCCGCCTCGGTGGTGGGCACCGTCGCCTACATGTCGCCGGAGCAGTGGCGCGGCGAGCCGGTCGGCCCGGCCGGGGACGTCTACTCGCTCGGCTGCGTCCTCTACGAGGCGGTGACCGGCGTCGTCCCGATGGCGCGCGCCGACGCCGACCCCGCCGCGACCCCGTGCCTCCCCGCCGACCTCGAGGCCGCGATCGAGCGTGCCACCGCCCCCCGTCCCGAGGACCGTTTCCCCACCGCCGGCACCCTGATCGCCGCCGCCCGCGCCGGCGAGGGCTCCAGCGAGCGCCCAACCCAGGTCCTGAGCGCCGACTCCGACCCCCGCCGCACCCCCCCGGCGCGGTCGTCCTTTCGTCCGCCTCCCGAATCGCGGTCGACCCTGCGTCCGTCTACCGGACTTAAGGACGACCGCCCGATCGGGAGCGGACCAAAGGACGACCGCGCCGGGAGGAGCGGACCAAAGGACGACCGCGGGGTGAGGCGGCGGCGGGGGCTGCTCGTCGGCGGCGGGCTTGCGCTTGCCGCGGCGGTCGTGGTCGCAGTGCTGCTGCTCACCGGCGGGGGCTCGGGGCCGAAGGTCTCGGCTCCGGTTGCCGTGGGACAGCCGCCGCTGCGCATCGCGGCGGGCTCGGAAAAGATCTGGGTGCTCTCCGAACCGGAAGCGACGCTGACGCGGATCGACGCCGAAACGGACCGGATCCTCGGCGCGCCCATAGACCTCCCGCGGGGCGTCGCCGCGGTCGCGGTGGGCGGCGGCTCGGTCTGGGTCACCGACGCGAAGAGCGGGCAATTGCTCCGGATCGACGACGAAAGCGGCAAGGTCACGCAGCGGATCGACGTCGGCGGACACCCCGGCCCGCTCGTCTACGGCGGCGGACGGATCTGGGTCGCGGACACGAAAGGCGCCGGGATCACCGCCGTCAACGCCAAGGGCGGCCGGGTCGTCCGTCGCCACCTCGGCCCGCACACCGCGCCGCTCCGCCTCGCCACCGGCGCGGGGTCCCTCTGGGTCTCGAGCGCCGCCACCGGCCAGGTCCACCACATCGGCCTCGCCGCCTTCGCCGTCGGCAAATCGATCCCCGCGGGCCGCCGCCCGGCCGGCATCACCGTCGCCCACGGCCTCGTCTGGGTCGCCGACGCCCGCTCCGGCTCGGTCATCCGCCTCGACCCCTCGGTGCAGGCCGTCAGCGGCTCGCCGATCGAGGTCGGCGAACGCCCCGGCGGCATCGACGCCGGCCCGAATTCCGCCTGGGTGACGCTCGCCGGCGAAGACGCGGTCCGCCGCCTCGAGCTCCCGTCCGGCGAACCCGACGGCGGCCCGATCGCCGTCGGCCCCGAGCCGACCGCCGTCGCCGTCGGCACCACCGCGGTCTGGGTCGTCAACGACGGCGACGGGACCGTCACCCGCGTCGAACCCTGACCAGCGCCGCCCCGACCGCCCGCCGCCCACGCCCTCCGCGCCGGCCGGCCGGCCAACGCCGGACACCGCTCGATAACCGATCCTGGGCCGGGCAGCCAATAGGATCACCTACCGGTGACGCAGGATCTCGACCAGCTCTGCATCAACACGATCCGCACGCTGTCGATCGACGCGATCCAGAAGGCCAACTCCGGCCACCCCGGGACCCCGATGGCGATGGCGCCCGTCGCCTACGCGCTCTGGCAGCGCCACCTCCGCTTCGATCCCGAAGACCCGATCTGGCCCGGCCGCGACCGCTTCGTCCTCAGCGCCGGCCACGCCTCGATGCTGCTCTACTCGCTGCTCCACCTCGCGGGCGTCAGGGCGGTCGACCCCGACTACGAGGTCGTCGGCACCGAAGCGGTCGCGATGAAGGACATCGAAAGCTTCCGCCAGCTCGACTCGCGCTGCCCCGGCCATCCCGAGTACCGCTGGACCTCCGGGGTCGAGACGACCACCGGCCCGCTCGGCCAGGGCGTCGCCACCTCGGTCGGCATGGCGATCGCCTCCAAGTGGCTGCACGCCACCTACGACGCGGGCGGCACCGACCTCTTCGACTTCGACACCTACGCGCTGGCCGGCGACGGCTGCCTGATGGAGGGCGTCTCCTCGGAGGCCGCCTCGATCGCGGGCCACCTCCAACTCGACAACCTCTGCTGGATCTACGACAACAACCACATCACGATCGACGGCAAGACGCACCTGACCTATGACGACGATGTCGCCGCCCGCTTCATGGGGTACGGCTGGAACGTCACCCGGGTCGGCGACGCCAACGACCTCACGCTCCTCGACCGCGCCTTCGAGGAGTTCAAACGCGAGCAGGACCGGCCGACCCTGATCATCGTCGACAGCCACATCGGCTGGGGCTCGCCCCACAAGCAGGACACCGCCGCCGCTCACGGCGAGCCGCTCGGCGAGGAGGAGGTGCGCGAGACCAAGCGCGTCTACGGCTGGCCCGAGGACGCCCGGTTCCTCGTCCCCGACGGCGTCCGCGAGCACTTCGCCGCCGGCGTCGGCAAGCGCGGCGCCGAGGCCCACGCCGCCTGGATGCTCCGCTTCGAGGCCTTCAAAGCCGAGTCGCCGGAACTCGCCGCCCAGCTCGACGCGATGCAGCGCCGCGAGCTTCCCGACGGCTGGGACGCCGCGATCCCCACCTTCGCCGCCGACGAAGCGAAGGGCATGGCGACCCGCAAAGCCTCAAACAAGGTCGAGAACGCGATCGCCGAGAACCTGCCCTGGCTGCTCGCCGGCTCCGCCGACCTCACCGACTCGACCTCGGTCCGCCTCGCCGAAGACGTCGGCGAGGACCTCGAGCCCGGCAGCTACGCGGGCCGCCAGCTCCACTTCGGCATCCGCGAGCACGAGTCGGCGGCGATCTCCAACGGCCTCTCGCTGACCAAGCTGCGCCCGCTCTGGTCGACCTACCTCACCTTCTCCGACTACGCCCGCCCGGCGATCCGCCTCTCCTCACTGATGGAGCTACCGATCGTCCACGTCTTCACCCACGACTCGATCGGCCTCGGCGAGGACGGCCCGACCCACCAGCCGGTCGAGCAGATCGCCTCGCTGCGCGCGATCCCCGGCCTCGACGTGATCCGCCCCGCCGACGCCAACGAGGTCGCCGAGGCCTGGCGCCTGGCGATCGACCGCCACCACCAGCCGGTGGCGCTGATCCTCACCCGCCAGGACGTGCCGATCCTCGACCGCACGAAGTACGCGAGCGCCGCGGGCGCCCGCCGCGGCGGCTACGTCCTCGCCGACCCGCCCGAGGGCGACCCCGAGGTCATCCTCATCGCCACCGGCTCCGAGGTCGCGCTCGCGGTCGCCGCGCACGAGGAGCTGAGCGCCGCCGGGACCCGCTCGCGCGTCGTCAGCCTGCCCTGCTGGGAGCTCTTCGACCGCCAGGACCAGGCATACCGCGACGAGGTCCTGCCGCCGCGGATCCGCGCCCGGGTGTCGATCGAGGAGGCCTCGACCCTTGGCTGGGACCGGTGGATAGGTCCGGAGGGTGCAATGGTGGGTATGCACACCTTTGGCAGTTCGGCGCCCCTGAAGGACGTGATGAACGAGTTCGGGTTCACCCCCGACAAGGTCGCCGACGCCGCCCGCGGCGCGATCGAGCGCGCCGCCCGCGACGAAACTTCGAATTAGCGGAAGAAGAGAGAAGGAGCCACCATGAAACCCACGCAGAAGCTGCACGAGCTCGGCCAGAGCCTCTGGGTCGACAACATCACCCGCGACATGCTCCGCGAGGGCACCCTGAAGCGGTACATCGAGGAGCTCTCGGTCACCGGGCTGACCTCGAACCCGACCATCTTCGACAAGGCGATCGGCGCCGGCGAGTCCTACGACGAGCAGATCGCCGAGGTCTCCGGCTCGGCCGAGGACCCCGACGGCCCCGGGGCGAACTCGGACGAGAACGTCTTCTTCGAGCTCGCCCTCGCCGACCTGCGCGATGCCGCCGACCTCTTCGCCGACGCCCACACCCGGACCGCCGGGGTCGACGGCTACGTCAGCCTCGAGGTCTCGCCGCTCCTCGCCGACGACGCCAAGGCGACGATCGAGCAGGCGGCGAAGCTCCACGCCAAGGGCGAGCACTCGAACCTCTACATCAAGATCCCGGGCACCCCGGCCGGGACCGAGGCGATCGAGGAGTCGATCTTCGCCGGCATCCCGATCAACGTGACGCTGCTCTTCGACGACCAGCAGTACCTCGCCTCCGCCGAGGCCTACATGAAGGGGATCGAACGGCGGATCGAGGCCGGGCTCGACCCGGTCGTCCACTCGGTCGCCTCGATCTTCATGAGCCGCTGGGACGTGGCCGTGGCCGAAGAGGTCCCCGCGGAGCTGAAGAACCGCCTTGGCATCGCGATCGGCGGCCGCGCCTACCACGCCTACCGCGAGCTGCTGAACTCCGACCGCTGGATGCGCCTCGCCAACGAGGGCGCCCGGCCGCAGCGCCTGCTCTGGGCGAGCACCGGCACCAAGGACCCCGACGCCTCCGACACGCTCTACATCGAGGCCTTCGCCTCGCCGTTCACGGTCAACACGATGCCCGACAAGACGCTCGAGGCCTTCGCCGACCACGGCCAGGTCGGCGACCTGATGGACCCGGGCGCCGGCGCCGCCGAGGGGGCGCTGAAAGAGTTCGAAGGCGCCGGGATCGACCTCGCCGCGCTCGCCCAGCGCCTCCAGGACGAGGGCAAAGAGTCCTTCAACAAGTCCTGGGGAGAGCTGCTGAAGACGATCGGCTCCAAGCGCGGGGTGACGGCTTGAGCGGGGCGGCCGCCGGGGGCTCGCTGCGCGACGCCCCCGCCTGGGGCCGCCTCCAGGCCCACTTCGCCGAGGTCCGCAAGCGGACCCTGCGCGAGCTCTTCGACGCCGACTCCGAGCGCGGCGAGCGCCTGGTCGCCGACGGCGCCGGGCTCTTCCTCGACTTCTCGAAGAACCGGATCACCGACGAGACGTTGCTGCTGCTCGGCGAGCTCGCCCGCGAGCGCGGCGTCGAGGAGCGCCGCGAGGCGATGTTCCGCGGCGAGCACATCAACGTCTCCGAGGACCGCGCCGTCCTCCACGTGGCGCTGCGCATGCCCCGCGAGCGCTCGCTGATCGTCGACGGCACGGACGTCGTCAAGGAGGTGCACGGGACGCTCGACCGGATGGCGGCCTTCGCCGAGCGCGTCCGCGGCGGCGAGTGGCGCGGCCACACCGGCAAGGCGATCCGCAACGTCGTCAACATCGGCATCGGCGGCTCCGATCTCGGCCCGGTGATGGCCTACGAGGCGCTCCGCCACTACTCGCGCCGCGAGATGACCTTCCGCTTCGTCTCCAACGTCGACGGCACCGACTTCGTCGAGTGCACGCGCGACCTCGACCCGCAGGAGACGCTCTTCATCATCTCCTCGAAGACCTTCACGACGCTGGAGACGATGACCAACGCGCACTCCGCCCGCGACTGGGCGCTGGCCGGGCTCGGCGGGGAGGAGGAGGCGGTCGCCAAGCACTTCGTCGCCGTCTCCACCAACGCCGAGGAGGTGTCGAAGTTCGGCATCGACACCGACAACATGTTCGGCTTCTGGGAGTGGGTCGGCGGGCGCTACTCGATGGACTCGGCGATCGGGCTCTCGACGATGCTGGCGATCGGCCCGGCGCACTTCGGCGAGCTCCTGGCCGGCTTCCACGCGATGGACGAGCACTTCCAGGAGGCCGACTCGGGCGCCAACCTGCCGCTGATCATGGGCCTCCTCTCGGTCTGGTACGGCGACTTCTTCGGCGCCGAAACCTGCGGCGTCTTCCCCTACGACCAGTATCTCCACCGCTTCCCCGCCTACCTGCAGCAGCTCACGATGGAGTCGAACGGCAAGCACGTCACGATCGCCGGCGAGCACGTCGACTACGACACCGGCGCGATCTTCTGGGGCGAGCCGGGGACCAACGGCCAGCACAGCTTCTACCAGCTGATCCACCAGGGGACGCGCCTGATCCCGGCCGACTTCATCGGCTTCGCCCACTCGCTGAACGAGCTCGGCGACCACCACGACAAGCTGATGTCGAACGTCTTCGCCCAGGGCGAGGCGCTGGCCTTCGGCAAGACCGCGGAGCAGGTCCGCGAAGAGGGGACCCCGGAGGCGGTCGTGCCGCACCGGGTGATGGAGGGCAACCGTCCCTCCAACACGATCCTCGCCGAGCGCCTCGACCCGCGGACCCTCGGCGCCCTGGTCGCCCTCTACGAGCACAGCGTCTTCACCCAGGGCGCCGTCTGGGGCATCGACAGCTTCGACCAGTGGGGGGTCGAGCTGGGCAAGGAACTGGCGAAGGCGATCATCCCCGAGCTGGAGTCGAAGCAGGAGCCGAGGCTCCGCCACGACAGCTCGACCAACGCCCTGATCCGCCGCTACCGGAACATGCGGTCGAGGACCTCTTCGTAGCGATCCTCGATCAGCAGGTGCCCGTCGCCGGCGAACCAGACGGGGCGGGCGTCGGCGAGGGTCCGGATCCAGTGCTCCGCGTGCGCCGGGGGCGCGATCGCGTCCCGCCGGCCGTGGAACACGTGGACCGGGACGCCGATCGCGGCGGGCTCGAAGCCCCACGGTGAGAGCAGGGTCCGCATGTCCTCGCAGAGGCCGTGGGCGCCGCCCGCGCGGGTCGCTTCGGCGTAGGCGAACCGCAGGCGGGCCGCGACCTCGGGGCGCCTGATCACGGCCCGGTCGACCGGCGGGAAGTTGGCGGCGACGAGCTTCAGCGCCAGGTCCGGGTTGCGGCGGCTGAGGCTCCCGCTCGTCGAGTAGACGAAGGTCATCGCGCCCGGCAGGTGGGACGCGAGCCACCAGGCCCGCGCGGTGTGCATCTGGGCGACGAAGCCCGGCTGGTCCAGCCTGCCGGCCCCGCTGATCAGGCCCACCGCCTCGACCCGCTCCCCGAGCCTCCCGGCGCAGGCCAGCGCGTAGGGCCCGCCGGCCGAGTGGCCGCTGACGCGGAAGCGCTCGACCCCCAGCCGCTCCGCCAGCTCCTCGACATCCGCGGCCCAGTCGGCGACGGAGCGTCCCGGCCGCGGGTCCGAGCCGCCGACCCCGGGGCGGTCGACGGTGATCAGCCGGATGCCGCGCTCCTCACACGCGGGTCCCGCGCCCCAGCTGAAGCGCCCGTCGGGGATTCCGTGGAAGTGGAACAGCGGCCGCCCGTCCGACGGGCCCCATTCGGCGTAGGCCAGCGCCCGCCCGTCGGCCAGCCGAGCCTCTCCCGCCCGCGTCGCGCCCCCTGCCCGGGATGCATCCATCGCCGCCGATCCTCGCCTATGCCTCGACGGAAGTCGAGTGCCGGGCGACACAGACGCCGGCCGTCGCAGGGGGTAGCTTGCTCACATGGCGTTCCCCGGCGCGATTCCGCTGGCCGCGTCCGCGACGACCAACCTGTTCGCGGCGCGCGAGCAGATGGCGTTCACGCTGGCCTTCCACATCGTCCTGGCGTGCATCGGCGTCGCCCTCCCGGCGACGATCCTGGTCGCCAACTGGATCGGGCTGAAAAGGGACGACCGCGACGCGATCGAGCTGGCGCAGCGCTGGTCGAAGGCGATGGCCGTCACCTTCGCCGTCGGCGCCGTCACCGGCACCGTCCTCTCCTTCGAGTTCGGCCTGCTCTGGCCGCGCTTCATGGAACGTTATGGCGCCGCCTTCGGAATCGCGTTCGGGATCGAGGGGCTCTTCTTCTTCCTCGAGGCGATCTTCCTCGGGATCTTCATCTACGGCTGGATGCGGCTGCCGGGCTGGGTCCACTGGTGGACCGGCGTGCCGATGTTCATCACCGGGATCGGCGGCGCCGCCTCGGTCGTCTCGGCCAACTCGTGGATGAACCAGCCGCAGGGCTTCGCCCTCGACGCCGCGGGCAAGGTGACGGAAGTCGAACCGTTCAAGGTCCTCTTCAACCCGGCGGTGCCCTACGAGGTCCCGCACATGATCCTTGCCGCCTACATGGTGGTCGGCTTCCTGGTCGCCTCGATCTACGCGGTCGGGATGCTGAAAGGGCGGCGTGACCGGCTGCACCGGCTCGGCCTGCTGATCCCGCTGACGATCGCCCTCATCGCCACCCCGATCCAGCTGCTGGTCGGCGATACCGCGGCGCGCGAAGTGGCCCACCACCAGCCGGCGAAGTTCGCGGCGATGGAGTGCGTCCAGGACACCGGTAGCCACCAGACCGAGTACATCGGCGGCATCTGCACCGCCGACGGGGTGAAGGTGGCGATCCCGATCCCGTGGCTCGACTCGATGCTGGTCGGCTTCAGCCCCGACACCAAGGTCACCGGCCTGAACTCGATCCCGAACGACGAACGGCCGCCGGTCAACACCTTCATCCACCTCGCCTTCGACCTCATGGTCGGGATCGGCACGGCCTTCCTGGCGCTCGGGATCTGGCTGCTCTGGTCCTGGTACAAGCGCCGCGACATCCCCCAGACTCCCTGGTTCCTCAAAGCGGTCTCGGTCTCCGGCGTCGCCGCGATCCTGGCGCTGTGGTCGGGCTGGATCGTCACCGAGGTGGGGCGCCAGCCGTGGATCGTCTACCACTACATGAAAGTCTCGGAAGCGGTGACCGACGCGAACGGCATCTGGGGGATCTTCATCTTCACCCTGCTCCTCTACGCGGCGCTGGGGACGATCGCGGTGCTGGTCCTGCGGCGGATGTCGCGGCGCTGGCGCGAAGGCGGCGAGGGTGCCGCGGAGGAACAGCCGTCCCCGTACGGCCCTCTCGGCCCCGAAGTCTCCCCAGCCGTTCCTTTTGCCGGAATGGTCGGCAAAAGGAACAGCCAGAGTGAGGACGCGGAGCGATGAGCACGGCGGCGGCGGTGATCCTCTGGGTCGGCGCGACCTTCTACGCGCTCTTCGGCGGCGCCGACTTCGGCGGCGGCTTCTGGGACCTGATCGCGGGCAATGCCGAGAAGGGGGAGCGCCCCCGGGGGACGATCCAGCGCTCGCTCACCCCGGTCTGGGAGGCCAACCACGTGTGGCTGATCTTCATCCTGGTCGTCCTCTGGACCGCCTTTCCGCAGGCCTTCAGCGCGATCTTCTCGACCCTCTACGTGCCGTTGACGCTGGCGGTGCTGGGGATCGTCCTGCGCGGCTCGGGCTTCGCCTTCCGCAGCTCGGTCGAAGGACTCCAGGCACGCCGCGCCGCGGGCGCCGTCTTCGCCCTCTCCTCGGTGATCACGCCGTTCTTCATGGGCGCCGTGGTCGGCGCGATCGCGGTCGGCAACGTCCCCGCCCACGGCAACGGCGATGCCTTCTCGACCTGGCTGGCGCCCGCGCCGCTCTTCATCGGCGTGATGTTCGTCGCCACCAGCGCCTACCTCGCCGCCGTCTTCCTCGTCGGTGATGCCCGCCGCGGCGGCGACCACGAGATGGAGCGCTACTTCGAGCGGCGCGCCCTCGCCGCCGGCGTCGTCGCCGGCATCTTCGCCGTCGTCGGCCTGATCGCCCTCCACTCCGAAGGCCCCTACGTCTACGACCGCCTCATCCACGAGGGCCTGCCCCTCATCATCATCTCCGCCCTCTGCGGCATCGGCATGCTCCTGGTGCTCCTCCTGGGCGGCCGCCTCCTCCTCCGCCCCCTCGCCGCAGGCGCCGTCATCGCCGTCATCTGGGGCTGGTTCGTCGCCCAGTTCCCCTACCTCCTCCCGACCAGCCTCACGATCAGCCACGGCGCCGCCCCCGACCCCACCCTGGTCGCCATCTTCATCGTCTTCGCGATCGCCTGCATCGTTGTGCTGCCGGCGCTGGCGATCCTTCTGGTGCTGGCGCAGAGCGACATGCTGGAACACGAGCACTGAGGGCGGGCGGGGGTCCGTGGCGCTTGCGGCTGTCCGAGGTGGTCCTGGGCTCCTCATGGGGGTCCTGGCAGGCTGTGACCCCCATGAGGAGCCCAGGACGTGAGGGGTGCGTGGGAGAGGCGTCACAGGGACGGGAGGAAGTCGGACTTACGTGACGATCAGGTCGGGGAGTCTCCACACCTCGGCCCGATCGGTCACAGAGATGCCGGGAACGTCACACCTCCCGGCCCCGGGAGGCCCTTCCCGGGCCAGGATCGAGGGCCCCGGGACGCGCGGTCGACCTGAGGTCCGGCTACCGGACCTTAGGTCGACCGCGCCCCCGTCGGTGTCGGAAAACACGGGAGGAAGAGTGGAGTTCCCGGCATCTCCGTCACGGACCCGGCGTCCGGGAGCTTGCGTGGTTCCAAATGGTCGCATGGCGACCATTTGGAACCACGCGGGACCGGCCGGATCCCGCGTGGTTCGAAATCCACCTATGGCGTGGATTTCGAACCACGGTAGGCCGGTCG
>CALCIA010000020.1 GCA_937907435.1 uncultured Actinomycetes bacterium
TCCCGGCATCTCTGTGACGGATCCGGGCGAGGTGTGGAGGCTCTCCGACACGATCCTCACGTAAGTCCGACTTCCTCACGTCCCTGTGCCGGCTTTTTCACGAACGCCTCACGTCCTGGGCTCCTCATGGGGGTCACAGCCTGCCAGGACCCCCATGAGGAGCCCAGGACACCCCCGCGCCATCTCGGACGGCCGCCCGGGCCCCGGACCCCCGCCCGTCCCGCCCCACGCCCGCCCCGCCGCCGCCCGCCCACTCACAATGGGCGCGTGCTTCGACTCCACGCATCGCTCGACCCACGCCGGGAGCCGACGTTCGCCGCGCTGTTGCGGGAGATGGAGGGGGTGCGGCGGGTGGTGCGGCAGCCGGACGAGGCGGCGGAGGGCGGGCAGATGGTGTTCTTCGCCGATGTGGAGCCGGCGGCGGCTGATCGGCTGGTCGAGGAGATCCATGCGATGGGGATCGCGGCGGACGATTATCTGCTGACCAAGATCGAGGTGGTGGCGCCGCAGCGGCGGCACCTGAGCGGCCAGGGCGGGATCGACGGGTTCGCGTGGGTCGAGGTGATGGGTCAGGCGCGGGCGAACTCGCGGCCGCTGGCGCGCTACCTGGCGCTGATCAACGTCGCCGCGGTGATCGCGGCGCTGGGCGTGATCGTGTCCAGCGGCATCCTGATCGTCGGCGCGATGGCGGTCAGCCCCGACCTGCTGCCGATCTGCGCCACCTGCGTCGGGCTCGTCGGCGGGCGCCGGGCGCTGGCGGCACGGGCGTTCGCCACGCTCACGATCGGCATGGTGTGGGTGGTGCTCACCGCGGCAGTGCTGTCGGCGCTGCTCAAGTGGGCGGGCTTCCTGCCCGACGGCTTCCAGGTCGAGGACTCGAGCCTCCACACCCTCGCCCACCTCGACTACTCGACCGTGCTGGTCGCCGCGGCGGCGGGGATCGCGGCGATGCTGTCGTTCGAGACCGGCGCCGCCGCCGCGGTCGGCGTGGCGATCTCGGTGACGACGATCCCCGCCTCGGCCTACCTCGGCGTCGCGATCGGCGGCGGCGGGATCGACAAGGCGCTCGGCGCGGTCGTCGTCCTTGCCGTCAACGTCGCCCTGCTGCTCGCGACCGGCAGCCTCACGCTGCTGGCGCAGCGCTACCTGCCGAACCGCTCTGGGGCTCCGGTTTAGGCGGCTCCGAAGCGGCGGTGGGCGCGGCGCCGGCCGGGGACGCGGCGGCGGCGGCGGACTCGGCGGACGGCATCGACGCGGCGACGCCCTCCTGCAGCGGCGGGGTCGGGTCCGGCACGCTCAGCGTCGACCACGGCGCGGGCGCGGGCTGCCGTTCGTCGTAGACGACTTCGGTCCCCGCCATGCGGTCGTCCCAGCCACGGCGCGATTCGCCGAAGACGATGCCGAGGAAGCCGATGCCGAAGGTGATGAAGGAGAGGCCGAGGCCGATCAGCCGGCGGAACGCGCGGCCCGGGGGCAGGCGACGGTCGCTCAGGCGGATGCCGAGGAAGCGCATGCCCGGCGTCTGTCCGGCCAGCGACCAGAAGCCGCCCAGGTAGACGGCGACGACCACCAGCCAGGCGAAGGAGCCGACCGCGATCGCGCCGCGCGGCACGCCCTCCCCGCTGCCGCCAAAGAAGGTCACGAGCAGGGTCACCGCGCCGGCGATCACGGTGAAGAAGAGGTTGATGATGACCGCGTCGATCACGAAGGCGGCGCCGCGGGTGACGAGGCCGGCGCGGTTGGTCGGCAGCGGCCGGCGGCGGCGGAAGAAGATCTTGCGCAGGACGCGCTCGACCGCGTTGTCGAGTTCGCGCGCCAGTTTGGCGATCTGGCGGCCGATGTCGCCGAGCAGGCCGACGCTCTGCGAGGCGATCGCCTGCCGCACCTCGGGCGCCGCGGCGATCCGCTCGACCAACTGCTGGACCTGCTGCCCGGCGAGCAGCCGGCGCCAGACCTCGTCGACCAGCTCCGAGTCGAGGGTCTCGAGGATCGCCTTCTTGACCGCGTCCGAGTCGAGGGCGCCCTGCACTGCCTCCTCGACCACCGGCCCTTGGAGCACCCGGGCGATCGCGCGCTCGACCGCCTCCGATTCGACCGCCGAGACGATCGCCTCCTCGGCCGCCATCTCTACTGCCTTGTCGATCCCGGTGGCACGGCCGACGGCCCCGGCCCCACGAGCGCCGGCTCCCAGCAACCGCGCCGCGAGTGGCGTGCTCTCCTCGGCCATCAAGCCGAGTCTAGCCCGCCCAGCCGAGTTCGCAGAAATCCGCGGATAGCGCGGAGAAGTGCGAACTCACCGGGGTGGCGGAGAGGCTGGAGGGTTGAGGCGGGCGGAAGTTATGGGGGACCTGCGGGCTGGCGCCCGGAAGAGATGGGCCCGCGGGTGCGTTCGCAGAAATGACCGGATAGGGCCCAAAAGTGCGAACGCCAGATGAGGCGGGGTGGCGAAGGGATGGGGCCCCGCAAGCTGTCGCCCGGATAACGGACGCGCCCCTCTCGCC
>CALCIA010000021.1 GCA_937907435.1 uncultured Actinomycetes bacterium
CCTGCCCGGGCCGTGGCGAGAGGGGCGGGTCCCTACCGGGCGACAGCTTGCGGGGAACCGAACCCCCGACGTTGATGGGCCGAAAACTAGCCCTATAGACGTAGTTTTCGGCCCATCAACATCGGGCGCCGAAATCACTCACCCAGCCCCCGGCACCGCCAGCCTCATCAGGATCCGGGTGCCGCCGCCGGGGGGGCTCTCGATCTCTAGGTAGCCGTCCAGGGCGGCGACGCGGTCGCGCAGGCCGACCAGGCCGCTGCCGCCGTCGGGCGCGGCGCCGCCGCGGCCGTCGTCGCTGATCTCCACTCGGAGCACGCCCCCGCTCGCCTCGGCGACGACCCGCGCCCGGGTGGCGCCTGAGTGCTTGACGGTGTTGGTCAGCGCCTCGCTGACGACGAAGTAGGCGGTCGCCTCCACGCCCGGCGGGAAGCGCTCCGCGGTCACGTCGACGTCGACCGGCAGCGGCATCCGCGCGACGACCGCTTGCACCCCGGCCCGCAAGCCGCCGCGGGTGAGGATCGAGGGGAGGATGCCGTGCGAGAGCTCGCGCAGCGCCTCGACCGCGGCTTCGGTGTGCTCGACCGCCTCGTCGATCAGGACCTCGGCGTCCGGGTCGCCGCCCGCGAGGGAGCGGCGCGCCAGCTTCAGCGTGATCAGCGCATGGACGAGGCGCTGCTGGCCGCCGTCGTGGAGATCGCGGCGGATCCGCCGGCGGGCCTCGTCGGCGGCGGCGACGATCCGCGCCCGCGAGGCGATCAGCTCATTGCGGCTGTCGGCGTTGGCGATCGCGGTGGCGACGAGCGCGGTGAACTCGCCGATCTGCGACTCGGTCTCGGCCGGGAACGCCCCCTCTCGCTTGGAGAAGGCGGCGATCACGCCCCAGAGGCGGCCTTCGACCAGCACCGGGCAGCCGACCGAGGAGCGGATCCCGAGCGCCCGCGCCTCCGCGGCGATCTCCCCCTCGCCGCCGACGAAGCTGTCGATGCGGGCCGGCGCGCCGGCCTCGAGCACGCTGGCGGCCATGCTCGGGCCGTCGAGCTTGAACCGCCTGCCGGTCGCCATCACGGCCGCCGGGTCGCGGCTCCAGGCGGCGAGCGCGGTCACCTCGGCGTCGGACTCGTAGCGCTCCATCCACGCCAGGTCGGCGCCGGAGAGCTCGCCGATCTCGCGGGTCACGGTGGCGAAGATGCGCCCCGGCTCGGCGCCCTCGGCGACCAGCGTCGCGACCCGCCGCAGGGCCCCTTGTTCGAGCAGCAGGCGGTCGAGGTCGTCGCGACTGCGCTCGAGCGAGCGCGCCATCACGTTGAAGGAGCGCTCCAGCTCGCCGACCTCGCCCACCCCGGTCTCCGGCAGCCGCACGGAGAAGTCACCCTGCGCGAGGCGGCTCGCCATCGCCGCCCGGCGCCGCACCGGCCAGGCCACCTGCCGCACCAGGTAGATGGCGAAGGCGGCGATCATCGCGAAGGATCCGACCAGGCCGACGATCCCGAGGACGACCGCTGCCCGCGCCTCGGCGTGGGCGTCATCCTGGCGTTCGCCCAACCGGGCTCGTTCGGCGGCGTCGAAGTCGTCGATGCGGCCACGGATCGCCGCGACCTTCCGTTGCCCCTCGGCGGTCACGGCGAGGCTCGAGGCCGCGGGGTCGCCACGGCGCACCGCGGACACCAGCGGGATCGAGTAGTCGCGGATGTAGGACCGCACGTCGGCGACGATCCGCTCGGCGCGCTCCTCCTGCGAGGTGCCGACCGCGAGCCCTTCGAGCTTCCGCGCCTTGGCGGGGAACTGCGCCAGGGCGAGTTTCCACGGTCCCAGGGAACGTTCCTGACCGGTGAGCACGAAGGCGCGCGCCCCGCTCTCGAGGTTGAACACCAGCAGCTCGACGCCGTCGGATGCGGTCAGCGTCACGCGCGAGTGGTCGGCGAGGCGGGTCGTCTTGCGCACGTCCTCGATCGCCACCAGAAGCAGCACGAAGGTCGCGCCGATCACGAGCGCCAGCACCCCGCTGGCGGAGGCAAGACGAAAGCTGAGCCGCGAAAACAGCCGCCTCATCGAATGAGACTACATCCGCGAGGTAGGGCAATCCCCACCCTCGGCCTCGGGATGTTCGCGGCCGAACCTAGGGCGGGATGCCCTGGCGGAGCGGGGCGTCTTGGGAAACCCTCGGAGCATGGCTTCACTGGATCCGGCGACGCGCAAGGTCACCTGGCTCGGCCTCGAGCTGGCGGGCGCGCTGATCTGGGCGGTGCAGCGACGGGGCGCGTCGGGGACGCGGCGCACGCCCGACCGGCTGCTGGTGGAGGACAGCTCGGGGATGACGGGGCCGGCCCTGGTCGAGCCGGTCGTCGACTACGACATGGTGCTGCCGCCGACGGAGGTCGACCGGGCGCAGGCCAAGGAGCTCGCCCTGGCGGCCGGCAAGATCGCGCTCCGGGGCGCCGCCCGGCGGCTGCTGGGCGCGGCGGGACGGCTGGTGGTGGGAAAACAGCCGGAGCGCGGCGGGGCCCGGGCCGCTGCCGTCGAGGTCGTGGCGCCCGCGGAGGACCCGGTCGAGCGGGAGGCCTGGGAGCGGTTCGTCGTCGCGCTCGAAAAGGTGGCGGACCTGCGCGCGGCCTACGCGATCGCGCCCGACGAAGTGGCCGCCGAGGATCTGCGCTGGGCCGAAGTCGAACTCGAAGACGCGGTCGCGATCGCGGGCGAGTTCGAGGTCAAGAAGATCCGCTGGCTGCTCACCTGAGCCCGCGGCGCGCGAAGCTTCCCCCGAACAGTCCAGCCAGGGACAGAGCGGGCGAGGGGCCCCTTCGGCCCCTCGCCCGGATCCGTCGAATTTCAGCCGGTGACCCCGTGCACTACGGGGTAGTAACCGCTCGCGTGACCGGTTACCTTCGGGTGGTAGCTTTCGCTCGTCGGGTTGGAGAGGCCGTTGATCCACTCCGTCGAGGAGCCGCCGCCACCGTCACACACGGCGTGCCCGATGAAGGCCGGGATCACGTCGCGGAAGACGAAGTTCGACCCCGCCCGCGTCGCCGCGGCGCTGAGCGTGTTCTTCAGCATGTCGGCAGTTTCATTCAGCCTCGTCTCCTCGCTGGGACTGAAGAAGGTCAGCGCGTTGCAGTCTTCGCCGTTGAACAGGCGCGGGTAGTCGAGCACGATCACTTTCGCGTTCGGCGCGTGGGACTTGATCGCGTTGTTCACTTCGTCGAGCCTGCCCGGCAGCGTGTTTTTGATGATGCTCTGGGCTTCGTTGATCGCCCCGTTGCAGTCCGATAGCCACCCGGGCAGGGCGCATTCGGTGATCACGCTGGAGAAGCCGGCGTCGTTGCCGCCGATCGTGTAGGTCACCCAGTTGGTTTCCGAGGTGACGCTGGAGACCTGCGAGCTGAGCAGCGACGACGTGGTCGCCCCGGAACACGCCGCGTCGACGAACGTCCAGGTCGGGTGCGCTTCGTGCAACAGGTACGGGTACGCGTACACCGACCGCTGGCACGACGGTTCGTAGAACGTGCGCGTCCCGGTTCCAGACGAGTACGAGTCGCCGAGCGCCACGTACTTCGTCGCCATCGCCTGCGCCGCGAACGCCAGGCAGATCGCGACCACACCGAGGACAACGGAAATGCGAATCCGATTCATGAGCTCTCCTCCCGAAGAGTCGATGCCGGGCCCTTTTCCCGGCAGTTCGACCGAAGCTCTCATCGCACACGATTGTTGTCAACTATTCAGGACTCCTCTACTAATATGTACCGCGCTGTCGGGGCGATTCGCAATGATGCGCGGGTGGCGGGGATCCTTAATCGGAGCGGCAGGCGTGCGCGCGCGGACACGAAGACCACCTTCCTGGTGGCCTCGGGCATGGTCGAGCTCGCCGCCGGAGCGACGAGCGGCTGGGTCTACACCCTGGTCCGCACCCGTCCCGACCTCGCATCTCGCCTCGGCATCCGCAGCGGCGCCCGGATCCGCCAATGGCACCTCGACCTCGCGATGCTCGGCACCGCGACCGTCGCCAGTGGACTTGCCAACCCGAACCCCCCACGCGTCGCCGCCACCGCCCTCGGCATCGGCGCCTGGACCAACGCGATGGCCTTCCTCCCCCTCGCCTTCCACCCCGACCTCGACCGCCACCCCGCCTACCGTGCCTACGCCGGCGCGTCTTTCGTCTTCACGACTGTCGGCTTCGTCGGCATGGCAGCCGACGCGGTTCGCCGGCGGACAACCGGCTAGCGCGCCACACGATGGCGGAGGTCCGTCGGCCGGCGGCGCCGACGGCGGTCGATCTCTACCGCAGGTGGAAGACGAAGTCGAAAGCGGTCCCCTTCTTGTTGTGATACCTGAGATCCATCTCGCCTCGGGCGGTCGCGTATGCCCCGGTTCCGCCGGTGATCGCGAGCACGGTATTGCCCGCGTCGGAGAATTTGCCCTCCACGGCGATCGAGCCTGATTTCAGGAACGTAGTCCAGTTGCACTCCCAGAACTTGCCGACAACCGTGCGGATGCAGTAGCCCTGGTCCGAGCCCACCTGGCGCTTGTTGGCGCTGTCGTAGACCTTGTTCGCGAAGGTCAAGACGTTGCCCAGCTTGTCATTGGCCGAGTCCCCGTTCGTGACGGCATCCGTGGTTGCTCGCTCGACGACATGAATCACCGTCGCCTTGGGTGCGCCGACTGCCGACTGGACGAAGCCGAGCGAGAGAGCCGCCGCAACCGCGACGACCAGCAGGATCGAAGGCCGAATCATCTTCATGTTCGCGCTCCTTGATGGCGGTCCTTGCCCTGCCTCCAGGCAACGATAGATCGGCCGTGCTCCCACGGCAACGGTGAACGCCCCCACAGCCGGAGCTCGATCACCGGACCCGATCGAAGCCTTCGCCGACACCGACCTCGAGCCCCTTTTCCTCGCCGCCCGGCGCACTGTCGTCGACCTGGCGCGTTGAGCCCGCGCGGCCTACGCGCTCCCCCGGACGAGCTCCCCGAGCCTCCCGGCACGAAGCTCGGGACGGACGCTTTGTGGCGGATCCACACCGCGGACGTTCCCTCATGGTGACGACTCAGGCCACCCTAGCCGGCGACCGAGCTTTCGGCGGCCTCGACTTCGTCGCCGGGCAGACTGGGGCGGTTCAGCTCGCGGACCACGCCGAGGGCAAGGAGGCTGGTGCCGGCGGCGAGGAGGAACGCGGCGCGGAAGCCGAGGAACGCGGTGATCTGGCCGGTGATCACGCCCGCGACGAGGACGCCGAGATCCCAGAAGCTTGCCATCAGGCCGACGGCCGTGCCGGGAACCGCCGCCTTCGTGCGCTGCAGGGTGACCGCGACAGCGGCCGGGAACATCAGGCTGACCCCGACACCGGTGAGCGCATCGCCGAACAGCCCGACTGCCGGTCCATGCGCGAGCGCGATGATGAGCAGCCCGATCGCCTCGACGGCGAGGCAGACCGAGGCGACGATCGCGCCGCCGAACCGATCGACGAAGGGACTCCCGACCGAACGCGCGACGAGGAAGCCGGCGGCGAAGACGAACAGCGCAAGGCGTTCGCCGCCGATCCCGCTGTCGGCGAAGAAGAGGACGAGGCCGGCGGCGATCGTGCCGTAGCCGTAGGCAGAGAGGCCGAAGCCGATGCCCGGGAGAGCCGCGCCGGCCGGGACGACCTCGCGCCAGTGCCCGGGCCAGATCGCCGACCAGGATGCGCCGGCGTGCCGGCGCGGAGTCGAGGCGGTCAGCACCGTGGACAGCAGCCCCAGGCCGATCACCATCCACCAGCCGGCGCTCGCGTCGCGGCCCCCGCCGTCGGCCCCGAGCGCCAGCAGCGGTCCGGCAGCGAGGCCGCCCCACATCGAGAGTCCGAACCAGCCCGCGACGCGGCCGCGCCGGACGGCGGGCGTACCGGCCAAGACCCAGGGCAGGGCCGCCGAGAAGAGCGCCGCCTCCCCGGCGCCCATGACCAGGCGGAACGCGAGCAGGACGGCAAGGCTCCCGGCCATCAGTTGGCCGGCCGCACCGGCGGCGATCAGCAGCCCGCCCGCGAGGACGACCACCCGCGCGAGTCCGGCGTCGCCGGCGCGACCGGCCAGCGGGCGACAGATCGCGGTCGCGGCGAAGGCGATGCCGACCGCCCAACCCGCGGCGGCCGGACCGGAATCGAAACGTTCGGTGACGAATCCCGGCAGCAACTGCAGGGTCGCGCCGAAGCCGAGGTAGCCGCTGAACACCGCCAGCCAGAGGCGGCGGATCGGCGTTGCCCGAGGCGGAGACATCGCGGAGATGGTACTGATCTGTTTCATATCGTCAAACCGACCGGTACCATCTCTGCCATGAGAGGAGCCGCTGCACCATGCCCGTAGCCGCGGGGGAAACGCTCGATCCGCGGCGGACCCGACGGCGGATCCTCGATGCCGCCGCGGAGCTCTTCTACGCACGCGGGGTGAACGCCGTCGGCGTCAACGAGATCGCCGCCGCGGCGGGAGCGTCGAAGGTCTCGCTCTACCGCAACTTCGAATCCAAGGACGACCTCGTCGCGGCCGTTGTCGCCGAGCGCTCGGATCGCGTTCACGGCTGGCTGCGGGCCGGCAGCGATGACGCGCCCGCCGGAACGGCGCGGATCCTGAAGCTCTTCGATCTCCTCGCCGAATGGTTCGCCGAGCCCGGCTTCCGCGGGTGCGCCGTCCTCAATACGGCGGTCGACACCCGCGCCGCGTCCCGCTCAGGCGAGCGGGACGCGGCGCGGGAGATCGCCACGACCGTGCACCGTCACCTCGAGCGCTATCTCGAGCTTTTGACCGAGCTGCTCGCCGAACTCGAGCCGCCCCCGACCGACGCCGACTTCCTCGCCCGCCAGTTGCTCGTCTTGATCGAGGGCGCCACCGCCGTGGCCGCCGCCCGGCCGGACGAGGCGACGCGCTCGCTGGCCGCCGCCCGGGCCGCCGCCGCGGCGCTCATCGCCGGCCGCTCCTGACCACCCGCCGTAAGCGAGGCATCCGCCGGTGGCCCCGGCAGGCCTGATCCTTCGCCCTAGGCGGCGAGTTGGTCGGCCTCGGGCGGCGGCACCTCGAAGCAGGCATCGCCACCCCTTGAGGGCTGTCGAACCGAGATACCCTGATTGGCAGCCGAAAGGTCCCGAGGCATATTCGCTCACCTCGCTCCCGGCGTCAGCCTGGCCGATGAGTTGATCGCGGATCGGCGCGCAGAAGTCCATGCGGAGGCCGAAAAAGACGCCCAGCGAAAAGGCGGCTCCTGATGATCACGTGCTGGCAGATCTACGCTTGCGTCTCGGATTCGATCCATCGACACAAAAGGCGCGGTACCGTTTCCCAATGGCTGCTTCCATCGACTTCACGATCTCCTTCGAGCCCCCCGACGAGCAGGGCTGGATCGTCGCGCGCGTGCTTGAGGTTCCCGGGGCGATGAGCCAGGGACGGACGCGTGAGGAGGCTCGCGAGAACGCCCTGGACGCCCTGCGCACCGTGCTGACTCCCGACGAGGAGCTGGAGGGCCAGACGCCCGACGCCGATCGGGAGCACCTGCGCTTCACCGCTGCGGCGTGAAACGTCGCGACCTCGAACGCCACCTGACCGCTCACGGCTGCCGCGCTGTCGGCGGGACGAAACACGCGAAGTGGCGCGGGCCTATGAACGAGGTGTCCGCCCTGCCGCGCCACAAAGAGATCGGTCCAGGCCTGGCGCGGGCGATCTGCAAACAGCTCGGTGTGCCAGCTCCCCGTAATCCCCACTGATCGGATCGATCGTCAGGCAAGAGGAGAAGCTCGGCGATCTAGATCGTCTTCCGTTCGGCATTGCTCCCCTTCGATGCCGTGCGGAGCGCGGACGGCCGGCGTGACCTCAAGCTCTCTACTCAGAACGAGATCGTCAGTTGAGGCCGCCGGGGCGCGCTAGCCCCCGCCGCCCTTCGCTTTGTGGCTGCCCTTGTGCCTCGGCTTTGCCTTCACGCAGCGGATCTTGCCCTTGTGCTTCTCCTTGAGGAACCCCGCCTTGCACCGCAGTGGCTTCTTCGCCTTCCTCACTGCCGGTGCCGGCGTCGCGGGCGGGCTCGGGGTGTGAGCGCCGCCACCGTCGTTCCTCATCCTCGCGAAGTTGGCGACGACTTCCGCGCCTTCCCCGAGGGTGAAGGCGCACGGCCCGGTGCCCGAGCAGGCGCCCGACCAGCCGGTGAATTCCGAGCCGGAGTCGGCGACCGCAGTCAGCGTGATCGCCGTGCCTTCTTCGAAAAGGGCTTCGCAGGAGACGCCACAGATGATCCCAGCCGGAGCGCTCGACACCGTGCCCGTGCCGCCGCCCGTCTTGGTGACACTGAGGGTGCCGAGCCAGGGGACGACGATTTCGTTCGAGCTGAATTCGTATTCGGCGCCGGCGGAGTTGGTCACCACGACCGCGCACGAGATCGATTCGCCTTCGTCGGCGATCCCGAGCCGGTAGGTGCTCGATTCGGCGCCTTCGATTTCTTCTTCGCCGCGGAACCAGACGTATTCGTAGGTGAGGATCCGCGGGTTGCCCATCCAGAAGCCTTTGCTGCAGCTGAGCGTTTCGCCGATCTTCCCGACCCCGCTCACGAACGGCGGCGTGATGTTCGTCGGCGGTTCTTCGGCGACCAGCGTGGCGTCGACCCCACCGCTCTGATGTCCCACGGTGACCGTCACCGATTCGGCTTCCGACCTGGTCGCCTTTTCGTCGAAGTACTGGGTGAAGTAGCCGTGGAGGGAAAAGCGCACCTTGTATGAGCCGGGCGCGAGGGAAAGGAATTCGTAAGTGCCGCTGCTGCTGTCGGGGTGGACGCATTCCTCGCTGCTCGTGCCGAGAGCACAGACTTCGACTTCACCAAGGTACCCGTGACCGTCGTTCGTGGCGACGTGCCCCTTGATCGACCCGGCACTTTCAAGCGCGGCGTCGACACCGCGGACCCGCGTTTCGTGGAACGACACCTTCGTCGCCTGGGAAACTTCGGCGGCATCGTCGTAGTACTGCCTGACGTAGCCGTTGACTTCGAACCAGACGTTGTAGTTCCCGCCCGGAAATTGGAGGAAGTAATTCCCGTCTTCATCGGTGAACGTGCTGAGCGAGCAGAAGCCCCCTACGCCTTCGGAGGCGCAGACCCGGACGTTTTCGATCGGGTCGCCGGTGTCCCGAGCGGTGACGGTGCCGCTGAACCCGGGCTTCGCCTCGAGGTCAGCGCTCGCGATCGTGGCCGCGCCGGCCTGGACCGTGACCGGGATCGCCTTGAAGTATTCCGTCGCGCCGCCGCTGTACTTGGGCCAGTAGCCGGGCATGAAGAACCCGACGACGTACGAGCCGGGAACGAGGCTCACGATCCGGTATCCGGATCCACCCACCACGTTCCCACAGGCGATTCTCGTCCCGTCCGTCTTATAGGCGCAGACCTCGCCGGACGACGGCGCTTCGCCTTCGCCGGTCAGCGTGCCTTCGATGCGGCCCGCAGCGACCAACGTCGTGTTCACCACAATCGCTTCGCCACTCCCGATCTGAAGCACTTCCGCTTCGGCGTAGGTCGCCTTTTCCGGCCAGTAACTCGCTACGTATTCCGGCCCACCCTGCGGTTCTTCGAAGTAGAGCTTGTAGGTGTCAGGTGCGATCGAGCTGAGCGTGTATTCGCCTTCTTCGTTGGCCTGGGCGCAAGTCACCTGTTCACTGCCCCTCACGTCGCGGACGCATGCCTGTGCGTGCGGGACCGGAGCGCCCCCGACCGCCGCCGTGATCTTTCCGCTGATCGAAGCCGCCAACGCACTCGCGGGAGCAATGCAGAACAGCAGAAAGCAGGCGAGGCCGACCGCCCAGAACCTCAATTTCAACAGTGCCTCCGTGGATTGCTGGAACCGCGCGAGGCGGCCGAACGGGCCCAGAATACTCAAGTCCTCCAGATCTTCACCGACCCCGCCTCCTCGATGTCAGCGGTGACGAGGCGTTCGGCGGCTCGTCACCGCCGAGCGGCGATGGCGTCGGCGATCTCGCGGCGTCATGCAGAAGGGAAGAGCTCGATGAGCGCCTCGGTCAGGACTTCGATTCGCTCGTCATTCAGCGGTCCGGGCCGGTGGAGGTGCTTCGAAAGCTTGCGCGGGTAGAACAGCGGGAGGCCGTCGATGGAAAGCGTCCGGAATAGCGGGATGCCACTCCCGCCAGCCTGCCCGTCCGGGTTGATGAAACAGAAGCACCCGCCGACCGGAACGTTCTGTTCGACCACAGCCAGTCCGGCGCGGACCGCCTCGACCTGCCGCCTCAGCCCATCGACGAGCTTCGTCTTGTCGCGGCCACGGATGACCAGCTTCGCGTGTCCGAAGAGCGGCCTGCGGACCTCGATCTTCCCTTTGCAGCGCTTGGCGTCGATCACGAAGACGCCGCTCGGCGCGATCGCGATGTGGTCGATGTTGGCGCGGGACCTCGGCATCCGTCGATCGTGGAGGACCACCACATCGGGGCAGGTCTTGGCGAGATGCGACGCGACGGCCTCCTCGCCGACCGCCCCATCCCTCCACGCCTTCTCCCGCTGGGGCTCGTCCTGGAGCCTCAATAAGAAGCCGCCCAGATGCGGATGATCTTCGCGGGTCTTCGCTTCGCGCCGGGACTTCCGCCTTTCGTGCTCTCGTCTCGCGCCGGCGCCCGGCGTACCCAGATCAAGATCTTCCGGTTTCCCTTCCACATCTGGGCTATCGGTACGCGGCGCGACAACTGAAGTCGTCATGACCTCGGGAACTCCAACCCGCCCCCGACGCCGGCATCCAGCAGGTGAACGTAGGTCCGCAAGGTGAAGCCGGGGTCGGCGTGGCCGAGCCACTCCTGAACCTGCTTGATGTTCCGGCCGTCGTCAAAGAGGAGCGAGGCGCAGGTATGCCGGAACGTGTGGAAGGTGACGGTGGGGCGCACCTTGATTTTCTCCTTGCCGTTCTTGCCGACGCCCCTCTCCTCGATCTTCAGCCCTGCCGCGATCGACGCGGGGGTCAGCACGCGTTCGGCCACCTTCCCTCGGATCAACTCGGTGCCGGTGCTCGAAGCGAAGACCGGCGTCCTCGGACCCTGCGAGCTGTCGCGGCGGTAGGTCGTCAGTCGGGCGGGGATCCCACCGTCCAGGGGATGTCACGCCTGGCGGCCCCGCTCTTCAGCTTGCGGCGCTTGCCTCGGTAGAACTGTTCTCGGACCTCGACCCTCAGGGTCTCGCCCAGGCGCAGTTGCTCCCAGCGCAGCCCGAACGCCTCCGAGATCCGCAGGCCGGTGACCGTGAGGAATTCGAAGAAGAGGGTCCAGTCCTCGGGGATCGACTCCATCAGGCGGGCCGATCAGCTTTGGCTCGCCTCCCGCCTAGACGCACCCGGGAGCGGAAGCTGACTGGACGACCGGTAGGCGGACGCCAACAGATCGGGTGGCGGCCTTGACGAACTCAACGCGGCCAAGCCCAACCTCAAGAATCGCTTGGTTGATTGCGTTGCGACGATCTTCCGACGCGACAGCCGAGGCCTGCTCGACCTGATCGGCCTCATAAGCGACCCGAAGAACCGAGGAGCCGATGTCTCGGCAGATATTCGCTAGCTCGTGGTCCGAGCCAATTCGAATTTCTAGCCGTCCTTGCTGCGCCGTCAGATCTTCGTACGCGTTTCAAGTTGAAACCGATGTTCGGGTATGAGCGGAAACGTCTGACCCTCAACCCCTCGCGGTCAGGACCACTGCGGTGATCGAGCCGGCCGCTGCCAAACCCGAAACGACAAGACTGACTTCGGTGGCGTGAATGGCGCCGAGCACGTCAGGAATGCTCTTCGATACGGCGGATGAATACGAATCGTCGAGACAGGCGGCTCGCCTGGCCCTAACCCCGATCGTGTCGCTCTTACTGGACACGCCGCTCGGGTCGATCGCTTGAGACCTTGACCTCGCTACATAGATCCTGCCTCACCATGACCCAGGCCTTGACCCGAGAACGAAAAACGCCGCCTCTCGGGCGGCGCATTGGCTCTGCATCTGAAGTACCGCTACGGGGATTCGAACCCCGGTTTCCGGACTGAGAATCCGCATGGCTCCGTGTTGGGCCGTACTGAGACGTCCAGCTCATGGCCCTAGCAAGCCAAATCCGCGGCTAGTCCCTCTCGCCCCGTCCGCCCGAATCCGACCTGTCTGACGGCGTTCGTTTGCAATCCGTTTGCATTCATGTCTTCTTCCGGGGTTCGGGCACCGGATCGCGATGCTCTGCCCAAACGTTGGGCTCGTCGGTGCGAAATCCCAGGGTCCTCATCCTAGGTATGCCGTTGCAGAATACTCCGGAAATGCTTAGGATCGCGAGCGGTATGGTTCTGAGGCGCAAGCTCCCGGATGGGATCATCGAGCAGATGAAGGATCGTCGTGGGCGCGTCGTCAATCTGCCAGAGACGGCGATGCGGCATATCGCCCGTCGCCATCCGGAGATGGACGGATGCCAGATGGCGATCAAGGCTGCGGTCGAATCCGCCAGGGACCGATGTCAAGGAAAGAAGAACGGCAAGCTGGTCGATGGTCGAGAGATCCTGTATGCGCAGGAGCTCGGACCGGCCGCTTGGCTGGCTGTGGTAGTAGCGTATGTGGACGACATGGGTACCGTGATCACGGCATACGCGGATCGGCACGGGCCCAGAGAGGGGGATCGCATATGAGCAACGTTACGATTGGTCAATGGGTCTTCGATGATGTCGATTACGACGGAGACGCGGACGTTCTCTACCTGAGCATCGGACAGCCTCGACGGGGCTACGGGCAGGAGAGCCCGGAGGGTCATGTCTGGCGGTTCGATGGCGATGGCAACTTCTGCGGCCTGACGCTCATCGGGGTTCGGGATTTGATCGATGCTGGCGAGGTAACGATTACGGTCCCGATGCCGCCCCAACCCGAGCTTTTGGATCGGAAGTCGCTGAATCGCGTGCTGGTCGGCGCCTAGCGTCCTCGCCTGCGTTCCCGAGGTGAAGCTCTCCCCACGCTGGCCCCTTCGCCGCGAGTAGCCGAGCCCCATAGGGTCCGGCACCCCGGCCGGGGTCAGGAGCGCGAACAGCTTGCGCCCCTGCTCCCGACCGAAGCGCGACTCGGTCCCGTCCTTGCGGGTAACGGTCGCGTACTCGACGATCACGTCTGCTCCATGAACTCGCGGAGTCGACAACCGCCAGGTGCCGCCGGGCGGCGGTCCCTACGATCGACGACCAGTGCTGGGCGGACTGCACCCGACGCGGTAACGGAGCAGCTGCGCGATGTCGGCCGCGGCGGCGTGGTCGGCCTCGAGCAACTGCTCGGCGGGGATCGTCATGCTCTTCCTTTCAACTCGTCCGCGAGGAGGCCCGCGAACCGAGCCGCAAGGTCCGTCGGCCCGTAGACGTGGATCGTCCCGCCCATTCGACTGTCGGTTTCGGTGAGCTCGATCAGTCCTCCGGCCTCGAGGGCCTTGATATTCGGGTAGACCCGCTTGAAGGCCTCGCCGAAGATTTCGGAGAGTTCCTTCGGACTCCCGGCGCGCTCGACGAGCAGGTAGGCCAACAACTTCCGCCGCAGCGGGTTCGTAAGAGCCCTATAGGTGTGGGTGTACCGCTCGGTAACCCTCCCGGCCGACATCAACTTGCCTCCGTCAACTTTCGACCAGTCGACGCGAGAAGCTCTACTAGAGCCGGGTAGGAATCGGCGCCGTGCTGCCGCACCTGCGCCGCCATCTGGTCGAGGGCCGATTCGGGTTGGGCGAGGTTCCCTTCGCCGTCGAGAAACCGATCCCCCTCATCCGTGAGGCCGAGGATGCTCTTGGTGGCGCCGCGGATCAGCTCGACATCGACGACTTCGAGTAGGCCGGCGTCCTTCAGGAAACCGCAGTGATAGATGACGTTCGACAATCTGTCATTGGCGAGAGCGGCCACTTCGACGCACTCGATTTCGAAAAGATCCTTCGCCGAGGCCGTTAGTCGCCTGTCATTCGCGAAGGCGGCCAGGATCGCCCGGCGGAGCGGCTGGGCCATCACCATGCTCCGTTGCTTTCGTTCCGAGGACCGCCGAGACTCCCGCATCGCAGTTGGCTCGATCGGCAGCGGCTCGAGAGGGGGTGCCCCGATCCGTCGGCCTTTCCTGTCGTACGACGCGGCCGTCGTCGGCATTCAGGACACCGCCTCCGCGAAGATCCCGTCAAGGACGAACTGAAGGTAAGCGTCGCGGGGCGACGTCTCGATGTTCGATTCGACCGTCGCGCGGCCAGCCTCCATACTCTCGCGGATTTCTTGGCGCAGCCTGGCAAGCCAAGTCATCGCTCTCTCGGTGAGCCAGATCTCGTCGGCTTCGGCCACAGGATCCCGCTTGCCCTCAAAGTCGGCAAAGCTGATCTCGGTTGCCGAGCAGGCGCCGTAGACCTCAGCGGCGGCGAGCATGCGGTCAAAGATCGGCTGGTCCTCTGGGAACTTCGCGTGCTCCTCCGCCTCGGACTTCAGGACTGCGTGGGCTTCGTCACGAAGGACGATCATTTCGCCCTCGCTCAACCTGCGCGGTGTCATCCCCACCGCGCTCTTCTGCGTCATCGTTGCCATATGTCGTCCTCCTCGTTCGTCAAGAGGCCGCCACGACACGTAGGCTCCGTATGCGGCTGGCCTAGTTCCACCTTTGCCAGTCGCCACGGGGCCGGACGTTCCTGCGTCGCGGCCCCATATGTCTTTTCTGGGGCGGGAGCATATGCATCGGGAACGTCGGTGGTCAAGCCGGCCCCCGCTCAACGCGTTGAGCAGCGCGCTGCGAGGAAGCAGGCGCGACGAGGGCCGGACGGCCCTAGGCGGAGAGCCGGGCCGCCCGGAGCCCCCGGCGGATGGCAAAGGGGCCGGTGGGAAGACCAATGGCGCACGCAATAAGTTTCCTTCTGGTACCTTCTCGGCGCTTTGGAGGCGTCGGAAAGGGTAGGCGATGGGACGGTGGTTCAGGATTTTGAGCGGGCTCTTGGTGGTGGGAACCCTTATCGCGGGGTTGGCCGGCTGCGGCGAAACCACCGCCTGCCAGGAAGCTGAAGAAAAAGGCCACGGCACGCATGCGTGCTTTGTCGAAAACCGACAGGCCGAACATGAACTGCAGACCACCGAAGAACACCTCCATCGACTCGAGGGGGAATCGAAGGCGGAAGAAATCGCGGGTGAAAAACGTGAATTCCGCGAAGGCTGGGAAGAAGCCGAAAGAGAACAGGAATTCTGGGGCGAATAGTGCGGAAGCCTTCGGGATCAAGCTGGGCTTTGTCGGATACGATGTCGTCCGCTCTGACAGGCGACGAAACGGGAGGCGAGGATGCCGAGAAAGCACGGGCTCGGCGGCGGCAACGGGAAAGTCGTGGAATACGAGGACGGCTCCGCCGGCTACATCCCGACGATGTCGTTCACGCAGGCATTCCGGGTCCAGATCGCGGACGTGACCGGCTTCTCGGTGACGAAGTCGGGCAAGATGCTCACCAGACAGTTCAACGTGCTCGGGAACGGGACCCTGCTGGGCACCGCGGAAGTCAACCACGGAACCGCCGAGGTGATCGAAAACTGGTTCCGCTCTCATCCAGAATTCGGCGCCAACCAACCGGCACCCGCCAACGGAGCAGCGCCGTCTTCCCCAGCCAGCGTCGCCGACGAGATCGCGAAGCTCGGAGAACTCCGCTCACAGGGGTTGCTGACCGAGGACGAGTTCGCGACGCAGAAGGCAAAGCTGCTCGCCGGCTAGAGATCGCGGGCGAAAGAGATATGACCACCCGAGAGCCAGCCGATCAGGCCCCTGAGGAGCCGATTCCACCCGGCTGGTACCCGGAGCCGGACAATCCCGCCAAGCAGCGCTATTGGGACGGGGAGGAATGGGGGACGGCGTATAAGGCTCCCCGCGAACGTGCGACGGGTAGGGCAAACCGCCTGGCCGTCACGGCTCTGATCCTCGCCTGCCTGGGCCCGTTCGTCGTCGGCGGGATACTCGCGACGGTGTTCGGACCGTCGCGCTAGAGGAGATCGATGACTCCGAAGGGACCGAACGCGGGCAAGGAATCGCGAAGTGGGCCGTCGGTCTGGGCTTTGTCAACATCGCGGTCTCCGTCGCGCTGATCGCGATCGTCGTGCTCGCGATCACCAAGCACTAGCCGACGATAGGCCGATTCAAGATCCTCAGCAGCAAGGTCCACGACCGCTCTAGTGCAAAGCAGCCGAAGAGCTCGCGCTCGTTCATCGAGGCTGGGTTCTCCGCGATCGAGTTCGTGATCGGCAGCTGCAGGCGACGGGCCGCGGCGTGAATTCCCCTGGACCGACTATTTCGCCGGCGTGCCGGTCCCCGCCGAGCGCATTGAGGAGGATCTACCTCACCCGGTTCCCCTCGGCGCCGAGGAGCGAGCAGCCTTCTACGACCGGCTGGCAGATGGCGCGCGAGGCCCTCGCAGGGGTTCGCCGATCACCGAGGAGCACCTTGTCAAGGTGGGGACGATCCACCGTGCTGCGGTGAAGCAGGGCGACCCACCGACGCAGGCGGTCGCAGACGCCATGCACGCGGCCCGTTCGACGGCCGCTCGCTGGGTGATGTTGGCGCGAAAAGGTGGATTCCTGGCCCCGGCGATCCGAGGTCGTGCAGGCGAGCAGAAGGAGGGGAAGTCATGAGGGATCACGTACGCAAGCGCGGCACCAAGTGGGCCGTCGTGGTCGACACGGGCCGCGATGAGAACGGTAAGCGCCAGCAGAAATGGCATCCCGGGTTCGAGCGGCGCAAGGACGCGGAACGGGCCGTGACGCGCATCGTCGGCGAACTGGAAGGCGGCACCTATGCCGAGCCGAGCGCTCTCACGCTCAAGGCATTCCTGGTGGATGAGTGGCTACCGGCGATCAAAGCCGAGCCTGAGGGCTTCGACCTTCGACTCCTATCGGATGATCATCGAGACGCGGATCGTGCCGCATGTCGGTCAGCTCCCGGTGCAAAAGCTGACGGCCCCGAAACTGAACCAGCTGTACGGCAAGCTGCTCGAAGGCGACGACGATCGCAAGGCACTCTCGGCACGCCCCGTCCGCTACACGCATGCGGTCCTCCGACACGCGCTGCAAGACGCGATTCGGTGGAACCGGGTCAGCCGAAACGTCGCCGACTCTGCCGAGCCCCCTTCCGCGAAGGCCGCCAAGGCAAAGGTGTCGCCGACTTGGGACCGCCATCAGCTACGGCAATTCCTCGAGGCCGAGCACGTCCGCAAGCATCGGCTCTACGCACTGTGGAGGCTCGTAGCTACGACCGGGACGCGGCGCGGCGAAGCACTGGCGCTGACCTGGCCGGACCTCGACCTTGAAGCTGGTCGCGCGAGCGTGACCGACTCGAAGACCGAAAGCGGCCGGCGACTTGTGGCCCTGGACGAGGAGACGTCCGCCACCCTGCGCGCCCATCGGAAGGCGCAGGCGGCAGAGCGCCTTGCGATGGGCCCGGCGTACGAGGCCAACATGCTCGTGTTCTGCCGCGAGGATGGCGAGCCGCTTCTTGGCCAGTCCGTATCGCGGACTTTCGGCCGGCTCGCCAAGAAAGCAGGCCTGCCGCAGGTCCGATTCCATGACCTCCGCCACGGACACGCGACCTTGGCGCTACAGGCCGGGGTGAATCCCAAAGTCGTGCAGGAACGGCTCGGTCACTCGTCGGTCGCGTTCACGCTGGACCGCTACTCGCATGCGATCCCGGCGCTCCAAGAGGACGCGGCGGCGAAGGTCGCGGCGCTACTGGACTAGAGCAGCGCGTTTGCAATCCGTTTGCAGATCTCGCACATTCCAGGCCTGCAAGCGCTCCCGTTTCGCTTGATCAAGCCATACCGCTACGGGGATTCGAACCCCGGTTTCCGGACTGAGAATCCGGCGTCCTAGTCCCCTAGACGATAGCGGCGAGGGAAGGGCAGTTTAGCGAGCGGCGCGGTGGAGGAGCGTGGCGTGGGTCACGGACCGGATTTGGCGAGGATCGGTAGATTGGCTGGTCTTGCGGCTGTGGCGGAACTGGTAGACGCGCACGGTTCAGGTCCGTGTGGGCTAGCGCCCGTGAAGGTTCGACTCCTTTCAGCCGCACTTGGTGACCGTCGGGAGGCGGTCAGGCGGGCTCGGCGGCGGCGCCGTGGCCCGTCTCGCAGCGTGAGATGCCGAGGGAGGAGGCGAGCTTCTTGGCCTCTTGCTTCTGGCGCTTCGCTTCGGCCTTGTGGTCGTCGGCCCCCGGCACCTTGACCACGCCGAGCTGGTAGGCCCGTGCCTCGGCGAGGATCCATTCCGCTTCCTTCGCGTTCAGCCTGAGCCACCGGCGGTAGTCTGCGGCATAGCGGGCGGGAGGCGCCAGGGCGACGAGCTTGCGGAACTCGCGCTGCACGAGACCGTAGGCCGAGTGCTCGAACCAGCGGCCGGTGGTGGCGATGAGGGGCTTCGCCTCGCCGGACCGGAGGGCGTCCCGGCCGAGGGCCTTGAGCCGGTCGGTCAGTTCACGGCTGCGCGGGAGGAGGCCCTTCGCCGCGACGGTCCCGGCACGGCAGATCCCCGCGACGCGACGGTGGAACGTCGCCGCGGGCAGGGGCTTCGCGCCGGCGGGCGGACTCAGCGCGCCGAGACTGTGGCCGTCCTCGAGGCCGAGTTCGGCACGCAGGACCGGCGTGTAGTCGAGCACCCGGCTCCGCGGCGGCAGCGTCACCTTCGGCCGGGCGCCGAAGTCGAAGAATTCCATCCGCATGTCCATCGTCACGGTCGGACCGCCGGGGACGGTCGGCAGCGGCTGCACCATGCGGATGAGCCGGGCGAGGCCGTTGCCGTCGATCCAGACTTCCACCGGGATCGGGTCGGGGACCTTTTCGGCGAGCACTTCGTACTCGCGCGCCAGGCTCGCGTCACCGCGTTCGGCGAGGGTGTCGGCCACCTGAGAGAGGTCGATCGAGGACTTATAGCGGGTCGTGCGATGGCCGCGGACGATCTGGTGGTCGAGCTCCTCGACCCCGCCGCCGACCGCGCGCAGCTCTTCGAGCGTGCCCTGGGCGCCGGGCCCGCCGCCGAGCACGTCGGGGTCGTGGCCGAGCAGCGGCTCCATCCCCAGCCATTCCTTGCCCGCCGGCAGTTCGGCGGTGAGGAGGGGCGAGCGCGTGTAGATGGTGCGCTGGTCCCCGACCGAGGTCACCGTCATCGGCGCCCGGCCGGGGATCGGCACGGTGATGTCGACCCGGGCGCGACCGCTGCGGGCGTCGAAGGCGCCGGTGCCGGTCCCGACGACCGTCTTCGCGCTGCCCTCGACGCTGTAGGTGACTTCCATCTTCAGCCGCGCGCCCGGCGTCGCGGCGGTGCGCTGCGCGGCCTCCGCGATCGGGTTGAGGACCTCGGATCCGTCGTGCAGCAGGTAGTTGACGACGACCGCGATCAGCAGCAGCGACAGCAGTCCCGCGAGCTGCAGCAGGCGCCTGGACGTCGGGTTGGCCACACCGGGTTCATCGGCACCGCGCGGCGTCTCTTGAGCAAACGGAGGAAAGCTAGGCGGAGGCGGACAGATGTCCGGGGTCCGCTGCCGAGGCGGCGCCGCGGCGGGCCCGGCCCGCGTTCGTGTCGATCGCTTCGGCGAAGGTCGGCCAGAGGTCGCGCGGCAGGTCGTGGCCCATGCCGTCGATCATCATCAGCCGCGCGCCGGGGATCGCCTTCGCGGTGGCGCGGCCGCCGGAGGGTTTGACGAGCGGGTCGCGGGTGCCGTGGATGACCGCGGCCGGGACCTGGACGCGCCGCAGCTCCTTGGTGCGGTCGCCGGAGGCGACGATCGCGTGCAGCTGGCGGATCACCCCGGCCGCCGAGTGGCCGCGGTCGTAGGAGCGGGCCGCCATCTCCCGCACCATGTCTTCTTCGAACGGGAACCCCGGCGAGCCGATCACCTTGAAGGTGCGGACGGCGCGGGCGACGATCTGTTCGCGCCCCTTCGGCGGGTTGCCGAGCAGGATGCCGTAGGTCTTGAGGCTGGGCTGGCCGCTGCGGCGGTTGCCGGTCGTCGACATCATCGACACCAGGGAGCGCAGGCGCCGCGGGTGGTCGATCGCCATCTGCTGGACGATCATCCCGCCCATCGAGGCGCCGACCACGTGCGCCTGGTCGATCCCGAGGTGGTCGAGCAGGCCGACCGCGTCCTTGGCCATGTCGCGCAGCAGGTAGGGCGCGGTGGCGCGCCGCCCGAGCAGCAGGTCCACTTTGCTCGGCACCCCGGCCCAGTCGAGCTTGGTCGAGCGGCCGATATCGCGGTTGTCGAAGCGGATCACGCGGTAGCCGCGCTCGGCGAGGAGGCGGCAGAGCCCCTCGTGCCAGGCGATCATCTGGGTCGCCAGGCCCATCACCAGGAGGAGCGGTTCGCCGTCCGGGTCCCCCATCTCCTGGTAGCAGAGCTCGATCCCGTTGGCGGGCGCGATCTGCTCTTCACCAAACGAATACATTCGCGAGATTCTACCGGCGCCTGGCCGGCCGGCCAAAGCCTTGGTCCGGTAGAAGCTCACACATGAAGACGGCGATCATCTCCGACCTTCACCTGGCCGCCTCGAGCGGCGGCGACGTGCTCCGCGACCCCGAGATCCGCGCGGTGCTCATGGAGGAGCTGCGGGGCGCCGAGCGCGTGGTCCTGCTCGGCGACATCGTCGAGCTGCGCGAGCGGCCGCTCGGCGCGGCGCTCGACCACGCGCTCGCCTTCTTCACCGAGCTGGGCGCGACGGTCGGCGACGTCGAGGTCGTCCTCGTCCCCGGCAACCATGACGCGCGCTTCGCCGAGCCGCTGCTCGACCGGCTCTCGCTCGATGACGCGCCGCTGCCGCTCGACGCGAGCGCCGGGCCGACCCCCGGCCCGACCGCGACGATCGCCGCCGCCCTCTCCCCCGCCCGCCTGCGGATCGCCTACCCCGGGATCTGGCTGCGCGACGACGTCTACGCGACCCACGGCCATTACATGGACCTGCACCTGCGCCTGCCGCGAGCCGAGTGCGTGATGCTCGCCGCGGTCAGCCGCTTCGCCGGGCCGCTCCCGGACCCCGCCACCCCCGCCGACTACGAGCGGATCGTCCGTCCCCTCTACGGGCTCGCCTTCGGCGCCGCGCAGGGACGGGCGCGGCGGATCCGCGCCGAGCTCGGTCCCTCCGAGGCGGCCTGGGAGCTGATCGCAGGCGAGCGTCCCGACCGCACCCGCGCCCGCAGGCTCAAGGCGCGCGCCGCCCGCGCCGCGTTCCCGGTCGCCGTCGCCGGCGTCAACCGCCTGTTCCGCGCCGACTTCGAGTCGGAGGTCTCCGGCGCGATGATCTTCCGCACCGGGGTCGAGGGCGCGGGCGAGCTGGCGCACCGGCTCGGCGTCGACGGCGGCCACGTGATCACCGGCCACACCCACCGCGGCGGCCCGCGCCCCGGCGAAGCCCCCTGGCACCTGCCCGGTGGCGGCCAACTCCACAACACCGGCAACTGGGTCTTCTCCACCCCACTCCACAACCCGGGGCGCCCGCCGAACTCCTACTGGCCTGGGACCGTCACCTGGGTCGAGGACTCCGGCCCGCCGCGCCAGGTGGAGCTGCTGCGCGACCGCGAGCACGCCGACATGGTCGACCTCGCCGCCCGCGCCCGCGGCCTCGATGCCCACCCCGCCGGCGTCCCCGGTTGACGGGCCGAAAACCGGACTATCTGACTGGTTTTCGGCCCATCAACATCAGGCCTGGAGCCAGGTGGCGATGATCTTGCCGATCTCGGGGCCGGCGTCCTCCTGCAGGAAGTGGCCGGCGTCGGCGATCGGGCGCGGCGGGGGGAAGTTGAGCTCGGAGGCGACGCGTTCGCCGACCGAGATCGGGAGCACGGGGTCGTCCTCGCCCCACAGGAGGAGCGTGGGACGCTCGTCGACGCGCAGCGCGTCGGCCACCCGTTTGCCCGCCGCGGCGCCGGGCGCGTCGGGCTCGGTCGGCAGGATCAGCGGGAAGGCGCGCGCGCCGGCCTTCGACGCCGGGTCCACATAAGGGGCCTCGTAGGCGGCGATCACCTCCTCGCCCGGATCGTGCTTGCAGCCGCCCCGCACCAGCATCCCGACCGGCACCTCCTCCGCGTTCGCCACGAAGTCGCGGAAGGCGAGCCAGGCCTCGCTCATCCGCTGGTGCCCGGTGAACGGGCCGGTCTCCATGATCACGAGGCGGTCGAAGCGGTCGGCGTGCTCGACCGCCAGCCGCAGCCCGATCGGCCCGCCCCAGTCGTGGACGACCGCCGTCGCCCCGCGCAGGTCGAGCCGCCTCAGCAGCTCCGCCATCAATTCGACGTGGCGGTCGTAGGTGTAGAAGCCGACGTCGGTCGGCTTGTCGGAGCGACCGAAGCCGACGAAGTCCGGGGCGACGCAACGGAAGCCCGCATCGCGGACCGGCGGAATCACCTTGCGCCAGAGGAACGACCAGGTCGGCTCGCCGTGGAAGAACACCACCGGCGGCCCCTCGCCCTCGTCGACATAGGCGAGCCGCAGCCCGTCCACCTCCTCGTAATGCGCCTCGAAGGGATAGTCGGGCAGCCCGACCAACCGCGCCTCCGGCGTCCGTGAGACCCCCGCCTCCATGCCCGGACCCTAGCTGGCCGGCGGGTCGGTGGCCAGTCGAGGTCTCCGGTGCGGGCCGGCGCTTCGGGCCTGTGCGGGTCGGAAGCTGACGCCTCGGGGGCCTGCGGCGGGGATAGCTGGCGCCTCGGGCGGCTGATCGGCGGCCCCGGCTGGCTAAGGCCGCCGATCAGCCGCTTGGCCGGGGAGGTCCCGAGGGTCGAGTTCGCACTTATCCGCGCTATCCGCGGATAACTGCGAACTCACCCGGACCTCCGCCCGTTGAGTTCGCACTTATCCGCGGTATGCGCGGCGAAGTGCGAACTCGACCGGGAGGGGAGGCCTGGTTTCGGGATGAAGGCGCGCGGGAGGGGCACGGATGCGTCACTGCTCCTCCCTTCCGTGACGCTTCGCCGCACCCGCCGGGTTGAGTTCGCAGAAAGCCGCGGTATGCGCGGAGAAGTACGAACTCGCCTGTCGTTCCCTCCCCGCAGGCGCCTCGGGCTGCCGCGGATGCCCTGCCGACCACAGCCAGCCCGGGTCGGGAGGGCATCCGCGGCGCTCGCACGGCTCCCGTCCCTTCCCCCGATTCCCCGCCGTGCCCCCCACCCGGCGAAGGCGAATCTGGCGCCCGATCGTCATTCCTTACTTTGTCTCTCGACTTTGTGCTACGGTGCCGCGACCCGGCATATACGAGTTAGTTAGTCGACAAACATAGGAAGGACCCAAGTAATGCGGAACGCTCGCAAGACCCGGCGGCGCAGCGTGACGATCGGCTCAGGTGCCGGTCTTCTCACGATGCTGATCGCCCTCGTTATCGCCGGTTGCGGTGGCGGTGGCAACAGCACCAGCTCCGGCGGCGCCACTGCCGGCGAAGGATCGAGCGGAGGCTCCTCGGGAGGCGCCAAGCTCAGCATCGTCGGCTACTCCACCCCGGAATCGGTCTACGCCGAAGCCCTCGAGCCGGCCTTCGAGAAGACCGCCCAGGGCAACGGGGTCAGCTTCAGCAACTCCTTCGGTGCCTCCGGCGACCAGAGCCGCGCGGTGGCCGCGGGCCAGCCGGCCTCGGTCGTCCACTTCTCCGTCTCCAGCGACATGGAACGGCTGGTCGAAGAAGGCGAAATCGTGTCCAAAAGCTGGGAAAAAGAGCCGTACGGCGGCTACGCGACCAACTCGCTGGTCGTGATCCTGGTCGAAAAAGGCAACCCGCTCGGGATCAAATCCTTCAAGGACCTGGAGGAAAACGAAGAAGCCGAAGTGATCACGCCGAACCCGTTCAGCTCCGGCTCGGCCCGCTGGAACATCATGGCCATCTACGGCTCGGCGATCGAAGAAGGCGCGAGCGAAGCCGAAGCGCTGGCAGCGGTCAAGAACGTGCTCGAAAAGACCACCGCCCAGCCGGGCAGCGGTCGTGACGCCTTCTCCGCCTTCTCCCAGGGCGAGGGCAACGTGCTCCTCACCTACGAGAACGAAGCGATCAAGGCCGAAAACGAAGGCGAAGACGTCGAATACGTCATCCCGCCGTACACGCTGCAGATCGAAACGCCGATCGCGGTCACCCAGGAAGCCCCCGAGCCGCAGGCCGAAGACTTCCTCAAGTGGATGTGGTCGGACGAAGGCCAGAAGATCTGGGCCGAAAACGGCTATCGCCCGGTCAACCCGAAGCTGGTCGACCCGAAGCAGTACCCGGCCCCCGAAAAAGGCCTCTTCAAGATCGCCAAATTCGGCGGCTGGGGCAAGGTCAAGGACGAGTTCTTCGACGAAGAAGAAGGCTCGGTCGCCAAGATCGAGCAGGAACTGGGCGTCTCCACCTCCGGCTGACCGATGGAGGCCCACGCCGCGAAATCACCGGTCGCACCGCCCCGGGCACGGCAGCTCCGCCTGCCCGGGGTCGGCGCGGGCCTCGGCCGCGGGGTCGTCGTCCTCTACCTGAGCCTGTTCGTGCTGCTGCCGCTGGCGGCGCTCCTCGACAACTCGCTCAGCGAAGGGATCGGCCACTTCTGGAGCCAGGTCAGCTCCGGCCAGGCGAAGCGCTCGCTCGAGCTGATCCTCGTCTGCTCGCTGATCGTCGTCGCGATCAACGCCGTCTTCGGGACGATCGTCGCCTGGCTCCTCGTCCGTGACAACTTCCCCGGCAAGTCGATCGTCAACGCGATCATCGACCTGCCCTTCGCGCTGCCGACGATCGTCGCCAGCCTCATCCTGATCCAGCTCTGGGGCAACAAGTCCCCGGTCGGGATCGACATCGCGCTGACCCGCACGGCGATCGTCGTCGCCCTCTGCTTCGTCACCCTCCCCTTCGTCGTCCGCGCGGTGCAGCCGCTGCTGATCGAGATGGACCGCGAGATGGAGGAGGCGGCCGCCTCGCTCGGCGCCGGCGGCTTCACGATCTTCCGCCGCATCATCTTCCCCAACCTCCTCCCCGGCCTCGCCGCCGGCGTCGCCCTGGCCTTCGCCCGGGCGCTCGGCGAGTACGGCTCGGTGCTGCTCTTCGCGGGCGGCAAACCGGACACCCAGGTCGCCTCGATCTTCATCGGCCAGCAGATCGAAACCGGCAACGAGGTCGGCGCCTCGGCGGTGTCGATCGTGCTGCTGGCGATGGCACTCGTCTGCCTCTTGATCATCACCCTGATCCAGCGCTGGGGCAGCCGCCACGAACGCTCCCAGGTGAACCTCGCCGCGAACCCGGTGATCACCGGCGCGGCGCCGCAGGGAGGCGACGAGCGTGAGTAGGGCGACCCAGAGCCGCTGGGGCCTGCGCTTCCTCGGCCTCGGCTACATCGCCGTGCTGCTGATCGCGCCGCTGATCCTGCTCTTCTACAAGACCTTCGAAGACGGGCTCGCGGCGCCGTTCGAAGCGATCACCTCCGCCGACGGCCTGCACGCGCTGAAGCTGACCCTGCTGACCGTGGCGATCGCGGTGCCGCTGAACACGATCTTCGGCGTCCTCTGCTCGCTGCTCCTGGTCCGCCACAAGTGGAAGGGCAACTGGCTGATCGACGCGGCGATCAACCTGCCGTTCGCGATCAGCCCGGTCGTCATCGGCCTCTCCCTCTTCCTCCTCTACGGCAGGCAGGGCTGGCTCGAACCGGGCCTCGCCGAAGCCGGGATCAAGATCCTCTTCTCGACCCCGGGGATCATCCTCGCCTGCATCTTCGTCTCGGTCCCGTTCGTGGTCCGGGAGACGGTGCCGGTGCTGCAGGAGATCGGCACCGAGCAGGAGCAGGCGGCGGAGACGCTCGGCGCCAACGCCTGGCAGACCTTCTGGCGGGTGACCCTGCCGGCGATCCGCTGGGGCGTCGCCTACGGCGTCGTGCTGACGACCGCCCGCGTGCTCGGCGAGTTCGGCGCCGTCTCGGTCGTCTCCGGAAACATCTCCGGCGAAACCCAGACGCTGCCCCTCTTCGTCGAGAAGAACTACGAGAACTTCAACCTCCCCGGCGCGTTCGGGGCCGCGGTGCTGTTGGCGCTCCTTGCCTTGGTGGTGCTGATGGCGATGAACCTGCTCAAACGAAAGGAGGCAGCCTGATGGGCATCTCAGTCGAGGGAGCCAACAAGTGCTTCGGGGACTTTCAGGCGCTTGACGACGTATCGATCGAGGTTCCGGACGGGTCGCTGACCGCCCTGCTCGGGCCCTCCGGCAGCGGCAAGTCGACGCTCCTGCGGGCGATCGCCGGCCTCGAGACGCTGGACACCGGCCGGGTGCTGATCGACGGCGAGGACGTGTCGAAGAAGCCGACCCAGAAGCGCGAAGTCGGCTTCGTCTTCCAGCACTACGCGGCCTTCAAGCACATGACCGTGTACGAGAACGTGGGGTTCGGGCTGAAGATCCGCAAGTGGAAGAAGGACAAGGTCCGCGCGCGGGTCGACGAGCTGCTGAACCTGGTGCAGCTGCCGGGGCTGGCCGACCGCTACCCGTCGCAGCTCTCCGGTGGGCAGCGGCAGCGGATGGCGCTGGCGCGGGCGCTGGCGGTGCAGCCGCAGGTGCTGCTGCTCGACGAGCCCTTCGGCGCGCTCGACGCGAAGGTCCGCAAGGACCTGCGCACCTGGCTGCGCAACCTCCACGAGGAGATGAACGTGACGACGATCTTCGTCACCCACGACCAGGAGGAGGCGATGGACGTCGCCGGCCAGCTCGTGGTGATGAACCAGGGCCGGGTCGAACAGTCGGGCAGCGCCGCCGACCTCTACGACAAGCCCGCGAACGAGTTCGTGATGAGCTTCGTCGGCGAGGTCAACCGGCTCGGCGACGACTTCGTGCGACCGCACGACATCGAGATCGTCCGCGATCGCGACGACTCGACCGCGGAGGCGATGGTCCAGCGGATCGTCGCGCTGGGGTTCGAGATCCGGGTCGAGCTGGTGCTCGGCGACGGCACCGAGGTGTGGGCGCAGCTCACCCGCTCAGAGCTCCAGCGGCTGGAGCTGCGGGAGGGCCAGATCGCCTACCTGCGCCCGGTCCACGCGAAAAGCTTCAACGGTTCGGCACCGTCCAACCCCCTGGGGCCTCGACTCCCCAAGGGTCCCCGGACGGTGGCGACGCGGAGATAACCGCAGCCGCTTGAAGAGGCGACGGGCGGGGTGCGCTTTGCCGGGTGGCGCCCCGCCCAATTCGCCGCTCCGGCCATTGTGGCCGATCGAGGGGCGTGGTGCCCGATTCATGGCGGATTGGCGGGACGCCGGCCGGCGCCTCGGGGAGGCCCCGATCGTTCCGCTGTTCCTTATGGCCCTGTGGGGTCCATAAAGAACAGCGGAAGGGATGCGTGCGTCTTCCGCAACGCCGGATCCGTCGCTCGCTGAGTTAGGCCCCCTATGGCGCGCCTAACTCAGCGAGCGACCGGGACCTTGATGAGGAAGTGTGTCGTCCCTCCCCGCGGACCCCCCGTGCTGCCGCGGATACCGGTTCCCTCTCTGCTATCTTGAGTTAGCTGCTCAAGAAACTACAGAAAGGAGCGCAGGAGATGGGCAAGAAGGTCTCACGGACCACCTTCACCACTCGAGGTCGGATCGCGGGGTTGATCCGCGACGAAGCGCCCGCAGGCACCGGTCAGAACCGGACCACTCGCTCCGCCAACCGGGACGATTCGGAGGGCAACGTCGACGACGCGATCTTCCACCGCGCCCGGCTGGTGCTCGGCGAGAACCTCCCCCGGCCCGGGCGTTAAGCCCGGGCGACCCACACACCCGCGTCCCCCAGACGCAAAAAACGGACCGCGCCCAATCCCTGGGGGCGCGGCCCGTTTCGCGCCTGGGCTCGCGACTACTGCTTGGCGGAGCCCGAGCCGCTCGGCGTCGTGGGCGTCGCTTCCGCTTCGACTTCTTCGGCCTGCGGGTAGGCCTGGACGGCAAGGTTCCAGGACTTGAGCTGGAAGTTCAGCCCCGAGGCGCCCGCATACTGGATCTGGATCGTGTGGCCGCCTTTGCCGAGCACGGTCGTCTGCACGATCGTGTGGACGAGGGCCGCCGCCGGTTTGCTCGACGTGCCTTCGCCGGTCGCCGGGGCGAACGCCACCTTGCTCGCGGCCGCCTGGCCGTCGACGAGGATCGTGATCGGGCAGGCCTGGTCGACGGTCGGCGCTTTCGCCGGGTTGGTGCAGCTCGCCGTCCCCGAGAAGGTGATCACCGCGGTGCTCGCGTTCGCCTTGGTGGCGAAGGCGGTGAACGCGGTCGGGACGTAGCCCGCGGTCGACGAGTTGATCGAGAACAGCGTGTTGCTCGCCGCGATCGAGACGACCGGCGGCAGCGCCGCGCCCTTTTTGGCGACGTAGGTGTTGGCCGCCGCCTTCTTGGTCAGGTAGTTCGAAGCCCCCGACTTGGTCAGGTAGGTCTTCGAGGCCTTCTGCTTGGTGACGAATTTCTGTGACGCCTGCTGCGGCGTCAGGAACGACGCCGCGATCGACGGCGCCACCGTCACCGAGAGGGCGACCACGGCCGCCAGCACGATGACGGTCGCCGCTCGCGGGGTTGAGAGCCTCTTCTTCAACAACTTGATTCCTCGCTTTCGTGGCCGTGCCGGTCGGCCTTCTTGACTATCTACGTCAATAAACTACATAAAGTGATAACGTAAGGCGACCAAGTTGGTCAAGAAACCCGTTCCCAACCCGGCAGAGAGGAATCACGCGAATGAGAATCAAGACCCTCGCCATCACGGCGCTGGCCCTGCTGGGCCTGGCCGTGCCGGCGTCGGCCGGCGCCCAGACCCTGATCGGCTCGGGCTCCGTCGCCGCGCAGCCCGTGCTGCAGGCCCTCTTCGCCACGTACACGAAGCAGGTCAACCCGAAGGTCAAGTTCGTCTACACGGCCGACGGCGGCAACGCAGGCGTCAAAGACGTCCAGGAAGGCAAGAGCCAGTTCGCCGGGCAGGCCCGTACCCCGCTCCCCAGCGACGCCGGCACCACCTACGTGAAGATGTACCTGGACGGCCTCTGCCTGGACGTCAACCCGAAGAACAAGCTCACCAACATCAGCGTCCAGCAGGCCCACGACATCTACCGGGGACTGCTCACCAACTGGAGCCAGCTGCCCGGCTCCGGCCTCACCACGACGATCGACCCGGTCGGCCGCGACACCAACGGGGGGACGTACAACTTCTTCCTCCAGGCGGTGCTGAACAACGAACCGCCGGCGTCGAACGTGAACGCGCTCACCGCCGACGGCCTCGTCGTCAACGCGGTGAAGCAGGACCCGAACGCGATCGGTTATGACGGCCTCGCCTGGCAGGGCAAGGGCCAGAAGGCGCTCAAGGTGAACGGCGTCCCCTGCGAAGCGAGCAAGATCAGCGTCGAACCGCTGAAGTACCCGCTGTCGCGGTACATCTTCCTCGTCCTGCCGTCCTCGAACCCGAGCCCGGCGGTGCAGAAGTTCATCGACTGGGCCCGGACCAGCCCGCTGGCCGCGGAAGCGATCAGCAAGGCCGGCGGCGTCCCCGCCTTCAACAAGAAGGCCAAGAAGTAGGGACCGGGGTTGGAAGGGGAGTTCCATCCCGAGTACGGCCCGAAGTGGTCGGACCAGCGCGTCGAGCGGCTGCTCGGCGCGCTGGTCGTCTTCGTCGTCGGCCTCTTGCTGGCGATGATCGCGGTCGTGGTCGCGCGGGCCTGGCCCTCGTTCGCCCACAACGGCCTCGCCTGGTTCGGCGCCGGCGGCGACGTCGACGACCAGCTGAACGCGATCTCGTTGTCGGGCCAGAACGGGCTCGACTACGTGTGGACGTTCCACGCCTGGCCGCTGATCTGGTCGACGATCCTGATCACCGGCGGGGCGGTCGTCTGCGGCCTCGTCTCCGCCCTCTTCGTCTCCGTCTTCATCGTCGAGTTCGCCCCGACCTGGATGAGCAACGTGCTGCAGCCGGTGGTGCGCTTCCTGGCCAGCGTGCCGTCCGTCATCTACGGGCTGCTCGGCGTCCTCGTGCTGGTGCCGTTCATCGGCAACCACCTGGTCACCGAGCCCGAGAAGGCCTCGGTCGCCGGCGTCATCTCCCTCACCGGCTACAGCCTCTTGGCGGCGGTGATCGTCCTCACGATCATGATCGCGCCGCTGATGGTGTCGATCTTCAGCGACGGCCTGCGGGCGGTGAAACCGGGCTGGGTCGAGGGGTCGCTGGCGCTCGGCGTCAACCGCTGGCGCACCACCTGGAAGATCGCCGTGCGGGCGGCGCGGCCGGCGATCGTCGCCGGGACCGTGCTCGCGGTCGCGCGGGCGATCGGCGAGTCGGTGATGCTGGCGATGATCTCCGGCTCGGTCGGCTTCCCGCCCAACCCCGCCGACGGCCTGATCTTCATCTACGAGCCCTCGCGCCCGCTGGCGCCGACGATCGTCAAGAACGTCGACCAGCTGAGCTCGAAGCCGGCCAACGCGACGCTCTTCGCGATCGCCGCCGTCCTCCTCTTCTCCGCCGCGCTCTGCTCGCTCGCGGGCTGGATCGCGCGCCGGGCGATGCGCAAGTACGGGGCCGCCTGATGGAGCCCTCGGTCGCGACGCCGCCGCCGGGGCGCCCGCCTGCCGCGCCGCCGCGGGGCAAGGCGCCGACCGGCGCGGTCGAGGGCAGCGCCACCTGGAGCGTCCTCGATCGCCTCGGGCTCGCCTTCTGCTGGGCGCTCGGCCTGCTCTTCTGCGCGATCGCGGTGGCGATCGTCGTCTACCTCTTCCTCCAGGGCGTCAAGTTCCTGAAGCTCGACCAGCTCACCACGCCGGCCGCCACCGGCTTCTCGGAAACCCAGACCGGCGGCTTCTCCGACGCGCTGGTCGGCACGCTGATCGTCGCCACGATGGGGATCGCGCTGGCGCTGCCGACCGGCATCGCGATCGCGGTCTGGCTGGTCGAGTACGGGCGGCCCGCGGCGCTCGCGCGGGTCACCGAGCTGACGATCGAGGCGATCGCCGGCATCCCCTCGATCGTCCTCGCCCTGTTCGGCACCGTGATCTTCTCCAGCACCGCGCTCGGCTTCCTCAGCCGCTCCAACGAAGGCGTCGTCTTCGGCCGCTCCTTCTTCGCCGCCGCGGCGATGCTCTCGCTGGTGGCGCTGCCGCTGGTCGTCGCCTCCACCCGGCAGGGGCTGGAATCGATCCCCCGCCACGTGCGCGAGGCCTCCTACGCGGTCGGCAAGACCAAGGCGGCGACGGTCCGCCGCATCCTCCTCCCCACCGCCCGCCCGCAGGTGGCGACCGGGATGATCCTCGGCCTCGGCCGGATCATCGGCGACACCGCGATCATCCTCGTGCTGCTCGGCGCGACGCAGAACTTCGCCCCGGTCGAAGGCGCCGTCTTCCCCTTCGACTACCTGCGCGGGGCGGGCACGACGCTGACCAACTTCGTCTACGAGGCCTCCCCCACCGGGAACCTCAACCAGCCGCAGAAAGCCTACGCGGCGGCTTTCGTCCTGCTGCTGATGGTCCTCGGCCTGAACGCGGCCGCCGACCTCGTCCACCGCCGCGCGCGAAAGGCAGGAACGTGGAGTCACTGAGCGCCCCGCCGCCGATCCGGCGACTCGACCCGCAGGACCCGCCCCCGGCCCGGGAGGTCGGGCCGGGGGCGACGACCAACGGCAACGGCGGCGCCGCTCCGGCGCGCGGCGGCTTCACCGCGGCGAAGCGCCGGGTCGCGGCGCCGCGGTTCTCGATCCGCCGTATGGAGGTCGACGAGGTCTCGATCCACTACGGCGCCAAAGCGGCGGTCAAAGGCGTGTCGCTGCCGATCCGCCAGGGCGAGGTGCTGGCGCTGATCGGGCCGTCGGGGTGCGGCAAGACGACGCTCCTGCGCTCGCTCAACCGGCTCACCGAGCTCACCGCGGCGGCGCGGCTGAGCGGCTCGATCCGGCTCGACGACGTCGACATCCGGCTGATCGAGCCGACCCTTCTGCGGCGCCGGGTGACGATGGTCTTCCAGCAGCCGAACCCGTTCCCGATGAGCGTCTTCGACAACATCGCCTACGTGCTGCGCGAGCAGGGCTCGCGGCGGACGAAAAAGAAGGCGCTGGCGCCGCGGGTGCACTCGGCGCTGCAGCGGGCGGGCCTCTTCGAGGAGGTCAAGGACAATCTCTCCCATCCGGCGCTGAAGCTGTCCGGCGGGCAGCAGCAGCGGCTCTGCATCGCGCGGGCGCTGGCCGCCGAGCCGGAGGTGCTGCTGCTGGACGAGCCCTGCTCGGCGCTCGACCCGCAGTCGACGGCGGTGATCGAGGACCTGATCGTGAAGCTGCGCGACGACGTCGCGGTCGTGATCGTCACCCACAACCTGCAGCAGGCCTACCGGATCGCCGACCACGTCGCCTTCATGTATCTGGGGGACCTGGTCGAGTACAACAGCGCCACCCGGCTCTTCAACGCGCCCGCCGAGGAGCGGACGCGGGAGTACGTCAGCGGTGCGTTCGGTTAGCGCCATGCGCCTCGCCGCCGCGACCGCCTGCGTCTGCCTGCTCGGCGCGGGCACCGCGGGCTGCTCGACGACTCAGGACAAGGCGGCGTCCCAACAGGCGAAGGCCGAACACATCCTGAAGGCCCGCGCCGAGCGCCAAAGGCGACACAAAGCCGCGCGCAAACCCCATCACCCCCCGGCCGACGGGCCGAAAACCGGACACCAAGGCAGGAAATCGGCCCATCGGCGGAGCGGTGAGGGGGAACGGTGACGGAACCGTTGAAGAAGGCGCAGGGGTTTGAGCCTTGCGAAGAGTGCGGGGCGCCGATGGATCCGCAGCAGCGCTATTGCGTCGAATGCGCGGCGCGGCGCGGGAACGGGTCGAACCCGGCCTCGCGTTATTTCGCCGCGATGAGCAAAAAGTCGCGCCGGCCGCTGACCAAAGGGCAGGCCAGGGGGCCCGGCGGCGGCAGCCGCGCCGCCGCGGTCGGGTTCTTCGCGTTGCTGCCGATCGCGGTGGCGCTCGGGGTCGTGGTCGGGCGCAGCGGGTCCGGGGACTCGAACGAAGAGGCGCTGCTGAGAGCGCTCCACCAGGCGGAAACGCAGCAGGTCGCCGCGGCGCCGGTCGAAGCGGAAGCGGCCGCCGCGACGCCGGCCAAAGGTGGCAAAGCAGGCGCGAAAGGCGCCAAGAAAGGTCAGAAAGCGAGCGCGAAAGCGTCGACGAAGAAAGCCGCGAAGACCCCCGGCAAGGTGCTGAGCAAGACGAAGAACGGCACCGTCCACCAGGTCACCGGCTTCGAACCGACCAAGGCCTCCGAAGAAGCCGACACCAAACTGGTCGAAGAAAACCCCGAACAGACGGGCAAGAACTACATCAAGGCGCAGCAGAACCTGCCCGACGTGGTCGTGGTCGGCGAAGAAGGCAGCGACGGCGCCACGCCGGGCGAAGAGGAAGGCCTGCCGCCGGGGGTGGAACCGTGAGCGCCGAGAACGGGAAGACGGCGAAGGTGCCGACGGCGCCGCCGGTCGGTCCCCCGCGCTTTCCGGCCGCGCCGCCGAGGAAGCCGCGGCCGGACCAGGCGAGGAAGCCGACCGACGCGCCCGCCGCGGCGGAGCCCAAGGAGGAGAGCGCCGAGCTGATCGCGCAGCGCGACCGGCTGCTGGAGAAGTTCACGGTGATGCAGGCCGACCTCGGCGGCGCCTTCTACGAGATGGCGATCCGCGACCACGTGCGGCTCGACGTGCTGACCCGGAAGGCGGCCGAGCTGCAGCGGGTCGACGCCGAGCTGCTGGCGGTCGAGCGGGTGCTCGAACTCGAGCGCGCCGATGCGGCCGGCCTCTGCCCGGGGTGCGGCGCGCCGTACGGCCACGCGGTGCGCTTCTGCGCGCAGTGCGGCACGCCGCTCGTCCCGACCGAGGCGGGCGCGTGACCGGCTGGCTGCGAACCCGGCTGCGCGCGGCGATCGCCGCGGCGGCGACGTTGACCGGCAAGCGCTTCGGCCTCCTGGTCGCGTCCTCTCTCGTGGCGACCTCGGGAATCGTGGCCGCGGCGGCGACCAATCAGCCGGCGGCGAGCCCGCTGGCCGCGATGCTCGGCCACAGCCTCGCCGCCGAGCGCACCCCGGCACCGACCCCGACGCCGCTCGAACCGGCCGCGGAACCGGAACTCGGGGGAGCGCCGGCCGAAGCGGTCGCCCACGATTCGCGCCCGGCGCCGGAACCGAGTGTCGCCCCCACGCCCGTGCCCGAACCCGTCGTCGTCCCCGAAGAAACCGCGCCGGAAGTCACGCCCGAACCGGTACCGGAAGAAGCGGCTAGCGAAGAAGCCGCAGCGCCCGACCCGCCGGCCAAGCCGGAAGCGGGTCGGATCAAGCACGTCTTCCTGATCTCGCTGGCCAGCTCCGGGTACCAGGCCGCGTTCGGCTCTGGGACGGCGTCCCAGATGCCCTACCTCAGCGGCACGCTGCGTGCCAAGGGCCTGCTGCTGACCAACTACTCGGTGCTGAGCGAAGCGATCACGCCGAACGGCATCGCGGCGATCAGCGGCCAGCCGCCGAACGAGGCGACCGAAGCGGAGTGCCCGGTCTTCGAAGAACAATGCCTCTATCCGGTCGAAACGTCGACGATCGCCGGGCAGCTGGAAATCGGCGGCTTCAGCTGGCGCGCCTACATGGAAGGGATGGCGAGCCCGACCACCGGCGAACCAGCGAACTGCGTCTACCCCGCCGGTGAGGAAGAAGAGAGGGTCGAAGCGGGCGGCTACTCGGCGCGGCTCAACCCGTTCACCCACTTCCACTCGCTGCTCGACGTCGGCACCTGCGCGGCGGCCGACGTGCCGATCACGGAACTGAAGAAGGACCTGAGGAACGAAAAGAAGACGCCCAACTACTCCTACATCTCTCCCGACCTCTGCGCGGCGGGCGTCGCCGGCCAGTGCCCGGAAGGGGCACCGACGGGGGCCGCGGCGGCCGACGAATGGCTCGCCGAAGTCGTGCCGGAGATCCTCGAATCGCCCGCCTATAAGAAGGACGGGCTGCTGATCGTCGCCTTCGGCGGCGTGAATCCGCCGGCGCCGCCGGCCGAAGGCGAAACCGCGCCGCCGGCGCCGGCGAACCGGCTGAAGACCGGCGCCGTCCTCGTCTCCAAGTTCATCGCCAAGGGCTCGACCGATGCCGCCCGCTACACCCCCTACTCGCTGCTGCGAACGAGCGAGGAACTCTTCGGGCTGAAGCTGCTGGCGGGGGCGGCCGAACCGAAAGTCAAGACCTTGGCGCCCGCGCTGCTGGGCGAATCGGGCGGCGGCTGACCGCTCTGCTTTGTTTTTGACAACCTTTTGACAATGACTCCCGCGAACCAGAACGCGGGCGGCGAGCCGATCACCGCCGCCGGCATCGAGGAACTGAAAGCCGAGCTCGCCGAGCTGAAAGGGCCGCGCCGCCATGAGATGGCCGAGCGCATCCGTGTCGCCCGTGAGCTCGGGGACCTCAAGGAGAACGCCGAGTATCACACGGCCAAAGACGACCAGGCGATGATGGAGACGCGGATCAAGCGCCTCGAGGAACGCCTCCGCAACGCGGTAGTCGTCGAGGCCCACGAGGGCAGCGACGGCACCTTCGCCTTCGGCCGCACCGCCGAGGTCGAGGACCAGTCCAAAGGCGAGACCGTCACCTGGACCCTGGTCGGCTCCACCGAGGCCAACCTCGCCGAAGGCAAGCTCTCCGCCGAGTCCCCGATCGGCCAAGCCCTGATGGACGCCGAGGTCGGCGCCACCGTCGACGTCGAGACGCCGCGTGGCACGAAAAGCTTCAAGGTCCTGAAGCTAGTCGGGTAGCGGGGCGGCGAGGGGTTCAGGCCTCGCAAGCTGGCGGCTGGGGAAGGGACGGGGGACCCGCAAGCTGTCGCCCGGATTACGGACGCGCCCCTCTCGCCACGGCCCG
>CALCIA010000022.1 GCA_937907435.1 uncultured Actinomycetes bacterium
CCCTCTCGCCACGGCCACAGCCTGCCCGGGCCGTGGCGAGAGGGGCGGGTCCTTCAACCGGGCGACAGCTTGCGGGTCCCCATCCCTCCTCATCCCTTCCCCGCCCCAAGAATCACCCGTCGTCACACGAAGTTCACGCCTCGTTTGCAGGTGGTTCACATGTTTTCCCTGCAAATCGCGAAATATGGCGGCAATGAGGAACTACAAGGGAGACACCGATGACTTCCCGTGCTGACCTGCACTGCCACTCCACCGCTTCGCAGCTTTCGCGGCTTGGCGTTCAGAGGAGCCTTGGGTTGCCGGAGTGCGCGACGCCTCCGGAGGAGGTGTATGAGCTGGCGAAGAAGCGGGGGATGGACTTTGTCACGATCACCGATCACGACACGATCGACGGGGCGCTCGAGTTGGAGGGGCTTCCCGACACCTTCGCCTCCGAGGAGCTGACCGCCCGCTTTGCCGGCGAGCCTCAGGCGGTTCACGTCCTCTGTTACGGGATCACTCCCGGAGACCACGAGTGGCTGCAGGCTCACGCCGGCGACGTCGAGGCCTGTGCCTCCTACCTGCACGAGAACGAGATCGCCTGCGCCCTGGCGCATCCCTTCTTCTACGTCGCGGCGCCGCTGACACGGCGCCATCGGCGGCGGCTCGCCGAGCTGTTCCCGATCTGGGAGGTTCGCAACGGGTCGCGCGCCGCGGAGCTGAACATGCCCGCCGCCGTCTACGTCGACACGCGCGGCGGCACCGGGATCGGCGGCTCCGACGACCATGCCGGCGTCGACATCGGCCGGACCTGGACCGAGGTCCCCGCCGCTGCCACGCCGGAAGAGTTTCTCGCCCACCTGCGCGACGGTCATGCCGAGGCGCGGGGCGAACAGGGCTCGGCCGCGAAGTGGACCCATGCGGCGATGGCGCTCGCCACCCGGGCGCTCGGCGAGGCCGGGACCGCCGCGTCGGAGGCTGTAGTGGCGTCGGGCGCGCCGGGCGTCGCCCCGCCCCCGGATGTCGTCGCCGGTCCGGATGCCGCTCGGGCCCCGGGCGCCGCTTCGGGCCCCGGCGCCGCTCCCGACCCCGCCGCGGTGATGAAGATGGCCGAACGGGTGATCCGCGAGGGCAGCGCGCGGGAGGGCAAGGTGGCCGCCGACATCGGCCCCGAGGACGCCCGTTGCCTGCTCGAGGCCTGGCTCGCCGGGGTCGGGATCGACGCGCGCGGCCGTGATCTTCTCGACCTCCTGCAGGCCGACGGCTTCTCCCACGCCGACCTCTACCGCCGTGCCCGCCGCCGCCATGAGCGGCGCCTGCGCGTTGCCGTCGCCGACGGGGTCGAGGCGCTCGGCTCGGGCGACCTCGCGGGCGCCGCGAGCGGGATCTTCGAGGCGCTCGTCCCGGCTTTCCCCTACGCGCCCTCGACCGCCTTCCTCGGGGCCGAGAAAGCGAGGCTGCGGGGGCGCGAAGGAGACCGCCGCCGCGTCGCGCTGATCGCCGACGGGATCGGCTCCATGCACGGGGTGACGCACACGATCGAGCAGATCCGCGAGCGTGGCGTCCCCGGCTTCGACGTCGACGTGATCGGCACCGACCCCGGCGTCGACCGCCGCCTTCCGGCCGCCGCGGAGCTGGAGCTGCCCTTCTACGAGGGCATGAAGCTGGGCGTCCCGGCGGTCCCCGAGCTGGTCGAGGCGCTCGCCGACGGCAGCTACGACCTGGTCCACGTCACCGCCCCCGGCCCGGCCGGGATCGCGGCGACGCTGCTCAGCCGGATCACCGGCGTGCCGCTGCTCGCCAGCTACCACACCGAGCTCGCCACCTACGCGGGCCTGCGCGCCGACGCGACGCTTGAGACGGTCGCCAAGGTCGGTCTCGGCGCCTTCTACGACGCCCCGGCCCGGGTGCTCTCGCCGAGCCCGGCTGCCGATGCGTCCCTGTCCGAGCTCGGCATCGACCTGGCGAAGGTCGGCCGCTGGGAGCGCGGGGTGGACGCGCGGCGCTTCGACCCGGCCAAGGCCGACCGCGACGCCTACCCGGGCGAGGTCAAGGTCCTCTACGCCGGGCGCCTCTCCAAGGAGAAGGGCCTCGACCTGCTCGCCGACGCCTTCCTCGCCGCCCGCGCCACAGACCCGCGGCTGCACCTGCTGCTGGCGGGCGGCGGCCCGGAGGAGGCCGAGCTTCGCTCACGGCTCGGCGACGCCGCCACCTTCCTCGGCTGGCTCGGCGGCGAGGACCTCGCGGTCGCCTACGCCAGCGCCGACGCCTTCCTCTTCTGCAGCGTCACCGACACCTACGGCCAGGTGATCCTCGAGGCCGGCGCCAGCGGCCTGCCGGTGATCGCGATCGCCGAGGGCGGGCCGGCGGCGCTGGTCGAGAACCGCCACACCGGCCTGCTCTGCCGTCCCGACGCCGATCACGTCGCCGGATCGCTGCTGCAGCTGGCCGCCTCGTCCGAACTGCGGGCCAAGCTTGGCTCCGCCGGCGTCCGCGCCGCCCGCGCCCGCTCCTGGGAGCGCTCGATGAGCCAACTCGCCACCGGCTACCGCCTGGCGCTGGACGCTCCGGTCAACGCCCAGTCCACCTCCGCTCGACGTGCCGCCTGACGCCGCGCCCCCACCAACGCTCGAGGACGGTCCGATGGACCCCCGAACGAACCTCCCCGCTGTTCGTGAGAGAGGGGGTCCATCGGACCGTCCCCCTTGCAAAGCAGGAGTAGTCCCCCAGTACGATGTCCCCTTGGCCGAGTCAGTAACCAGCCTCGACGATCCATCTCTCTACTTCAACCGAGAGCTGTCCTGGCTGGAGTTCAACCGGCGGGTGCTGGAGCTGGCCGAGGACGAGAGCGTGCCGCTGTTGGAGCGGCTGCGCTTCTGCGCGATCTACGCCTCGAACCTCGACGAGTTCTACATGGTGCGGGTGGCCGGGCTGTTCGACCAGCTCGACGCCGGGATCGACGCCCGCGGGCCCGACGGGCTGCGCCCCGCCGAGCAGATCGACCGCATCCAGCGCCGCGTGCTGGAGCTCGACAAGCGGCTGCATCGCTGCTTCGGCGGCGTGCTGCGCCCGGCGCTCGAGGCCGACGACCTGCGCATCGTCGCGCTCGAGGACGCGAGCGAGGAGGAGCGCCGCCAGATCCATCGCCGCTTCCACGAGCAGGTCTTCCCGGCGCTGACGCCGCTGGTGATCGGCCTCGGCCGGCCGTTCCCCTACATCTCGAACCTCTCCCTGAGCCTCGCGGTGCTGCTGCGGGACCCGGAGTCGGAGGTCGAGATCGTCGCCCGCGTCAAGGTGCCGAAGGAGCTGCTCGGGCGCTTCCTGCCGGTCGGCGACGACGGCGCCTTCGTGCCGCTGGAGCACGTGATCGCCGCCAACCTCGACGCGCTGTTCCCGGGCACCGAGGTCGTCGACTACGGCTTCTTCCGGGTGACGCGCGACGCCGACTTCACCGTCTCCGACGAGGCCGACGACCTGCTGCAGGCGGTCCAGGACGAGCTGCGCCGACGCCGCTTCGGCGAGGTGGTGCGGCTGGAGATCGCGACCGGGATGAACCCGCGGCTGCGTCACGAGTTGATCGGCGCGCTGCGCCTCGAAGACCGCGAGGTGTACGACATCGACGGGCTGCTGGACCTCGCCGACCTCTCCGAGATCGCCGACGCCCCCGGCCACGCCGAGCTGCGCTACTCGCCCTGGACGCCGGTCACCCAGCCGCGACTGCAGGGCGAGGAGGAGGGCTCGGTCGACATGTTCCGGGAGATCCGCCACGCCGACCTGCTCGTCCACCATCCCTACGACTCCTTCGCGAGCTCGGTCGAACGCTTCGTCGAGCAGGCGGTCGAAGACCCCGACGTGCTGGCGATCAAGCAGACCGTGTACCGGACCAGCGACGACTCGCCGCTGGTGCCGGCGCTGATCCGCGCCTCCGAACGCGGCAAGCAGGCGGTCTGCATGGTGGAGCTGAAAGCGCGCTTCGACGAGGAGGCGAACATCCACTGGGCGCAGGCGCTGGAGGAGGCGGGGGTCCACGTCGTCTACGGGATCCCCGGGCTGAAGACGCACGTGAAGGCGATCCTGGTCGCCCGCCGCGAGGGCCGGCAGGTGCGCGAGTACGTCCACATCGGCACCGGCAACTACCACGCCAAGACGGCCCGCCTCTACACCGACTTCGGTCTCTTCACCGCCGACCCCGACATCGGCGCCGACGTCGCCGAGATGTTCAACTTCCTCACCGGTTACGGGCGCCCCGCGGAGTACCGCAAGATGCTGGTCTCGCCGACGACGATGCGGGACCGCTTCATCGAGGAGATCGAGGCGACGATCGCCGCGCACGAGGCCGGGGAGGAGGCGCGGATCGCGCTGAAGATGAACTCGCTGGTCGACGCGGGGTGCATCCGGGCGCTCTACCGCGCCTCCCAGGCGGGCGTGCCGGTCGACCTCAACGTGCGCGGGATCTGCTGCCTGAAGCCGGGCGTGCCGGGCGTCTCGGAGAACATCCGGGTGGTCTCGATCGTCGGCCGCTTCCTCGAGCACTCGCGCGTCTACACCTTCCGCCGCGGCGAGGAGACGCGGGTGCTGATGGGCTCCGCCGACATGATGCCGCGTAACCTCGACAGCCGGGTCGAGCTGGTCGCGCCGGTCGAAGACCCGGGGCTGCGGGCGGAGATGATCGACGTGCTGGAACGCTGCTTCGCCGATAACTCGAACTCCTGGGACCTGGGGTCGGACGGCGAGTGGACGCGGATCCGGCGGGGAGAGGACGAGCCGCGGCGCGACGTGCAGACCGAACTGCGCGAGCGGGCGGCGACGCGGGCCGCCGAGCAGCTGGCGACGGCGACGAGCCCCGCGGCCGCGACCGCGGTGACCAGCTGACGAGGGGCGCCGGATGGCGACTAGGATGTCGTCGGTGGCGCGCTTCTCGCTTCTACCCCACGATCAGACCTTTTTCGATCTATTCGTGGAGGCGGGGAAGAACAGCGTCCATTCCGCCCAACTGCTCGACCGGCTGATGCGCGAGTGGCCTGACGCCGGGACGCTCCACCAGGACATCGTCGAAACCGAGCACCGTGGGGACAAGGTCACCCACGAAATCATCAAAAGGCTGAATACGACCTTCGTCACGCCGATCGACCGCGAGGACATCTACGGACTGGCGACCCAGCTCGACGACATCGTCGACTTCACCGAGGAGGCAGCCGACTTCCTCGGGCTCTACCAGGTGGAGGCGCCGATGGACCAGGCTGGGGCGCTGACCGGGGTGCTGGTGCGCTCCTGCGAAGCGCTCGCCGAGGGGCTGGAGAACCTGCCGTCGTTCAAGGACCTCGACCAGTACTGGATCGAGGTCCACCGGCTGGAGAACGAAGGCGACCGGATCTCCCGCGACGCGGTGGCGGCGCTCTTCACCGACGCGATCGACCCGATGTTCGTGATCCGCTGGAAGGACATCTTCGGCGTGCTCGAGGAGGCGATCGACGCGACGGAGAACGCGGCGCAGATCCTCGAGGGGATCGTGATCAAGAACTCGTAGGGGGCGCCGCCAGGGTTCGGTCGCCTGTATCACTTTTGTGGCGGATTCGTGAACGCCCGCCGTCTCGGGTATTTGTTCCGGGCAGTGAGCTCTGACGTCATCCTCGTCATCGTCATCGGCGCTGCCCTCGCCTTCGACTTCACCAACGGCTTTCACGACACCGCGAACGTCGTCGCGACCTCGATCTCGACCGGGGCGGCGCGGCCGCAGGTGGCGATCGCCGCCGCCTCGCTGCTGAACTTCGCCGGCGCGTTCATCTCGATCTCGGTCGCCGCGACGGTCGCCAACGACGTCGTCGACGCCGCCGTGATCACGCCGACGATCGTCTTCGCCGGGCTGATCGGGGCGATCTCCTGGAATCTCGTCACCTGGTATTTCGGGCTGCCATCGAGCTCCTCGCACGCGCTGATCGGCGGCGTCGTCGGCTCGGCGGTCGCCGCCTCGGGCTTCCAGGTGGTGCTCGCCGAAGGGCTGATCGGCAAGGTGCTGATCCCGGCGATCATCGCGCCGCTGCTCGCCTTCGTCGCCGCGGGTGCCTCGATCGGCCTCGCCTACCGGGTGATCGGCAAACAGCGGCCGGGGATCGTCAGCCGCGGCTTCAAGTACGGGCAGGTCCTCTCCGGCGGGATGCTGGCGCTCGCGCACGGCACCAACGACGCGCAGAAGACGATGGGGGTCATCACCCTGGCGCTGATCGCCAACGGCAGCCTCGGTGCGGGGTCGAATCCGCCGATCTGGGTGATCGCCTCCTCGGCGGCGGCGATCGCGCTCGGCACCTACAGCGGCGGCTGGCGGATCATCAAGACGACCGGCACGAAAATCATCAAGATGGACGCGGCGCAGGGATTCACCTCGCAGGGGGCGGGGGCGGCGGTGATCCTCGCCTCGACCCACTTCGGCTTCCCGCTGTCGACCACGCACGTGATCAACGGCGGCGTGATGGGGGCCGGGGCGGCGAAACGGCTCTCGGCGGTGCGCTGGGGCGTGGCCGGGAACATCGTCACCGCCTGGGTGCTGACGCTGCCCGCGGCGGCGGCGATCGGCGCGGCGACCTACGGGGTGACGAGCATCTTCGGCAGCGGCGCCGTCGGGCCGGTGGTGGTGACGGTGGCGGCGCTCGGGGGGATCGGCGCGGCCTTCGTGCGGCGTGCCCAGCGCGGCGCGCCGGTCCCGGTGCAGAGCGGGTGAGGGGGATGCCGGGGCTGGCGGAGATCGTCGAGACGAAGGAGCTGGTGCAGACCGTTGTCTTTGCCTTCATCGCCGGGGTCGGGGTGACGGCGATCTTCTCGGTGGCGATCTGGGGGGTGGCCCGCTTCGTCGACCTGAGCCAGGAAGACCGTCCGGTGGCCGCCACCGCCGCCGCGGCGATCGCGACGCTCTCCTTGTTGGTGGTCATGGCGGCCGTGGTGATCGGCGTGATCGTCATGACCAGTAAGTAATTCGACGACCGGTTGACGGGTCGGAGTACGATTTGTGACGTGAAGGCCGCGCGAAACGTCGCGATCATCATGCTTCTGGCGCTCGGAGTCGCGTTCATCCCGGGAGGTGGCAACGCGGTCGACACCGTGATGACCGCGATCGTGATGGCGTTCCTGGCCGGGATCACCTGGATGCTCTACACGCTGAGCCGCCAGAACCAGCTCACCCTGGCGACCCTGAGCGACGGCCGGCGAGCGATCTTCTACGGCGCCTTCGGAATGCTGGCCCTGCTGATCGCGGGCCAGGACAAGCTCTGGTCGAGCGGCGGCGGCACGCTCCTCTGGATCCTCCTCCTGGCGGCCTCAGTGGTCGCGATCTGGCGGATCTGGACCGAGGCGAACACTTACTAGGCGGCGATTCCTCCGGTCCGCGCTGGTGAGGCGGGAGGGCCGGGGCCGGAGGCGCGCTCGGAAGGCCCGCCAAGCGAGTTCGCACTTCTCCGCGCTATCCGCGGATTTCTGCGAACTCACCCCGCAGGCTGGCGCACGGGAGGGACGGGGCCCCGCAAGCTGTCGCCCGGGGAAGGACGCGCCCCTCTCGCCACGGCCCGGGC
>CALCIA010000023.1 GCA_937907435.1 uncultured Actinomycetes bacterium
CTCATGGGGGTCACAGCCTGCCAGGACCCCCATGAGGAGCCCAGGACCTCCCTCGACCCACCTCGGACGGCCGCCCGCGCCCCGAAGTCCCCGTCCCCGCCCCGGAATCAGGCCCCACGCCGTGGCGTGGACGACGACCCATGGCCAGCTCAGCGGCGCCTAGTATCGCCCCGCCCGCACCTCGGCCTCGCCGTCTATCAGGCCGGCGCTTGCCAGCTCGGCGTCGTCGCGCCAGGTGTCGAGCTCGTCGTCGTCCACCGGGCGCGGCGTCCGTTCCTCGCGCGGCGCCAGGGTGACCGCCACCAGGGTGGCGAAGAGGGCGATGCCGGCGCCGATCCAGAGGGAGGTGGTGTAGCCGCCGACGGCGGGGAAGGCGGAGCCGGCGACCGCGTGGGAGGCGAGGATCGAGGCGACCAGGGCGGAGCCGGCGGAGAAGCCGATCGAGCGGACCACCTGGTAGAAGCCCATCGCGCTGCCGACCTCGCGGGGCGGGACCGCGCGGGTGATGAGGCCGGGGATGGCGGCGAAGGTGAAGCCGAAGCCGATGCCGAGCAGGGCCATCATCACGCAGGCCTGCCAGAGGGCGCCGTGGACGAGGGCGAAGAAGACGCCCGCGGCGGCGATCGCCAGGCCGCCGATGCCGAGGGCCGCGCGGAAGCCGGAGCGGCGCAGGGTCGCGGTCATGAGCCGGCTGCCGAGGAGGCTGGCGGCCGAGAAGGGGACCAGGCAGAGGCCCGCGACGGTGGTCGAGGCGCCGAAGCCGAAGCCCTCCGCCGAGGGGGTCTGGACGAACTCGGTGATCACGGTGAAGAACATGTAGAGGGCGATGCCGAGGAGGCTGGCGGAGAGGTCGGCGCCGAGGACGGCGCGGTGGCGGAGCTGGCTGAGGTCGACGAGCGGTTCACGGACGCGCAGCTGACGGCGGGTCCAGAGGGCGAAGATGACGACGGCGACGACGAAGCAGCCGAGGGTGGCGGGAGAGGTCCAGCCCCATTCGTGTCCCTCGCCGATGCCGATCATCAGCGCGACGATGGCGATGCTGCCGACGGCGGCGCCGGTGATGTCGAGCGAGACGGCGGGACCGTGCCGGTTCGAGGGGATCTCCAGGTAGGCGGCGATCAGCGCCACGCCGCTGAGGATCGCGCCGAAGAAGAAGGCGGCGTGGAGGTCGAGCTGCTGGGCGATCAGGCCGCTGATCGGGTAGCCCGCGCCGAGGCCGGTGGCGCCGCTGACCGACAGCAGCGCGATCGTGCGGCGGGCGTGCTCGCCGCCCAGGTGGTCGCGCGCGGCGGCCATCGCGATCGGCGCGAGCCCGAGGCCGATGCCCTGCATCACCCGTCCCAGGACCAGCACCGACAGCGAGTCCGCGAGCCCGGCGATCACGCCGCCCGCGGTGACGACGAGCAGCGCGCCGAGGATCGACTGCCGGCGATGGCGGCCGTCCCCGAGCCGGCCGAGGACCGGCGCCGCGATCGCCCCGGCGATCAGCGCCGCGGTCAGCGACCACTGGGCGTCCGGCAGCGAGACGCGGAGGTCCTTGGCGACGTCCGGCAAGAGCGGCGCGCCGAGGCTGCTGATGATCGAGACGACCAGCGTGATGCCGACCAGCACCGCGACGAACGGCCGGCCGACCTCGTCTCCTCGGGGCGAGAGGGAGTGGTTTGAGGAACGCACTCCGGAGGATTGTATAGGAAACCTATATACCTGCCAAGCGGGTCCCGGAAGGGCCGCTCCCAAGCCGCTCCCAAGCAACCTTTCCTTGCTGGACCTTATCCCAAGGATACGCCCTTAACCTTTGCTAGCTTCCGGACATCCCAAGAATCAAGGCAACAATGATCGACGCTGAGAAGACAGTTTCCGGCCGGGCCGGCCGCTTCGTCCCCGCATCCGCCGCCGAGGACGGCTATGCGACGTTCTTGCCGAACCCGCTGCCGCCGGATCCGCCACTTGAGATCGATGCCGGGCTGCAACGGCTGATCGACCAGGCGAACCAGGCACTCGGGCGGCTTGACGGGATCACCATGCTCTTGCCCGATCCCGATCAGTTTCTCTACAGCTACATCCGCAAGGAGGCCGTGCTGTCCTCCCAGATCGAGGGCACCCAGTCCTCGCTCTCGGACCTCCTGCTGTTCGAGCACGACATCGCCCCGGGCGTCCCGATCGAAGATGCCAGGGAGACCACGAACTACCTCGCAGCCCTGGATCTCGGGCTGCGGAGCATGGCCGAAGGGCTCCCGATCAGCCTTCGTCTGCTCAGGGACATCCACGCCGAGCTCCTTCGTGGCACGCGCGGTGGGGAGTCCGGACCCGGGACCTTCCGGCGGATTCAAAACTGGCTCGGCGGGCCCTCGCCCGGGTCGGCGCGCTACGTTCCGCCGCCGCCGAACGAGGTCCCCGGCGCGATGGCCGACCTCGAGAAGTTCCTGCACGGGGACCCGATCGCGCTCCCCATGCTCATCCGGGCGGCGCTCGCCCACGCCCAGTTCGAGACGATCCACCCTTTCCTCGACGGCAACGGACGCGTCGGTCGGTTGCTCGTGACGTTGCTCCTCTGCAGCGACACCGCCGACGGGGAATCACGCGTCCTCGCGCGGCCGCTTCTGTACCTGAGCCTCCATCTGAAGCGTCATCGCGATGTCTATTACGAACGGCTGCAGGCGATCCGGACGGACGGCGACTGGGAGGGATGGCTCCGCTTCTTCCTCGAAGGCGTCATCTCGGTTGCGGCGCTCGCCACCGAGACGACGAGACGGATCGTCGAGTTGATCGAGCGCGATCGTGGCCGAATCAAGGGGCTCGGCAGGGCGGCCGGGTCGGCCCTTCTCGTCTTCGACCAGGCGGTGAAGGAGGTGGTGCTGCGCATCCCGGAGACGGCGGGACGATTGCCCGTATCGGAGCCCACGGTCGCCACCGCGATCGCGAACCTCGAGCGGATCGGGATCCTGCGCGAGCTCAGCGGCCGCCCGCGGAACAAGATCTTCGCCTACGACAGGTACCTCGCGATCCTGAGCGAGGGCACCGAGCCGCTGTAGTCGCTGCCGAGCCCTACCGAGCGGCGCTGATCACCGGGTCCGCCTCCTCCAGCCGCTCCGGCAGGCCGAAGGAGCCGAAGAGGTTCGGCAGGAAGGGGGCGAGGAAGTTGTGGATGGCGGTGATGGTCGGGACCGCGGCGCCGTCGCCCGCCTCGGCTTCCAGCAGCGTCAGGGACCAGGGGAGCCAGGCGCCGGACTCGGGGTCCGGTTTGTAGGCGGCGTAGGCGGGGAGGCCGTTGGCGGTGGTGGCGATCAGCTTCGAGCCGCGGCAGGCGGCGCCCTGGCCGAGCATGAAGGTGCCGACTTCCTCGGGACCCCGGACCCAGAGGGGCAGCGGGGGCATGTCGAAGACGACGTCATAGCGGAGGAGGGCGACGATGCGGTCGATGTCGTACTCGGCGAAGGCCTCGAGGTACTGGTCGAGGAGCCGCTGCTCGTCCTCGGTCGCGGGGCGGGCGGGGGCGTCGGAGTCCTCGAGGTCGAGCTCGTCGAGGGTGGCGCGGGCGCGCTGGAGGGCGGAGTTGACCGAGGCGACCGAGGTGTCGAGGACGTCGGCCACCTCCTTGGCGCTCCAGCGGAGCACCTCGCGCAGGACGAGGACGACGCGCTGGCGGGCGGGCAGGTGCTGGAGGGCGGCGACGAAGGCGAGGCGGAGGGTCTCGCGCTCGGCGGCCTGGGCCTCGGGGTCGGCGCCGGGGTCGGCGACCTGGCCGCCCGCGATCGGGAGGACCCAGTCGGCCTCCGGCAGGGGGGCGCCGACGGGGGTCTCGGCGGTGCCGGCGTCGGCGAGGTCGACCGGGCGGGCGCGGCGCTTGCGCGCGTCGATCTGGTCGAGGCAGACGTTGGTGGCGATGGTGAAGAGCCAGGACTTCAGCGCCGCCGGCTCGGCGAGCGTGTCGGAGCGGCGCCAGGCGCGCAGCAGCGTCTCCTGGGTCGCGTCCTCGGCCTCGAAGCCGCTGCCGAGCATGCGATAGCAGTAGCCCGTGAGGCTCGGGCGCAGTCGCTCCATCTCGCCCTCGAGGACGAGTTCTCCTCCGGACCGATTAGTTCCGGGTGCAGACACCGTCTCTCCTTATAACGGACCCACCCATCAAAGGAGAAACCAGCCGTGTCCAGACTGCTGTTCCTCAACCTCCCGGTCGCCGACCTCGCCGCCAGCCGCGCCTTCTTCGCCGCGCTCGGCTTCGACTTCGACGAGAAGTTCTGCGACGAGGGCGCCGCCTGCATGGTCGTCTCCGAGCAGGCCTACGTGATGCTGCTGCAGCGCGACCGCTTCGCCGAGTTCGTCACCAGGCCGGTCGCCGACCCCGCCGCGGAGACCGCGCTCACGGCCTGCGTCAGCGCCGCCGACCGGGCCGAGGTCGACTCCCTGGCCGCCGCCGCCCTGGCCGCCGGCGCGAGCCCGGCGAAGGACCCGCAGGACTACGGCTTCATGTACCAGCGCAGCTTCCACGACCTCGACGGCCACCTCTGGGAGGTCGCCTGGATGGACCCGGTCGCGGTCGAGAAGGGCCCGGCCGAGTTCGCCGCCGAAGCTTCCTGAGTCCACCCCGAGGCAGGTCCGGGGCGCGGGGGCTAGTCCGGTCTCCGCGCCCCGTTTGCGTTCCTCGCCTCAGGCCGCCGGGAAGAGGACCCGCCTGGCGTAGTCGGAGTCGAGGTACTCGCGGACCGCCGCGATCCGGCCCTCGGCCTACGACCACGTCGAAGAGGTCGAGTCCGCCCGCGAGCGCTACGACGAGCGCGCGGCGTAGCGGAGTCGCGCCGCCGGGCCGGGAGGTTTCGAAGAGGACCGGATTTCGGGACGAAGCCGTGCGCCTCGTGACGGAGCCGGGAGGGTCCCGTGTCCCGGGCACCCCGCGGGAGACAACCCTTAGTCCTTTGTCACCCACAGGGTGACAAAGGACTACAAGTTCCGCGGCGGAGGCCGGATTGACGACGGAAGGCGCGCGCGTTCTTGCCGAGCTCCGCGCACCTTCCGGGAGGTTTGTCGGACATCCGTTGATCGCACCGGGGCGGCGGTTAGATTCGGCTCTGTATGAGGCTTCGGGGGCTGACCGGTCGGACCGGAAGGGCGGTGCTGCTGCTGGCCATCGGGGCAGGCGCCGGCGCGGCCGCGGCGGCGATCGCCGCCGTGCCCGGCAACGACGGGGTGATCCACGCCTGTTATGAGGTGCAGGGGGACGGGACGACGCCGGTGGCCGTCGCCGGGAACGTCCGGATCATCGATCCCTCGGCGGGCCAGACGTGCAACCCCGCCGGTGCGCCCGCCGCGACCGAGCACGCGCTCGAATGGAACGTGAGCGGCCCGCCCGGCCCCGCAGGCGCCGCCGGGTCCACCGGAGCCCCGGGCGCGAGCGGACCCCAGGGCGCGAGCGGACCCGCGGGGACGACGGTGTCGATCGACGGGCAGACCTTCACGCTGGGCGCCGGGGAGACGCTGACGGGGCCGACGAGCCCGGTCCCGCCGCTGCGGGTCGCACCCGGTGGAGCGCCGGTCGCGTCGATGAGCCTCGGCGGCGGCGCGGGCTCCTCCGGCGTCCTCGCCTGGCAGCTCGTCGCCGCACCCACCGCAGCGGCGCGCACCAGCATCAAGGGCATCGAGATCGTCAAGCACGTCGACAAGTCCTCGCCCACCCTCTTCAAGGCATGCGCCAACGGCAAACACTTCCCGAAAGTCGTGCTCCACGTGCGCGCGGCCGGCCCTGACGGCGGCCCGCAGACGATCGTCCTCACCGACGCGAAGGTCGATTCCTACGGCACCGACGCCGACAAGGGGAAGGGCGGCAACGGCACGGTGACCGAGAGCGTCTCGCTCAGCTTCAGCTCGATCAACGTCGATTACAAGTAGCGGCCTCCGGGCGGCCCGGTCCTGCACCTCGTCCGCCGCGGGGCACGTCTTCCGAAGCCGACCGGGCTCCAGGAGCTTCATGCGTAACTCACCTGCCGGCGCCGCCCCAGAACCACTCGGGGAAGCGCCGGCGCCCGCGCGGCCGCAGCCTCGCGGAACCGAAGTAGGCGAGCTCCTCGCCGGGGGACGGGACCTCGGCGGCGGAGCGCGCCGCGATCCCCGGCTCCCCGGCCGACTGCGCCGCGACCCCGAGCGGGCGGCAGGCCTCGTGGCCGACCTCGGCGCCGCGCCCGTCCAGCGGGTATTCGGCCGGCAGGCCGAGCGAGCGCAGGCCGGCGTCGGTGACGGCGTCGACGTAGGGGCCGGTCGGCACCTCGGTCTCGACCAGGATCGGCGCCGCCTCGGGGTCGAGGTCCTCGGGGCCGATCGCCAGCGGGCCGAGGCGCCTGCGCACCTGGGCGCGCGCCACCTCCACCGTCGCGTTCAGGTAGACGACGCCGAAGGCGCCGGGCGGATTCCAGCGCCCGCCGCGCGCCCGCGAGTGCTCGCCGGACAGCGGGTCGCTCCAGCTCGGCTCGGCCACCCTGAAGTGGCGGCCGCCGCGGCGCAGGTGGCGCATCAGGCGCCGCTCGCCCAGTCGAAGCCGGCGCGCAGCTGGTCGAGCACCAGGTCCTCGTCGCCGGCCGCGATCGCCTCGAGGATCGAGCGCTCGCCGTAGGCGGGGGCGGGGCGGCGCACCACGGCGGGCACGCGGTCGGCCTTCAGCCGCGCCTCCAGCAGGTCGACGATCGCGCCGATCGTCGCCAGCTTCGCCTGGCGCTCGCGCGGCACCCCCGCCCGCTCCCAGCCCTCGAGTGCCTGGCGGCGCACGCCGAAGAGCGCCGCCGCTTCGGTCCGGTTCAGGCCGAGGACGTCCTGGATCCGCTCCAGCGGGAGCTCGGCGCCCTCGAGCATCGCGGCGACCGCACGGTAGAAGCGCACCACGTCGCCCTCGCGCAGGTCCCAGCTCGGCACCTTGCGGCGCGCGGGCGCGGAGATCGGCCGGCCGCCCTCCGGCAGCGTCGAGCGCAGGGCCTGGATGATCGCCACGGCGGTCCCGCGACCGGGGCCGAGGCTGCCGACCCATTCGCCGAACGGCGCGTTCATCGCCTCGCCCCACAGCACCGTCCGCAGCCACGGCAGCTGGTCGGGACGGTCCACTTCGGCCCCTTCCAGCACCCGGTCGGCGAGGCGCTTATAAGCGTCGACGTAGGCGCGCACCTGCTCGCGGTCGCCCGCCAGGGCACCGGGCAGCTTGGCCTCGATCACGACGAGGCTGCCGTCGTCGAGCCTCGCCACCGCGTCGGCGACCCGGCTCGGGGCGGTCTCGTCGAGGATGCGCGCGAGGGTTCTCATGGGACGACCGTAGCGCAAGGGGAATGCAAGCGCAAGGGAAACGCAAGCTGGCCGCGATTTCCCCCGCGGATGCCCCGGCAGGACGGCGAAGGCGCCGCGCCTGCTCCGTGCGGAAGAATCCCCCCGTGCGGGACGGATGGACAGAGCGGTGAGCGGAGCCGACCGCGCGGGCTGGGAGGTCGTCGAGGTCGCCTGCGAGGAGGCGCGCCGGCTGCTCGGCCCGGACCTGGCTTCCGTCTACGCGATCGGCAGCCTCGCCCACGGCGGCTTCACCGCGGCGGCCAGCGACATCGACGTGGCGCTGCTGGTCGAGCCCGGCAAGAGCGCCGGGGCGGCGGTCGAGCGGATCGCGGCCCGCGCCCGGAGCGTCTGTGACGATGGGCTCGGCTCGCGGCTCTCGATCTTCCACGCTCCTTGGCCGCTCGACCGGACGCCCGCTCCGCCCTCGCGGTTCCCCGCCATCGACCGCCTCGACCTGCTCGAACACGGGCGCCTGGTCTTCGGCGACGACCGCCGCGACGCGTTCGCGACGCCGCCGCCGGTCGCCGAGATCCGCGCGGAGGCGGTGCGCTTCTCCCTCGCCGGCAGCGACCCCGATGCCGTCGCCGGCCTGGATGTCGCGACCGCCGGCGTCCGCGGGACGACCAAGGCGATCCTCGCCCCGGTTCGCCTCTGGTGGCTGGTCGAGCATGGACGCGTGGTCGGAAACGACGAGGCGGTGGCCGGCTATCTCGCCGAGGCGGGCCTCCCGCACGGGCCCCTCGTCGCCGCGGCGCTCGCCTGGCGGCGGGAGGGACGGATCGAGGATGTCGAGGGCGCGCAGCGGCTGATGGACGAGGGCGCGCTCGGCCTCTACGCCCGGATCCTGGCCCGTGTCGCTGCGCGTGACGAGATCCCCGAGGCCGCCGAGCTCGCGGCGCTCGCCGACCGGTTCGACCGCGCCCGGGTCAGGGCCTCAAGCGGCCGCTGAGCGCGGCGGCTCGGCGGCCACGGCCGGCGTCCACGGAAGCCGGCGGACCGCGGGGACGGCGAGCAGGGTCAGGATCGAGGCGATGAAGAGGCCGAAGGCGAGCCAGAGCGCGGTGTGGATGCCGATCGCCGCTGAGAGGGGTCCCCAGATGGCGAGCCCGACCGGGTAGAAGAGGAAGGAGCCGAACCAGTCGTAGGAGCTGACCCGGGAGAGGGAGTCCGCCGGGACCTGGCGCTGGAGGGTCGATTCCCAGACCGACATGCCGAGCATGAGGCCGACCCCGGAGAGAAGCGCCGCCAGGACGAGGAGCGGCACCAGCGAGGTGGCGGCGAGGAAGCCGAGGGGGAGGGCGAAGAGCGCCTCGCTCAGGGCGACGAAGACCAGCGGCCGCGCGGGCCGGACCTGGGTGGCGACCGCGCTGCCCAGCAGGGCGCCGACGCCCACCGCCGCGAGGATGGTGCCCCACGCCGCGGCGCCGCCGAGATCGCGGTCGGCGACCACCGGGCCGAGCGCGCTCCACGCTCCCCAGAAGAGGTTGGCGATCGCGAAGTAGGCCACGCACGCCCAGACCCAGGTGCGGGAGGAGAAGACGGCCCAGCCCTCGCGGAGGTCGGCGAGGAAGGAGCCGGACGCGGCCCCGACCCGGCGGGGAAGGCGCAGCATCAGGAGGCAGACGGCGCTCACCGCGAAGGTGCCGGCATCCGCCGCGATCGCCCAGCCGGCGCCGGCGCCCGCCACCAGGAGGCCCGCGAGCAGCGGTCCGAGGATTTCCCCGGCCGAGGATCCGCTCGAGCGCAGCCCGTTCGCCGGCTGCAGCTCCTCGGGCGGGACCACCTCGGGGATCAGCCCGATCGACGCCGGCCCGAAGAAGCCGCTCGCCGCGCCGCCCACCCCGGCCAGGAGCGCGAGCGTCCACACCTGGGCGACGCCCCCGATCAGGAGCGCCGCCATCGTCCCCTGGCTCGCCACCCGCACCAGGTCGGCGCCCACCATCACCGCGCGCCGCGAGACCCGGTCGGCCACCGCGCCGCCGACCAGCGCGCACCCCGCCGAGGGGAAGATCCGGGCGGCGAGGACGATCCCCACCGCCGAAGGGGAGCCGCCGATCTGCAGCACCGCGAACGCGAGCGCCACGGCGACCATGCGATCGCCGAGGACGGACACCGACTGGCCGACGAAGAGCAGCCGGAAGTCACGCCGCCGAAGTACGTGCAGGCTCGCGGGCAGTTTTGGCACCAGGAGAACCTAATCGCGCAATCGATCACCTGCCCGACGACGGCAGGCCCGCGAGCAACACTTCGCGGGCGCGTTCGAGGTGGGAGCGGATCAGCCGGCCGGCTCCGTCGACGTCGCCGTCGCGCAGCAACGAGACCAGGTTGCGGTGGTCGTCGACGAAGCGGCGGCGGTGCTCGGGGTCGCCGACGGCGAAGACCTGGAGGCCGTGGGGGCGGCCCTCGAAGGAGCGCATGATCAGGACCAGAGTGCGGTTGCGCGAGGCCTCGAGGACGGTGCCGTGGATCTCGCCGTTCAGTTCGGCGAGGCGGTCGGAGTGGGGCCGACCGAGGGCCCGGAAGTCCTCCTCGACCAGGGATTCGAGGCGGGCCAGCTCGGCGTCGGAGATGCGTTCGGCCGCGAGCCGGGCGGCGTACTCCTCGACCATGATCCGGACGTCGAAGAGCTGTTCGACCATCTCCCTGGTCGGTGCGACCACCTCCAGCCGGCCGTTCCCGTGGCGCCCCAGGTAGCCCTCCAGCTCGCAGCGCCGCAGCGCCTCCCGGACCGGGGTGCGGCTGACGCCCAAGAGCGCGGCCAGGTCGGCCTCGACGATCGGCGAGCCCGGCTCCAGCCGCCCGGCCACGATCGACGAGCGCAGCTCGCGATAGGCCCGGTCGGCCAGGGTGTCGCTCGACTCAGCCATCGCGTCCGGCCAATCTGCAATCTACCCCATGCCATATCCGGTATACAGATATCGAAAAGGGTAGGCATGGCGTCCCAATTATCCGCATATAATCAGCAATCTAGCCCAATCTGCCGTATACACTGGTCCGCCATGGGTCGGCGATCCCGGAGAGAGGCGTCGTGGCGTCGCTGCTGTTGACCAACGGCTACGTGGTCACGGTCGACGCCGAGCGGCGCGTGATCGAGCGCGGCTGGATCGCCGTCGAGGGCAACTCGATCGCCGCCATCGGCGCGATGTCGGAGCTGGGCGAGCACTCGGCGGCGGAGACGATCGACCTCGGCGGCAAGCTGGTCCTGCCCGGCTTCGTCAACGGACACAACCATCACTGGGGCAGCTTGTTCAAGAACACCGGCGAGGGGCTGCTGCTGGAGGACTGGCTCGCCCAGGTGGCGCTGCCGCTCGGAGCGCAGCTCGGCGATGCCGACCTCGAGGTGGCCGGCTACCTCGGCGCGATCGAGCAGATCCGCACCGGCACCACCTGCTCGCTCAACCACGTGATCCTGACCCACGACGCCGACTCGATCGAGGCGATGGTGAGGCCGGTGGTGGAGGTCGGCGTGCGCCAGCTGGTGACCAAGGAGCTGCGTGAGACGCCGGACCCGCCCTTCTCCGACCGCCACCCGGCGGTCCCCCACGTGCGCGACCGCGAGCGGGAGCTGGCGCTGGCGGCGGAGGTGATCGACCGCTTCGACGGTCGCGGCGGCCTCATCCACATGGGGCTGGCGATCGAGACCGGGGCGAACTGGATGCTCCACAACACCAGCTCGGAGGAGATCATCGCGGCCGGGGTCGAGCTGGCCGAGCGGCGCGGGCTGAAGATCACCAACCACTGCTCGTCCACCACGCCCTGGCTGTCGGTCGCCGAGTTCGAACGGCAGACGGGCGGCGGTGAGATCGACTATCTGGACCGGCTGGGCGCGCTCTCCGACCGCTGGGTCTTCGCCCACGTCCTGCACCTGAAACGGCGCGAGCTCGACCAGATCGCCGGCTGCGGCGCCTCGGTCGTCGTCAACCCGGTCTCCAACGCCTACAGCTGCGTCGGCCTGCCGCCGATGCGGGCGCTGTTCGAGGCCGGCATGCCGATCGGCCTCGGCAGCGACGGCACCTACGTCAACTGCTCCCCGGACATGGTCGAGCAGATGAAGTTCGCCGCCCTGACCGGCAACGCGACCCACTTCGACCCCACCCTGATGACGGCCGAGCGGGTGATCGAGATGGCCACGATCGGCAGCGCCACCGCGATCGGCCTCGACCACCTGATCGGCTCGCTGGAGGTCGGCAAGCGCGCCGACCTGGCCGTCTTCGATCTGAGCCGCGCCCACGCGACCGTCGGCAACCGCCCGATCGCGGCGCTCGTCTTCTCCGCCCACGGGACCGACGTCGACACCGTCGTGGTCGACGGCGAGGTCGTGCTCAGGGACGGCCGCCTCGTCCGCTTCGCCGACGAGCGCGCCGTACTCGCCGAGGCCCGCGTCCGCGCCCGCGAGGCGATCGAGCGCGCCGGCCTCGACCGGCGAGTCTTCGTGCCCTGGCGGGTGGGTGCGGGCGCTGGCGGGTAGATGAGGAGCTCGGTGGCGGGCGGGGGCTCGGGGGGGGACGGGACGGGCGGGGGTCCGTGGTGCTGTCGGCCGTCCGAGGGAGGTCCTGGGCTCCTCATGGGGGTCCTGGCAGGCTGTGACCCCCATGAGGAGCCCAGGACGTGAGGCGTTCGTGAAAAAGGCGGCACAGGGACGGGGGGAGGTCGGACTTCCGTGACGATCGGGTCGGAGAGCCTCCACACCTCGGCCGGATCCGTGACGGAGATGCCGGGAACGTCACACCTTCCGGCCCCGGGAGGCCCCTTTTCGGACCTGAATCGGGGGTCGGGATCGCGCTGCGTGGATCACCCGTGCCATAGGACGGGTAATCCAC
>CALCIA010000024.1 GCA_937907435.1 uncultured Actinomycetes bacterium
CGGGCCGTGGCGAGAGGGGCGCGTCCGTTATCCGGGCGACAGCTTGCGGGGCCCCGTCCCTCCCGGAAATCGGCCATCTAGGCCCGCGCATCGCCCGTCCCACCTGATCTCGGGTAGAACTCCGGGCGTGCCCGAGCTGCCTGAGGTCGAGACCGTCGCACGTCAGCTCGAGCCGGAGCTCGAAGGGCATGGGATCGAGAAGCTGGAAGTTCGGGATGCGCGTTGGTCGCGGCCGGTGCGCCCGGCGACGTTGGGGAAGAAGGTCGACGGGCGCACGATCCAGGGGCTCGGGCGGCGTGGCAAGTACCTGCTGTTGGGACTTGATGGTGATCAGACGCTGGTCATGCACTTGCGGATGACCGGCAACCTGGTGCTGGTCGAGCCCGAGGGGGAGATCATCGACCCCTCTGAGGGGCGCATCCTCTACCAAGGCGAGCGCACCACCGAGGAGAAACATCTTCGTGCCCGCTTCGTGCTCGATGACGGGCGCGAAGTCTGGTTCACCGACCCGCGGCGCTTCGGCGAGGCCTTCCTGATCGACGACGCGAAGCTGCCTGAGCGCTTCTCGCGGCTGGGGGTCGAGCCGCTCTCGCCCGAGTTCACGCCGGAGAAGCTGGGCGAGATCGCGGCGGGGAAGAAGGCGCCGTTGAAGTCATTTTTGCTCGACCAGTCGGGGATTGCGGGGGTCGGCAACATCTACGCCGACGAGGCACTCTTCCGCGCGCGTCTGCACCCGCTTTCGCCGGCCGGGTCGATGAAGCCGGAGCAATGGGTGGCGCTGCGGGACGGCGTCGTCGCCGCTCTCGAAGCGGGGATCGACGCGGGCGGCTCCTCGATCGACGACTATCGCGACGGGCGCGGCGAAAAAGGCCGAATGCAGGAGCGCTTCCTCGTCCACACCCGCGAGGGCCAGCCGTGTCCCGACCCGGACTGCGACGGAATCGTCGAGCGGATCGTCGTCTCCGGCCGCTCCACCTACTTCTGCCCGAGTTGCCAGGTCAAGCTGCGCCGCAAACCGAAACGCCGGAAAGCCGCAAAACGCAAGGTCGCCAGCAGTCGAGTTCGCAGTTAGCCGCGGATAGCGCGGCAAAGTGCGAACTCACCCGGAGTGTGGCGCTGAGTTCCGTCCGGTCCGTCCCGCACACTGGTCTCAATGGCGGGATCTACGGTCAAGACGGAAGCGGTTGTCTTGAGGAGCATTCGCTACGGCGAGGCTGACCGGATCCTGCACATGTATTCGCCGACGCTGGGGCGCTTCGGGGCGATCGCGAAGGGCGCTCGCAAGCCGAAATCGCGCTTCGGCGGGCGGCTGGAGCCGTTCTTCCGCCTCGACCTCGTCCTTCACCAGGGACGCAGCGACCTGATGACCGTCACCAGCGTCACCACGCTCGACGGATACCCGCGGCTGCGCTCGAACGGGGCCGCGATCGGCGCCGGCGCCCGCGCCTGCGATGCCGTGCTGCGCCTGCTCGACTCCACCGAGCCCAACCTGCCCGCCTACAACCTGCTCTGCCGTTACCTCTCCTTGCTCGACGAACCGGGGCAGCCGCGGGCGATCGGCCTCGAGGTGGCGCTCTCGTTCCGGCTCAAGCTGGCCTTGGTCGCGGGATTCGCCCCCGAACTCGCCTCCTGCGCCGGCTGCGGGGAGGCGGAGCACCTGGCGGGCTTCTCGGGCGCCTCGGGCGGGGTCGTCTGCGCCAGCTGCGAAGCCGGTTCGTTCCCGCTCACCGAGGAAGCCCACCGCTTCATGGTCGAGGCCCTGGCGAAGCCGCTGGCCGAGGCGCCGCCCGCCGAGCCGCCCGCCCTGCGCCAGGTCGAGCGGGCGGTCGGAGAGACCCTGGAGCACCACGCCCATGTCCAGTTACGCGCAGCGGCATAAGGAAGGTCCCCGACCGGCTGCCGGCCACCGAGCGCCCCCTAAGATCGATGCGATGCCTGCAACCGTCGCATTCGAGGACCGGGTCCGCGCCTGGGAGGACGAGTTCCTCGCCGCCGACGCCACCCGCTCCTACCCGGCCGAGCGCGCCGTCGCCGAGCCCGACAGCCCGCTGCGCACGCCGTTCCAGCGCGACCGCGACCGGATCGTCCACTCGAAGTCCTTCCGCCGGCTGAAGCACAAGACCCAGGTCTTCGTCGCGCCCGAGGGCGACCACTACCGCACCCGGCTCAGCCACACGCTCGAGGCGTGCGGGATCGCCCGCACCGTCGCCCGCGCGCTGGGGCTGAACGAGGACCTGACCGAGGCGATCGGGCTCGGCCACGACCTCGGCCACCCGCCGTTCGGCCACGCGGGCGAGGAGACGCTCGACCGCTGCCTGCGCGAGCGCACCGGCGGCGGCTTCAAGCACAACGAGCACTCGCTGCGGGTGGTCGAGGTGCTGGAGCGCGACGGGGCCGGGCTCAACCTGACGGCGCCGGTGCGCGACGGCATCCTCAACCACACCGGCCCGAACAAGCCGGCGACGCTGGAGGGCCGGATCGTCCGCCTCGTCGACCGCGTCGCCTACATCAACCACGACATCGACGACGCGCTGCGCGCCGGGATCCTCCGCCCCGAGGATCTGCCCGCCGCCGAGATCGAGCTGCTCGGCCCGACCGGCTCGATCCGCATCGACACCCTCGTCGCCGACATCGTCGAGAACTCCCGCGGCGCCGGCGACATCCTCCAGTCCGAGGAGGTCGGGATGGCGATGCTGCGCCTGCGCAAGTTCATGTTCGACCGCGTCTACCTGGGCGAGACGGCGCGCCGCGAGCACGCCCGGGTCGAGCACACGATGACCGACCTCTTCGACCACTACCTCGCGCACCCGGACGCGATCCCGGCGCTCGACCCGACCGCCGACGACGCCCAGCGCGTCACCGACTACATCGCCGGGATGACCGACCGTTACTGCATCGCCCGCTTCACCGAGCTGGCGATCCCCGAGGCGGCGCACATCTGATGGCGCGGATCTCCTCCGACAGCATCAACGCCGTCCGCGATGCCGCCGACATGGCCACCGAGGTCGGCCGCTATACGGATCTGAAACGGAACGGTGCCCAGATGATGGGCCTTTGCCCGTTCCACGACGAGCGCTCGCCGTCCTTCTCGGTCGACCCCCAGGACAAGCTCTACCACTGCTTCGGCTGCGGGGTGGCGGGGGACATCTTCGGCTTCGTGATGGAGAAAGAGGGCCTCACCTTCGCCGAGTCGGTGGAGGCGTTGGCCGACCGTTATGGGGTCGAGCTGCAGCGCGAGCAGGAGGACCCGCGGGCGGAGGCGCGCCGCCAGGCCCGCCAGCGCCTGCAGCAGCTGCTGGAGCGGGCGGCCGCCTACTACTCCAACTACCTCTGGGAGTCGCGGGAGGCGGCGAAAGCGCGCGATTACCTCGCCGGGCGCGGGCTCGCCGAGGGGACCCTGCGCGACTTCGGCGTCGGCTTCGCGCCCAGCGCCTGGGACAAGATCCTCGTCGCCGGCCAGCGGGCGGGCTTCACGGTGCCGGAGATGCACAGCGTCGGCCTCGTGCAGCGCAGCCGCCAGGGACAGGAGTACGACCGCTTCCGCGCGCGCATCATGTTCCCGATCCGTGACGCCCGCGGGCGCGTCCTGGGCTTCGGCGGGCGGGCGACCCGCGACGACCAGAAACCGAAGTACGTCAACACCTCCGAGACCGACTTCTTCCACAAGTCGGAGATCCTCTACGGGCTCGACCGCGCCCGCGCCGCGATGGCGAAGGAGAACCGTGCGCTGGTGGTCGAGGGCTACACCGACGTCCTCGCCCTGCACCAGGCGGGGCTCGCCGGGGCGGTCGGCGTGATGGGCACCGCGATCACGCCCGACCAGGTGAAAACCCTCTCCGGCGTCGTCGACGAGGTGATCCTGGCTCTGGACGCCGACGAAGCCGGCCAGGAGGCGATGCTGCGCGCGCAGCGGGTGGCGGGCGGGCGGCGGATGCGCCTGCGCGTCGCCTCGATGCCGAAGGGCGTCGACCCGGCCGAGCTGATGGCGGAGGCCGACGGCGCCGAGCGCTTCCGCGGCTACGCCAGAGACGCCGCCGAGCTGACCGACTTCCAGGTGACCCGCGTCCTCGACCGCACCGACACCGCCTCGCCGGTCGAGCGCGACCAGGCGCTCGCCGAGATCGCCCCGATCCTCGCCGCCATGGAGGAAGGGGCGAGCCAGTCGGAGCTGGTGCGCAAGGTGGCCGACCGGCTCGACCTCGAGCCGGCGATGGTGATGGGACGGGTGGTGGCCGCGACGCCGGCGACCGGCGGCCCGGGCCTGAGCAACGGTCCCGAAGAGCGTCGACCGGCCCCGAGCGCGCCGTCCCAGCCGGCCCCGGCGCAGCGTCCGGCCGAGCTGACCTCCCGCGAACGGCGCGAGCGGGCACTGCTGGCGATGTGCATCGCGCTCCCCGAGCCCGGCGCCGATTACCTGGAGCGGCTGGGGGAGAGCCACCTCTCGCGCTCCGGCCAGGCTGCCGCCGAGTTCATCCGCGCCCACCCCAAGGACCCGGCGGAGCACCTGCCGCGCGAAAACGGCGCCCTCGCCGCGCTGGTCACCGAACTGGTGATGATGGCCCGCGAGGAGCCCGCCTCCGAGGAGGCGATGGAGCTGAACTTTCTCCTCCTCGACCAGCGCCGCCTCGAGGACGAGATCGCCGCCGCGGGCGAGCGCGGCGACTACGAGCGCCGCGCCCGCCTCTCCCGTGAGCGCGCCGCCCTGGTGGAACGAATCGCCCACGCGCAACGGGTCGGCTCCTGACCCGGTAAATTCCCCCATCCGGCCCACCGGGCCGTCGCCGTTCCGGGGTAGCTCAATCGGCAGAGCATTCGGCTGTTAACCGAAGGGTTGTGGGTTCGAGTCCCACCCCCGGAGCCTTCGCAGTCGCTTTCAGGGCCGAAAACGCTGCCTTTCGAGGGCGGCGTTTTTCGTTCGAGGCAACGCTCAGGGCAACAAGCGGATCACGCAGTGCCCCTTCGCTCGCCAGGTAAGGGGTGGTGGAGGACGGGTCGCGGCTAGGTGCTCAGGGCCGACGTCAGCTCGCCAGCTGACACGTCGCTCGGCACCGGCAGGGTGATGCGCAGACCGCCGCCCTCGTCCAGCAGATGCTTGGGGCGGACCAGCGTGATGCCGACCAAGTTGCCCTCAGCGTCGAAGCGGAGCGCATGACCCTCTGGGGTCTCGTCGAAGTCGACCGCCGTCGACGGGTCACCGACGTGAAGGTAGAGCACGTCGGCGCCAGCGTCGTACTCGACGCGGTCAAAGGTGATGTCGGCGATCGTCACACTCATGGCTTCCTTCGTCGTCCGAATGCAGTGATGATACGCCCGCTGCCCGTCCGGTCGAAGACCACGACCACCTTCAACCAGCGGCTCGGCCCCGCTCCCTCTAGGTAGAACCATTCTTCATCCGACATCCGCCCCGCCAGGATCTCGCTCGGCGACTCCACTGCGCGCAGAACCTCATCCTGTATGTCTCGCAACTCGGGATGCCCGTCGATGATGTGCGCCCAGCGCTCGGCGTCCAGGGATATCTCTCTGCCTTGTCGGTCGTGCACGCTTGGCACCCAGCCTCCATTCCTCTCCAGCCCACTGCACTTTCTTGGCCGGACTCCTCGGCCCCAGGGTGGCGAGCCCACTCCGGCGGACCCTACTGACGGTCGATGCTCCATTTTGTTCAGACCGCCCGTTTTCGGGCAGGCTCACGCCGGACCTGCCCGAAGGCCCGGTTTTTCACGGCTATCCACGCATGAGGGCGCAGGGGTTTTCCCTAGCGGTTGCGGCGCCGTACCCTCTCAGTCGGGCGACCAGGCGGCAGGCAAGGTCGGCGATCTGGAGAACACACAGCACGGTTTGCAGATCTGACATTGGCAGACCCTTCCGTGGCTCGTTAGTGGACAAGAAAAAACCGCCTCGCGGGCGTAGGGGGACAGGTCGGTCGGATCTGGTCTAGAAATAGGCTCAATGTCCGCATAGCGGCCAAAGGTGCGAACGCGCTGGGGGTGGGGGCCGGAGGGCTGGGCTCAAGCCGGGCGACGGCGGGCCGCGAGGGCCTCGACCAGCTCCGCGCCCCGCTCGGCGCCGTCGTGCTCCTTGCCCCAGGCGGCGATCTCACCGGCGCGGGCGCGGAAGCTCGGGTCGGCCAGGGGGCGGCGGGTCGCCCAGCGCAGGGGGCCGGGACGGCAGAGGCGCCAGGGGAGGGAGAGGCCGGCGCCGGACCAGGCGACGCGCATCGCGGTCTCGCCCATGTCCCCGGTGATCGGCGAGATCAGGACGGGGGTGCCGGCGCCGAGGGCGCGGGCGACGGTGCCGTGGCCGCCGTGGGAGATGACCAGGGCGGCGATCGGCATCAGCTGGCTGTAGCTCAGCCAGTCGACGAGGACGGCGTTGGCGGGCACCGGGATCGGCCTTTGCGGGCGCACCCGGTTGGTGGTGGCGACGACGCGGACGGGCTCGGTGGCAAGCGCCGCCAGGGCGGTCCGCACGAGGTGGTTCTCGGAGTCGTGGGCGGTGCTCGGGGCGACGAGGACGAGCGGCGCGTCGCCGGGCGGGAGCTCGATGTCGGGGTGGGGGACCTCGAAGGCCATCGGCCCGGTCACCTCCACCGAGGCGGGCCAGGCGCGCGGGTACTCGAGCTGCGGGTAGGTGGCGACCAGCGCCAGCTCGGGGCTGATGCCGCCGTGGAAGCGCTCCAGCGGCGGCAGGCCGAGGCGCTCGCGCTGCCCGTTCAGGTCACGGCGCCCGTGCTCGAGCCCGACGTCGAGCGCCCGCTGTCCCGCCTTCCAGACCGCCCGCCCGAGCGGCGTGCGCGGCTTGCGCAGTCCCACGGCGAAGAAGGGGAGGCCGGGCTCGACCACCGGGTAGATGTGGGGGATCAGGGTGGCGAGCGGCACCCCGGCCGCCTCGGCGGCGAGGGTCGGGGCGAGCGTGAGGATGTCGGAGACGACGACCGCCGGGTCGAGGCGCTCGATCAGGGGCAGGAGCGCGCGGGCCGCGTCGGCGGCGTGCTGACCCTCCTCGGTCCCCGGCTCCGGCGGCGGGAAGGTGCGGTATTCCTCGGCGGCGGCGAAGTCGAGCCCGGCGCCCTCGACCGCGGCGCGGCGCTCCTCCCAGGTCTCGATCGTCACCGCGTGCCCGCGGCGCGCCAGCGCCCGCCCCAGCGAGATCGCCGGGTAGACGTGGCCCGGGTCGCCGAAGGCGGCGACCAGCGCCCGCACTAGGGCGCGCCGATCGCCTCGCCCGGGCGGGTGAAGACGATCTCCGGGATGTGACAGTTGGGGGAGACCTTCAGCAGGTAACGGACCGCCTCGCCGATGTCGGACGGGCGGATCATCGCCTCGGCGGGCACGGCCTCCCGGACGAACTCGGTCATGTCGGTGTCGACGAAGGCGGGGGCGAGGGCGGTGCAGGCGATACCTTCGCCGCCGACCTCGCGCTCGGTCGCGACGCTGAAGTTGACGACGGCGGCCTTGGTCGCGCCGTAGATGGAGAGCCAGGGCTGCCCGGACTTGCCGGCGATCGAGGCGGTGTTGACGATCAGCGCCTTGCGGTGCTCGGCGCCGGCCTTGCGCAGCAGCGGCAGGCCCTCGCGCGTCCCGAGGATGATCGAGCGCAGGTTGACGGCCAGCTGCATGTCAAGGAACTTGGTCTGGATCTCGGCGAGCGGCGCGCCGATCCCGACGCCCGCGTTGTTGACCAGCACGTCGAGGCGCCCGTAGCGCTCCTCGTGCGCCGCGAAGACGGCCTTCAGCTGGTCCTCGTCGGAGACGTCGGCGGCGACGGTCTCGACTTCGTGCCCGGCCTCGCGCAGATGTGCGACGGCGTCCTCCAGTTTCTCCGGGCGCCGCGCCGAGAGCGTCAGGCCGTGGCCTTCCTCCGCCAGCACCGCGGCGATCGCCAGTCCGATCCCGCCCGAGGCGCCCGTGATCAACGCAGCCCGCTCCGCCATCCCATCACTCCCTCCGCTCGACGACGGCGCCAGACTACCTGCGAACATGCCGCCGATGCGTGCCCCCCGTAACGCCCTGGGCCTCTTCTGCCTGCTCGCGTGCGGGGCGGTCCTCGTCGCGGGCTGCGGCGGCGGCTCGGACTCCGGGTCCCACGTCAACCCGGAAGCCGAGGCGGGGAAGAGCAGGCCGGCGCCGCCGAAGAGCGCCTTCCCGGCGCCGCAGGGCCGGACGCTCCTGAAGCTGTTCGAAGACGTCGCCGAAGTCCACCCGTCGGCGAAGATCACCCCCTCGGCGGAAGCCTTCTATCCCGGTCCCAACCGCTACCCGTTCCTGGTCAGCGAGAAAGACACCAAGGCGGGCACGGCGGGCAAGGAGATCCCCGACGCCGAAGTGGCGATCTACTACGCCAAGGTGCCCTCGAAGGCGGCGCAGGCGAAGGGGGAAGCGTTCAAGCAGCTCGCGGTCGGCCCGTTCCCGGCGCGGATCGAATCGCTGGCGACGCAGCCGCCCTTCCAGGGCAAGACGACGACCGAAAACCCCGACGTCGCCGGTGTCGTCTACTCCGCCGAGATCGACTTCCCGAGCAAGGGCGAATACCGTCCCCTGGCACTGATCAAAGAAAAGGACGGCTGGGCGAAGGTCGGCCTTCGAAGCATCAAAGTGGGTGAATTCGCGAAGATTCCGCGACCAGGCGAGAAGGCGCCACTGATCCAGACCCCGACGGCGAAGAGCGTCGGCGGGAATCTCGCGGAACTGTCGACGAGGGTGCCGCCCGACACGCAGAACACGGTCAATTACGCGGAAGTCCTCGGAAAGGAACCGATCCTGCTCTTGTTTGCGACCCCCAAGTTCTGCCAGAGTCGGGTCTGCGGGCCCGTCGTCGACGTCGCCCAACAGGCCCAGCACGAATTCGAAGGCAAGGCGAACTTCATCCACATGGAGATCTACAACGAAAACGACCCGTCGAAAGGGGTGCGTCCCCAGGTGCGTCGATTCCACCTGCCTACCGAACCGTGGCTGTTCGCGATGAACGACGAAGGGATCGTGAGCGCGGCGATCGAGGGACCCTTCGGAACCAAGCTGATGCGTAAGACCGTCGAAAAGGTGATCGCCGAATGAGCGACAAAACCACCTCCGAGGACGAGCTGCTCGTCTCCTTCGCCGAGGAGGCGCGGCGCCGCTGCGACGTGATCTCGGCCGGGCTGGCGACCGCGACGACCGACTTCGAGACGATGCGGGCGGAAGCGCACGCGCTGCGCGGCACCGCCGGGGTGGTGGGACTGCGCCGGCTGGCGGAGCTCGCCGGGCTGATGGAGTCCGACCTCGCCGAAGCGAAGAAGACCGGCACGATCCGCGGCGGGCGCGACCACCAGATCGCCGACGCGGCCAAGGCGCTCGCCGAGGGCGCCGCGGCGGCGGCGAAGGGCGAGGAAGAGCCGCCCGATGTCGGGCGCAGCCTCGCCCAGCTCTTCAGCGCCTGAGCGGCGCCCGGTCGTCACCCCGTGTCCCTGCGCGCCTCGCTGACCCTGCTCGTGCTCCTCGCCGCTGTCGTCGTGGCGGGATGCGGCGGCGGCTCGGGTGACCAGACGGCCACCGTCGGCGACGAGACGATCACGGTGCCGAGCGACACCCACGGCGTCTACGGCGAACTGGAAGCGATCCTCGCCCAGCTGCCCTACGAGGCCTGGTACGCGAAGTGCGTCGTCGCCCAGGTCAAGAAGAACCTCGGCCCGGCGGGAGCCGAAGCACTTGCCAAGCTTCCCGAAGACGAACGCGACGAAAAGGCGATGCAGATCACCTCGCGGGCCGGCCCCGTCTGTGAAGCCCGGCATCACCTGCCGGTGGTCGACCCGAACGCCTCGCGCAAGAAACTGGACCTCCTCCGTGCCGGCTACGTCTCCTCGATGAAGGCCGTCGCCGAATCCAAAGGCGCCACCGCAGAGCAGGCCGCCTGCGTCGAACGGGGCTTCGAGGACCTCTCGGACGACGAACTGATCGCCGTCATCAACGGCGCCAAGACCGTCCGCGAAGGCATACTTCTCTCAGTCTTCAAGCCCTGCGCCACGGGATAGCCGTAGAGCAGGGCGCGAAGCCCGGGGCGGTAGCTCAGTTGGTCAGAGCACGGGACTCATAATCCCTTGGTCGCTGGTTCGAGTCCAGCCCGCCCCATTCAGCCCGCCCATCAGCTGAGCACGCGGTAGCGCAGGTGGGTCACGCCCGGCCCTTCCACGTTCCGCGTCAGCTCGAACTCGTGCGGCTCGGCGCCGATGCCTTCGAAGAGGCGGCGGCCTTCGCCGAGGATCGTGGGGACGAGGTGCAGTTGGACCTCGTCGAGGACCCCGGCAGACAGGGCGGCCGCCGCGGCGCCGACCCCGTGGACGAGGACGTCGCGGTCGCCCGCCGCCGCTTTGGCGCGGGCCATGGCCTCGGCGACGTCGTCGAGGACCGTGATCAGCGGCCACTGCTCCACGTCGGCCGCGGTCCTGGTGCGGGAGAGGATGAAGATCGGGACGCCGTCGTGGTGGTCGCCGTCCCACCAGCCCGCCGGCTCGACCGTGCCGCGCCCCGCGACCACCGCGCCGGTCCCCATCAGTTCGCCCATCACCTGGGCGTTGACCCCCTCGGGGTCGGCTTCGGCGTCCTCGCGGAACCACCAATGCAGCCGCCGGCCGTTGTCGCCGAGGCCGTTGTCGGGGGTCTCGTTCGGCCCGCAGACGAAACCGTCGAGGGACACCGACATGTCCAACACGCTCCTACCCATCGCTTCTCCTCCTGGCGTCGATCGGCGCGTCCTCCGCACCGCATTTACCCAGACGACGAACCGGCGGCGCCGAAATCGACAGGGTTCCGTCGGGGTCCGGTGCCACTTCGGCCGGTACCCACCGGTGAGTTCGCAGAAATCCGCGGATAGCGCGGAGAACTGCGAACTCATCTTTTTGACCGGCCCCGCGGTCACCCCGGGTCGGCCGGGTCGGCCCTGGACCCGCTACTTCGTCTCGGGCTGGAGGCGCAGTTGGCGGCGGGGGGCGGCGTAGGTGATGCGAAGGTTCAGCTCGGGCTGCTCGGCGGGCCAGGCTTCGTAGACGCCGGGCTGTTCCTCGAGCGGGCGGGAGGACGCGACGGCGACGATGGCGTGTTCGGCCGTTTCGGCCGTGACCTGGTGCAGCTCGCGTTCCCGGTGGCGCCGCCGCTCCCACGCGGCTACGACGAAGTTCCGCATGGGCGGGCACTCTACCCGTTGTGGCGGATTATTTAACTGACGTTTGTTCGGCTAATTTCGCGCAGTCGGCACTATTTCTCCTCTTCTTCGGCCGCGCCGATGCCGAGCATCACGGCGAGCAGCCCGCAGGAGAGGACGAGGATCACGCAGCCGATCGCCACGAAGGCGCCGGTCGCGAACCCGAGGAGGCCGACGACAGCTAGGACGAGCGCAACAACGATGGTGACGTTGCGACGCATCGGCCGATCTTATGGGTTTGGGGTCCTCGCCTGATTCGATACGGCGGATGCGACGCGTCGCCGCGACAGCCTTCGCCGCCCTGGTGGGCCTGGCTCCCTGCGCGTCCGTCGCGCACGCGCAGGGCGAAACCGGCAAGAAACCGCGGCCCGACCACGTGCGTCCCGGCGTCACCTTCGCCGCGGTCGGCGACACGATGCTCGGCAACAGCCCGGAACTCCCCGCCGACCCCGGCTCCTACCTCGATGCCGTGAAGGGGCAGCTCCGCGGCGACGTCGTCTTCGGCAACCTCGAGGGGACCCTCACCGACGTCACCGCCTCGCCGAAGTGCGGCGGCGCCTCCGGCGGCGACTGCTACGCCTTCCGCACGCCGCCGAGCTACGCCCGCCACCTCGCCGCCGCCGGGTTCACGGTGATGAGCGACGCCAACAACCACTCCTACGACTTCGGCCAGGCGGGCCTGGAACAGACGATTGTCGCGCTGCACCGGGCGGGGATCGCCCAGACCGGCCTGCCCGGCGAGATCACCGTGGTGAAGGCGAGCGGGGAGAAGGTCGCCTTCGTCGGCTTCGCGCCCTACTCGCTGACCGCGTCGCTGCTCGACCTCCCGGCCGCCCGCAAGCTGATCCGCCGCGCGGCGCGGCGGGCCAAGATCGTCGTCGTCACGATCCACGCGGGCGCCGAGGGGTCGGACGCACAGCACGTCACCGGCGCCGAGGAGCACTACCTCGGCGAGGATCGCGGCAACCCGCGGCGGTTCGCGCGGATGGCGGTCCGCTCGGGCGCCGACCTCGTCCTCGGCTCGGGACCGCACGTCCTGCGCGGCATCGAGATCTACCGCGACCGCCTGATCGCCTACAGCCTCGGCAACTTCAGCGGCTTCCACAACTTCGCCACGGCGGGCGTGCTGGGCGCCTCGGCGGTGCTCCACGTGACCCTGGGCCCCGACGGTGCGCTCCGCTCCGGGCGCGTGGCCTCGGTGCGGCTGGTCGACGCCGGCCGCCCGGTCCCGGACCCGAGCGGCGAAGGCGCGCGGCTGATCCGCCAGCTCTCCCGCGAGGATCTGGGCCACGGCGCCGCGCGGATCGGCGGCAAGGGCCGCATCCTCGGCAAGGTGGGGGAATAGGTTGGTGGCGATGCCGAAGCGCGCCCGTCACCTCGCCGGCTTCCTGGCGGTGCTCGCACTGGCGCTTGCCGCGTGCGCCGGAGCGGCGCTCGCGGCGCCGACCGCCGCTCCCTCGCCCGCCGCCGAACCGGCCCCGTTGCACCCGAAGCTCCACCGCTGCGACCTCGGCATGCCGCGCCCCTTCCGCTGTGGTCACATCACGGTCCCGATGCTGCGCTCCGACCCGGCGCTCGGCCAGACCAAGGTCGCCTTCGCGATCCGCCACCGCCGCGACACGAGCCGGCCCAGCCTGGGGACGATCTTCGCGATGGACGGCGGCCCCGGCTACGCCTCGACCGCGAAGCCCTACGCCGCCTCGCTGGTCGCCGCGCTCGGGCCGATCCTGCGCCGCCGTGATCTCGTCCTCTACGACATGCGCGGCACCGGCCTCTCCGACGCGGTCGACTGCCCGGCGCTGCAGGGCGGGCTGATCCAGGAACCGATCGCGATCGGCGAGTGCGCCAACCAGCTCGGCCCGACCTACGCGGGCTACACCTCCGCCGAAGCGGCCGAAGACATGAACCAGCTCCGCCGGGCCCTCGGCCTCGGCAAGATCTTCTTCTACGGCGACTCCTACGGGACGTTCTTCGGCCAGGCCTACGCCGTCCGCCATCCGGGCACCCTCCGCGGCCTGATCCTCGACTCCGCCTATCCCGGCGACGACCCCTACTACCGCACGCTCCTGCCCGCCGGCCTCCACGGCCTGCGCCTCACCTGCCGCTACGCGCCGAGCTGCGGCGGCGACCCGGTGGCGCGCCTCGCCCGCGTCGTCGGCGCCTTCCACCGGGAAGGGCGCTCGACCGAGCCGCTGATCGGCTTCCTGCTCGAGGCGGGGACGCTGGCGCCGCGCTCCTACCTCAGTCTGGACGACGGCGACCGCCGCTTCCTCGCCGGCGACCCCCGTCGCCTCAACCGCCTGCTCGCCCCGGGGCCGGCGGGCGAAAAGCTGAGCGAATACAGCAACGGTCTGGCGATCGCGGTCGAATGCAACGACTACAAGACCCTCTGGGACAAAAGCGCCCCGTTCTCGCAACGGATCGCCGAACTCTCCGCCTCTGTGCGCAAGCTCCCGCGCGACTTCTTCGCGCCCTTCGGCCGCAAGGAGTATCTGCTGTCCTCGGCCGCCCGCCTCACCCCGTGCCTCTACTGGCCCGCGCCGCCCGCCGGCGGCCTCCCGCCCGCGATCCCGAGCGACTGGCGCGCCCCCCGCACCTTCCCGACCCTGATCACCGCGGGCCAGGTCGACGACGTGACCTCGGTCCGCGAGGCGCACCAGGTCCAGGCGCGCTTCCCCCGCTCACGGCTCTACATAGTCCCCGACCGCGGCCACGTTTCGAGCCTCTACTTCCCGTTCAGTTCGCCCGCGGTCGGGGTGATCCGGCGGTTCATCGCTTCGCATTGAGGTGGGTGTGGGCGGTGGGGGTCCGGGCGGGGGTCCGGGGGGCGGATGGCCGTCCGAGGTGGTCCTGGGCTCCTCATGGGGGTCCTGGCAGGCTGTGACCC
>CALCIA010000025.1 GCA_937907435.1 uncultured Actinomycetes bacterium
ATGAGGAGCCCAGGACCTCCCTCGGACGGCCGGCGGCGCCCCGAACCCCCGCCCCGGACCGCCACCGTCTCCCGCTGAAGCCCCGCCCGCACCCGCCGCCCGCCGACCCGGGCCTCCGTCGCCATCGCCGCCAGCACCAGCGTGTAGTGGTCCGTCTTGCACATGGACCGACCGTAGGCGCGCTTTCTTCACCGTCCCTTTGCGCCGGCTAAAAAGGTGCCGAGAGCGCATCGACCTCCGGGGTGTGTGTTTCTCACCTCGTTCTCAGGGGTGTCCCCCACAGTGGGCGCCATGAACTCTGCTCAGGCGCTACGTCCGTCGGCGGCCCCCAGCTACGGGCGCCGCATGCTCAACAAGGTTCCCGAGATCACCGTCTACTTCTGGGTGATCAAGGTGCTCTGCACCACGGTGGGCGAGACCTTCGCCGACAACCTGAACGAAAACCTCGGCCTCGGCCTCACCAACACCTCCTACATCATGGGCGCGGTCCTCATCGCCGTGATCGTCGCCCAGTTCCGGGCGCGCCGCTACGTCCCCGGCATCTACTGGCTGGCGGTGGTGTTGGTGAGCGTGGTCGGCACGCTTGTCTCCGACAACCTGGTCGAAAACTACGGCGTGACGTTGGAAGCGACGACGATCGCCTTCAGCGCCTGTCTGATCGGTGTCTTCGCCACCTGGTGGTGGAGCGAGCGCACCCTCTCCGTCCACACCATCGTCACCAGCAGGCGCGAGGCGTTCTACTGGCTGACGATCCTCTTCACCTTCGCCCTCGGTACCTCCGCCGGCGATCTCCTCTCCGAGAAGCTCGCCCTCGGCTACCTGCCGACGGTCGGGATCTTCGCCGGTGCGATCGCGGTGGTCGCCTTCCTCCACTTCGTCCTCAAGATGAACGCGATCCTCTCCTTCTGGATCGCCTACATCCTCACCCGGCCGCTCGGCGCCTCGATCGGGGACTACCTCGCTTCGCCGAAGGCCGAAGGCGGGCTCGGCCTCGGCACGACCGTCACCTCGGTCATCTTCCTCTCCACCATCCTCGCCTTGGTCGTCTACCTGGCGATCTCGAAGCGAGACGTGATCCGCACCGGGCCGGTCGCCGCACCCCCCGGGGCCGGCCCGGCGGTTCTCGTCGTGCTCAACAAGGTGGCGCCCACCGAGGCGCTCCTCGACGCCGTGCGGCGCCGGGCGGAGGCTGGTCCGGCGGCCTTCCGCGTCCTCGTCCCCAACCCCGACAACCTCGGGTTCGACCGCGGCGACCCGGCCGCGGTCGACGGCCAGAGCCTCCTCGCCGCGGCGTTGCCACCGCTCCGGGCGGCGGCGGGGGACGAGGTCTCGGGGCGCGTGGCGGAGAGCCCCAACGCCTACGACGACATCGCCCGGGAGCTCGACCTCGGCGCCTACACTGAGATCATCCTCGAGACTCCCCCGACTCACCTCTCGCATTGGCTGCACGTGGACTTACCGCAGAGGGTCGCCCAGCTCGGACTGCCGACGGAGGCGGTGGCGGCCACCTGAGCAGCCGGCGCCGCCGGCTGCTCCTCGCGTCGCTGGCGACGCTCCTGAGCCTGCTGGTCCTCCTCCTCGTCGCCGGCGGCGTCTACCTGTGGACGCTGCCCGGCGTCGGCGACGCCGAAGCGCGGGTCGAAGCACTGCTCGCGCGCGAAGGAGGCCGCGCCCTCGGCCTGCCGCCGCCCGCCCGGCTGGGCGCGGCGGTCGTCTCGACCGAGGACGAGAACTTCTACGCCAACCCCGCCTTCGACGTCGCCGCCGGGGCGGGGCGGGCGGCGCTCGCCGCCCTCGGGACCAGCGAAGACCCCGGCGGCAGCACCATCCCCCAGCAGCTCGCCAAGCGGCTCTACCCACACGGGGGCGGCGTGTGGGGGACGCTGGAAGAGATCGGCCTGGGGGTCAAGCTCGCGCTCGCCTACTCCCACGAGCAGGTGCTCGGGATGTACCTGAACTCGGTCTACTACGGCAACGGCTACTGGGGCGAGGCTGCCGCCGCCGAGGGATATTTCGGCGTCTCGCCGCGCCGGCTCACCTGGGGCGAGGCGGCGATGCTGGCCGGCCTGCCGCAGGCGCCGAGCGCCTACGACCCGCTCACGCACCTCCGGCTCGCCCGCCTCCGCCAGCGCCACGTGCTCGACCAGCTCGTCGTCAACGGCCACCTCAGCGCCGCCGGCGCCGACCGCGCCTTCCGCGAACCGCTGCCGCTCCGCTGAGCGCGTTATCCGGACGGCAACACAGGCCGGCGGTATCGGGTCACGATGTGGCGCTTGGATGGCGACGGAGACGACCGAGAAAGGTGCGCGATGAGGGAGGCGACGGCGGGGGCCGAGGCGCCGCTGGCGATCGTCGCTCGCGAGTGGACGCGGATCGGCGCCACCGGCTTCGGCGGCCCGCCCGCCCACATCGCCCTGCTGCGCAAGCTGGTCGTCGACCGCGAAGGGTGGATGGACCACCACGCCTTCGAGGACGCCAACGCCGCCTGCTCGCTGCTGCCCGGGCCGTCCTCGACCCAGCTCGCGATCTTCTGCGCCTACCGGGTGGCGGGTTGGCCGGGGGCGATCGTCGGCGGCCTCGGCTTCATCGTGCCGGCGGTCGTCCTGATCCTCGCCCTCTCGGTGGTCTTCCTCTCCGGCTCGCCACCAGACTGGATCCGCGGCGCGGGGGCCGGGGCGGGGGCAGCGGTCGCCGCGGTGGCGGTGCGGGCCGGGATTGACCTGCTGCGCCCGAGCTTCGCGCGCGCCCGGGCCGAAGGCGGCGCCCTGGTCCGCTGGGGCGCCTACGGGGCGGCGGGGGGCGTCGCCGCGGCGACGATCGGCCCCTGGCTGGTGCTCGTCCTGCTCGGCTGCGGCACCGTCGAGCTGCTGATCCGGCGGGCCGCTGCGGGGGTGGGGACGCCCTCGGCGCCGGCGCTCCTCGCGCTGCCCAAGGCGGCGCTTGCCGGCGGCCTCCGCGACCTCGCGCCCCTCGCCCCGTTCGCCATCGTCACCACCGGCACCGTCGGCGACCTGGTCTGGACCGCGCTCAAGGTCGGCGCCCTCTCCTTCGGCGGCGGCTTCGTGATCGTGCCGCTGATGCAGGGCGACGCCGTCCACGTCTACCACTGGATGACCAACGCCGAATTCCTCAACGCCGTCGCCCTCGGCCAGGTGACGCCGGGCCCGGTGGTGGCGACGGTGGCCGCGGTCGGCTACGGCGCCTACGGGATCGGCGGCGGCCTCCTTGCCGCGCTGGTCGCCTTCCTGCCCTCGTTCTCCTTCATCCTGCTCGGCGGCGGCCGCTTCGAGCGCCTGCGCGGCAACCCCCTGGCCCGCGGTTTCCTCGCCGGCGCCGGCCCGGCGGCGATCGGCGCGATCCTCGGCTCCGCCATCCCCCTCGCCGCCGCCCTCACCGAGCCCTGGCAGTTCCTCGTCCTCGCCGCCGCCGCGGTCGCCCTGCTCCTCGCCCGCCGCGGCGTCGTCCCGGTCCTGCTCGGGGCGGGGGCGGTGGGTGTGGTCGTGGCGCTTGCGGGCGGGGCGTTGCCGTAGGGGGTGACGCGGCTAGGGTTGATTCCGCTGGGGGACGGGCGGGGGTCCTGGGCGCCAGCGGCCGTCCGAGTGGGGTCCTGGGCTCCTCATGGGGGTCCTGGCAGGCTGTGAC
>CALCIA010000026.1 GCA_937907435.1 uncultured Actinomycetes bacterium
GGGCGCCTGAGGGCCGGAAAGTGTGACGTTCCCGGCATCTTCGTCACGGATCCGGGCGAGGTGTGGAAGCTCTCCGGCATCTCCGTCACGGAAGTCCGACTTCGCGACGTCCTGTGCCGGCTCTCCCACGCACGCCTCACGTCCTGGGCTCCTCATGGGGGTCACAGCCTGCCAGGACCCCATGAGGAGCCCAGGGCCATCTCGGACGGGCGCCCGCCCCACGGACCCCCGCCCGTCCCCGCCGCGTCGTGGAACTACCCATCTAGGAGGCCGGCGCCGGCCCACCAAACAACGCCGGATCAAAGGTATTGCGCGTTTATATGCACAAAGATCTTTGAACTCCGGGCCGCGGAACGGCATGATGGGGGCGTGGTTCGCACGGAGACCGGGGGCGGTTCGTGACGATGCGGCGCGTGCGGGCCTGGCTCGCCGTCGCATCGATCGCGGCGGTGGCGTTGATCGTCGCCGGGTGCGGCGGCTCGAATGAGTCGTCGCCGAACTCCTCGACCCTCGAGGTCACCTACGCGACCTTCCCCGATTACCTCGATCCGTCGCTCAGCTACTCGGTCGAAGGCTGGACGGCGATGTGGGAGACCTACGTGCCGCTGCTCACCTACCAGCACGCCGACGGCGCCGCGGGCACCAAGATCATCCCGGGGCTGGCGCGGGCGATGCCGAGGATCAGCGACGGCGGCCGCACCTACACCCTCTTCCTGCGCAAGGGCCTGAAGTACTCCGACGGCACGCCGGTGCGCGCCTCCGACTTCGGCGCGACGATCGAACGCGTCATCGCGATGAACTCGCCGGCGACGCCCTTCTACACCGACATCGTCGGCGCCGAAGAGTTCGCCAAGACGAAGGAAGGCGGCATCGCGGGGATCCAGGCCGACGACGCGAGCGGTCGCATCGTCATCCACCTGGCGCGGCCGCGCAGCACCTTCACCAACGAGCTGGCGATGCTCTTCGCCGCGCCGCTCCCCGCCGACACCAAGCGCAAGGACCTCTCCGCCGACCCGCCGCCCGGCACCGGCCCCTACGAGATCGTCGCCGCCAAGCCCGGCCGCGGCTGGGAATACCGCCGCAACCCGGAATGGGCGAAGACCGACGGCCCGCTGCTGCCGCGGATCCCCGACGGCCACTACGACGCCATCGACGTGCGGGTGCTCGCCAACCCGGAGACCGCGGTCAACGAAGTCATCCACGGCAAGATCGACTGGATGCAGGAGCCGCCGCCGCCCGACCGCTACGCGGAACTCAGCGACCGCTACCTGGGCACCCAGCTCCTGGTGACGCCGCAGATCGACGTCTACTACTTCTGGATGAACGTCCGCAAGCCGCCGTTCGACGACCCCCAGGTGCGGCGCGCGGTCAACTACGCGGTCGACCCGGCGGCGCTGGAACGGATCTACGGCGGGATGATGAAAGGCGTGCAGCAGGTGCTGCCGGAGGCGATGCCGGGCCACCGCACCTTCCATCTCTACCCGCACGACATGAAGAAGGCGCGCGAAATGATCGCCGCCGCCGACCCGAGCGAACGCAAGGTGACGGTCTGGACCGACGACTACGGGCCGAACAAACAGGCGGGCGAGTACTACGAAAACGTGCTCCGCGAAATCGGCCTCCAGCCGACCCTGAAAATCGTCCCGGCGGCCAACTACACGACGATCATCGGCAACGAATCGACGCCGGACCTCGACACCGGCTGGGCAGACTGGTACCTCGACTACCCGCACCCGAACGACTACTTCCAGCCCCAGCTCTCCGGCGAGAGCATCAAACCGACGCTGAGCAGCAACTACTCCCGCTTCGACGACCCGGCGATCAACCGCCAGATCGCCAAGCTCGGCACCGAACCCCTCGGCCCCCGGCAGGAAGCCGCCTACGCCCGCCTCGACCGCGAGGTGATGACGCAGGCGCCCTGGGCCCCCTTCGGCACCACCGAGATGACCACCTTCGTCTCCAGCGACATCGACACCGACCGGCTCGTGGTGAGCCCGGTCTACGGCCAGGACCTGGCGACCTTCGCCCCGGCCGGTTGAGGCGTCCCACGCCGGGGGGTCCACGCCGGGGGGTCCAGCGGGTCGAGTTCGCAGTAATCCGCGGATAGCGCGGAGAAGTGCGAACGCGTGGTCACGGGATCGCACCCCGGGACGCGGTCGTCCTACCGTCCGCCTCCACCTGGGCGGTCGACTTAACGTCCGCGTACCGGACCTTAGGACGACCGCGGGCTGGGACGCGGACCAAAGGGCGACCGCGCGACGGCGGCGACGATTGGGGCGGTGGCGATCGGGAGGGGCGGCGAGATCGGGTTGGGACGGCTAGCTCGGGCCCATGCGGAGGGCGCCGTCGAGGCGGATCGTCTCGCCGTTCAGCATCGTGTTGACGACGAGGTGCTCGACCAGGGCGGCGTACTCGGCCGGGTCGCCGAGGCGGGGCGGGTAGGGGACCGAGCCGGCGAGGGCTTCGCGGGCCGCCGCCGGGAGGCCGGCGAGGAGCGGGGTGTCGAAGAGGCCGGGGGCGATGGCGAGGACGCGGACGGCGCTGGCGGCGAGCTCGCGGGCGACCGGCAGGGTGAGGCCCGCCACGCCCGCCTTGGAGGCGGCGTAGGCGACCTGGCCGATCTGGCCCTCGTAGGCGGCGATCGAGGCGGTGGCGACGCAGACGCCGCGGTCGCCGTCGGCGACCGGCTCGCCGACGGCCATCGCGGCGGCGGCGCAGCGCAGCACGTTGATCGTGCCGAGGAGGTTGACGGCGATGACCTTGGCGAAGTCCTCGAGCGGCGTCGGGGCGCCCTTGCGGACCAGCTTGGTCGGGGTGGCGATGCCGGCACAGTCGACGGCGATGCGGAGCGGCCCCAACTCGCCCGCGGCGGCGACCGCGGCCTCGACCGAGCCCGCGTCGGCGACGTCACAGGCGACGTGGGCGCCGTCGATCTCCCCCGCCACCGCGGCGGCGCGCTCCGCGTTCAGGTCGGCCACCAGCACCTTGGCGCCACCCGCCGCGAGCCGCCGCGCGGTCGCCTCGCCGAGCCCCGAGGCCCCGCCGAACACCGCCGCCACCGCACCCTCTACCTGCATGCCCCCTCCTATCCGCCCTGCCGGGCGAGGTGCCTGGCGATCACCAGGCGCTGGATCTGGTTGGTCCCCTCGAAGATCTGCATCACCTTCGCCTCCCGCATGTGGCGCTCGACCGGGAACTCCTTGGTGTAGCCGGCGCCGCCGAGGACCTGGACCGCGTCGGTCGTCACCTTCATCGCCGCGTCGGTGGCGACGAGCTTCGCGATCGACGCCTGGCGCGCGAACGGCAGCCCGCGGTCGCGGCGGCGCGCCGCTTCGAGCGTCACCGCGCGCGCCGAGTCGACCGCGGCGGCCATGTCGGCGAGCAGGAAGCCGAGGCCCTGGTGGTCGATGATCGGGCGGCCGAAGGTTTCGCGTTCCTTGGCGTAGGCGACGGCGGCGTCGAGCGATCCCTGCGCCAGGCCGGTGGCGACGGCGGCGATCCCGAGGCGGCCGGAGTCGAGCGCCTGCAGGGCGATCTGGAGACCTTGGCCCTCGTCGCCGATCAGCCGGTCGGCCGCCAGCGGCACCGAGTCGTAGTCGAGCGTCGCGGTGGTCGAGCCGGTCAGCCCCATCTTGCGCTCCGGCGCCTGGGTGGAGAGACCGGGCGCGTCCCCGGGGACGAGGAAGCAGGAGACCCCGCGCGAGCGGTCCTCGGAGGTGCGGGCGAAGAGCGTGTAGAAGTCGGCCTCGCCGCCGTGGGTGACCCAGGCCTTGGCGCCGGTGACGCGGAAGGCGTCGCCCTCGCGGACCGCGCGCGTGCGCATCGCCGCCGGATCGGAGCCCGCGTCGGCCTCCGAGAGGCAGTAGCCGCCGAGCAGGCCCCCGGCGATCATCTCCGGCAGCCACTTCTCCCGCTGCTCCGCGGTCCCCCAGGTCGCGAGCGGGTAGCAGGACATCACGTGGACGCTCATCCCGACACCGACGCTCGCCCAGGCCGCCGCGATCTCCTCCAGCGCCTGCAGGTAGACCTCGTAGGGCTGCCCGGCGCCGCCGAACTCCTCCGGGTAGGGCATGCCGAGGAAGCCGAGCTCGCCGAGCGTACGGAAGACGTCACGCGGAAAGTCCGCGTCTTCCTCGGCCGCGGCGACGCGCGGCGCCAGCTGCTCCTGGGCGACGGAGCGGGCGAGGGCGACGATCTCCTCGGCCTCGGGGGTGGGCAGGTTGCGCTCGGCGGGCATCGAGCGCGGAGGCTATCGCCGCGCCGCCTCCCTACGGGTTGAAGGCGAGGAAGATGAAGGCGGCGAAGATGATCAGGTGCACGCCGCCCTGCTGCAGGGTCGCGCGGCCGGGCAGGAGCGTCAGCGCGCCGACCACGGCGGAGAGGAAGAGCAGGCCGATCTGGGTCGAGCCGAGGCCGAGGACGAGCGGGCCCTCGAGCCAGATCGAGGCGACCGCGATCGCCGGGATGGTGAGGCCGATGCTCGCCATCGCCGAGCCGTAGGCGAGGTTGAAGCTGATCTGGACGCGGCCGCGCCGCGCGTTGCGCCAGGCGGTCAGCGTCTCCGGCATCAGCACCAGCAGCGCGATCACGACGCCGACCGCGGAGGCAGGCGCGCCGATCGATTTCACGCCTTCCTCGATCGCCGCGGAGCTGGTCTTGGCGAGGCCGACGACGGCGACCAGGGCGACGAGCAGCAGCACCAGGCTGCGCAGCGTCGCCGCCTTGGTGGGCGGCTCGCCGTGGTGGAGGTCTTCGGCTTCGGCGTGGGCTTCGGCATCGGCGGCCGCGCCCGGTTCGTCGTCCCCCACCCCGTCCGCGTAGAGGAAGAGGCCGCGGTGGCGCACCGACTGCACGATCAGGAAGAGCACGTAGAGGCTGATCGAGGCGAGCGCGGCGAAGACCAGCTGCGAGGGGGAGAATTCCGGCCCGCCCTTGCTGGTGGTGAAGTTGGGCAGGACGAGGCTCAGGGTCGTCAGCGTGATCACGCTGGAGAAGGCGGCCGCCGCGCCCTCGGCGTTGAAGGCGGCGATCCGGTCGCGCAGCGCCGCGGTCAGGATCGAGATGCCGGCGATGCCGTTGCAGGTGATCATCACCGCCGCGAAGACCGTGTCGCGGGCGAGCGACTCGGCCTGGGTGCCGCCGGAGATCATCAGCGTGACGATCAGGCCGACCTCGATCACCGTCACGGCGACGGCGAGGACGATCGAGCCGTAGGGCTCGCCGACCTTCTCCGCGATCACCTCGGCGTGGTGCACGGCGGCGAGCACCGCCACGACGAGCAGGATGTCGATGACCACGACGACCGCGACGGCCGGGTGCGATCCCCAGGTCGCCGCCAGCGCGACCAACGCCACCAGCGGCGCGATCGTCGGCCATCTGTCGGTCAGGCGCTGGATCGAGGTCAGTCTATGGGCGCGGCGGGGCTCCAGCCGATCGCCGGGGCGACGTGCTCGGCGATGTTGCGCAGGAGCTCGGCGTTGTAGTCGACGCCGAGCTGGTTGGGGACCGTCATCAGCACCGTGTCGGCGAGGGCGACGGCGGCGTCCTCGGCGAGTTCGGCGGCGATCCGGTCGGGCTCGCCGGTGTAGGGCTTGCCGAAGCGGGCGAGGCCGCCGTCCAGATAACCGACCGTGTCGCCGCCGCCCCGCTCGCCGCCGAAGTAGGCGTCGTCCATGTCGTTGACGATCGGGATCACGCTGCGGCTGACCGAGATGCGGGGGCGCCGCTCCCAGCCCGCCTCGCGCCAGGCCTCCAGGTACATCTGGATCTGCTGCGCCTGCAACTCGTCGAAGGGCACGCCGGTGTCCTCGGTGAGCAGGGTCGAGCTCATCAGGTTCATGCCCTGGCGGGCGGTCCAGACGCCGGTCTCGCGGGTCCCCGCGCCCCACCAGATGCGGTCGGGCAGGCCCGGGGACTGCGGCTGGATCGCGAGGCTGCCGATGCCGCCGGCCATCGCCGCGTCGGCCGCGACGACGGGCTCGCCGGCGATCGCGGCGCGGAAGACCTCGGTGTGGCGGCGGGCGAGGTCGGCGTCGGTTTCGCCCTCGGCGGGGACGTGGCCGAAGGCGCGCGCGCCGTGCAGGGCGGGCTCCGGCGAGCCGCGGCTGATGCCGAGCTGGAGGCGCCCGCCCGCGAGCAGGTCGGCGGCCGCGGCGTCCTCGGCCATGTAGAGGGGCGCCTCGTAGCGCATGTCGATCACCCCGGTGCCGATCTCGATCCGGCGCGTCGCCACCCCGATCGCGGCCAGCAGCGGGAACGGCGAGGCGAGCTGGCGCTGGAAGTGGTGGACGCGGACGAAGGCGCCGTCGATGCCGATCTGCTCGGCGGCGACCGCGAGCTCGACCGTCTGGCGCAGGCTCTCGGCGGCGGTGGTCGTCCGCGAGCCGGGCGCCTTGGACCAGTGACCGAAGCTGAGGAAGCCGATGCGCTTGCGCGCCATCAGCTGCCGTGGACGATGAGGACGCTGCGCTTGCTGTGCTGGGCGACGGCGCTGGAGACGCTGCCGAGGACGAGGCGTTTCACGCCGGAGAGGCCGCGGGCGCCGAGCGCGATCAGGGCCGCGTCGTGCTCCTCGGCCGCCTCGACGATCGCGCTCCAGACCGGTCCGCCTTCGTAGACCGCGGTGGTCGCCTCGAGTCCCAGGCCGTAGGCGCGCTCGGCGCCCTTGTCGGCGATCTCCTGCGCGCCTTTGCGCGCCGCGTCGGTCAGCAGTTCCATCGTCTCCGCCTCGACCGGCACGCCGGCGGTGCCGAGGAAGGGCACCTTGTCGAGCTCCTCGGAGACGACCAGCACGACCACCTTGCGCGGCGCGAACTCCGCGGCGACCTTGTCGATCGCCGCCGCCGCGCAGTCGGAACCGTCGTAGGCGATCAGGATCGGGCGGCGCTCGTCAGCCATCGGGCCGAACGGTATCGAAGGGGCCGCGCGGTGGCGGCCCCTCCCGACTCAGCTTGCCGCGGCCCGGGTCACCTCGGACGGGTCGAGCTCGCGGAGCTCGTCCTCGTAGGTGACCGCGTGGCGGAGCAGCCGGCCGCTCGGCTCGACCATGTAGCTGCCCATTCGCACCAGCGGCGGCGAGTAGGCGTGGATCGTCACCGCCGGCCCCTCCCCCGCGTGCAGCACGCGGTGGATGTCGGAGGCGGTGAAGGTGAACGAGCCGCCGGCGACGGCGACGCGGCTGATCGGCTCCTCGACCGGGCGGCCGAGCGCCAGCCGGTCCTCCCGCACGCTGCCCGCGGCGACCGCCACCGCGCCCGCCGAGAGGTCGTGGTCGTGGAACCCGGTGTCGTGGTCGCGTGACCAGCAGAGGAGCCAGACGTCGAGGTGCGCGTCGCGCAGCAGCTGCGCGTAGGTCCGGCGGGCCGGATCGTGAGACACGTGTTCCGACCAGAGCTCCGGGCGCGCGGCGAACTGGCAGGCGACGGCTTCCAGCTCGGCATCGGTGAGATCGCGGCCGTACGGCCGCACGATGTCCTCGTGATCGGTGGTCACGCGAGGGCTCCTTTCGGGTCGGGGTTCAAGAGGCGGGCGGGGTTGGTGGCGACGAGCGCCCGGCGAAGGTCGGGGTCGAGGCGCGGCCGGCGCGGGTCGACGACCGGGCGGTCGGAGCCGTAGACGAGCTGCGCGGCGCCCACCGTCGCGGCGACGGCGGCGATCATCCGCGGGCCGTAGGAGGAGGTGTCGTAGAAGACGAGCGGATCGGGGTCGGGCGCGGGGACGCCGCGGCGGGCGGCATAACGCTCGAGCTGCAGCGGGGCGCCGCCGGCGAGCATCGCGAAGAGGACCCGCAGGCGCGGGTGGGCGCGGCGGCCGACGTGCAGGAAGGCGAACCAGGCGGCCTGCATCTGGGCGACGTAGTCGGTGAGCGCGGGCCACCAGTGCGGGAGGTGGGCGGCATCGGCACACGTCTCCCCGACGGCGCCGGTCACCGGTCCCGGGTGGACGAAGAGCGGTGCGTCGCGGTCCGCCAGGCGGGCGAGCAGCGGGTGGAGGCGCTCGACCGCGGCGGGATCGGCGAGGGCCGCGGCGGGCAGGGAGATCCCGACGCAGCCGCGGTCGAGGGCGTCGTCGACGGCGGCGGGATCGGGCTCCGGCCCCGCCAGCGGCACCGCGCCCCAGCCGCCGAACTCGGGCGGCAGCGCCTCGATGCCCCGGTGGTGGGCCTCGATCAGCGCGGTCGACTCCTCCGGCGGGAGCGTCTCGATCCCGAGCGCGGTCGAGAGCGCGACCAGCGCCCGGTCGATCCCGTCCTCCCCCAGCTCCGCGCGGCGCAGCTCGGCGTCGGTGGCGTCGAAGGTGAGGACGCTGTCCGGCTCGGCCGCGACCTTGAAGGTCCAGCCGTCCCGACGGCGGATCAGTAGCGGCGGCTTCGTCCGGCGCTCGAGCGCCTCGACCAGCGCCTCCCCGAGCAGGTGCTGGTGCACGTCGATCGACCGGGCCCTGTGAATCGTCCCCCGCCCACCGAGGCGCAGATGTCTGCTCGTCGCCAATATTCACCAGTAAGTTTATCAAGATTATCTGGTTACTAGGTTCGCGGCGGGCGGCGCCGGATCTCCGTCGAGCGCCGCCGCTATCAATCCCGGCGATGACCCCGCTGACCCGAGTCCTGCTCGCCCTCACCTTCGTGACCGGGATCGTCGACGCGGTCAGCTTCCTCGCCCTCGGCCAGGTCTTCTCCGCGATGCAGACCGGCAACGTGATCTTCCTCGGCTTCGGCCTCGCCGGGACGGCCGACGCGCCGACGGCGGCGCCCCTCGTCGCGCTCGGCGCATTTCTCCTCGGCGGCGGCGCGGCGGGACTGCTGGCCCGGCAGGAGGCGCGGCTCGAGGGGTCGGGGATCGGCCCGGCGCTGGCAGGCGAGGTGGCGCTGCTGGCCGCCGCGGCGGTGATCGCCGTCGCCGTCGACATCGACCGTGGCCACTTCTCCGCCTACCTGCTGATCGCGATGCTCTCGCTGGCGATGGGCCTGCGCAACACGGTGGTCCGCGGATTCGCCGGTCCCAACCTCGCCACCACGGTGCTGAACCTCTCGCTCTCGACGATGACCATGCACGCGCCGCTCAGCCTCGCCACCGGCGAGGACCTGGGCGAGCGCGCCGGCGGCTTCGTGGCGATCCTGGCCGGGGCCGCCGCCGGCGCCCTGCTGCTGCGGGTCACGCCCGCCCTGCCCCTCGCCACCGCCGCGGCGGTCACCCTGGTCGCGGCGCTGACGCGGCTGCGCATCACGCCGCGCGCCGCCTGAGCGGGAGGAGCAGCGCGCAGGCGCCGTCCGCCGTGGCGACCGGGTGGCTTCGGGCCGTCCGCCGTGGCGGCCGCGCGGCTCCAGCCCGTCGGGGTCGGCGCGGCGATATAAGAGGTCATGCCCGCGCCCTGGCCTCTCACGCCGGTCACCGCCGACGAGCGGGCGGCTTACGCGGACGCGGAGGTGCGGCCCTACTGGCTCGCGGAGCTGCCGGCGCGCGAGCCGTCCCCTCCCCTGCGCGGCGCGGTCGAGGCGGACCTCTGCATCGTCGGCGGCGGCTTCACCGGGCTCTGGGCGGCGCTCCACGCGAAGGCCGACGACCCCGGCCGCGAGGTCGTCCTGCTCGAGGCGGAGACGATCGGCTTCGGCGCCAGCGGCCGCAACGGCGGCTTCGCGATCGGCTCGCTCACCCACGGGCTGGAGAACGGACTCGCCCGCTTCGGGGAGGAGATCGGGCTGCTGGAGCGCCTCGGGCGGGAGAACCTCGCCGGGATGGTGGCCGACCTCGAGCGGCACGGGATCGACTGTGACCTGGAGCTGACCGGCGAGCTGACGCCGAGCGTCGCCGCCTATCAGGACGACTGGCCCGCCGAGACCGCCGAGCTCTACGGGCGCTTCGGCTACGACGTCGAGGTCTTCCCCGACGCCGCCGCGATGCGGGCCGAGGTCGACTCGCCGATCTACCGCGGCGGCGCCTGGGTGAAGGACGCGGGCGGCGTGCTCGACCCGGCGAAGCTCGCGATCGGCCTCTTCGAGGCGGCCCGGCGCGCCGGCGTCCATATATATGAGCGGACGCCGGTGCGCTCGATCGAGGACGCGCCGGCGCGGGCCGGGTCGGGGGCGGCCGGCGGCGGGCGTGGAGAGAAGCCGTCGCATAGCGACGGAAAGTCGCCACAGGCGCCCCGGGCGGCCGGGGGACGCGGCGGGCGGGCGACGACCCGCACGCGCGGAACCGCGCGGAGCGGACGCGCGGACGGCGCGGTCGCGGTCCGGACGGACGGCGGGACGGTGCGGGCGCGGCGCGTCGTCGTCGGCACCAGCGCCTATCCGTCCCCGCTGCGCGCGATCCGCCGCTACGTCGCGCCGGTCTACGACTACGCGCTGATGACCGAGCCGCTCACCTCGGCGCAGCGGCGCTCGCTCGGCTGGGCGCGACGCCAGGGGATCGGCGACGGCGGCAACCGGTTCCACTACTACCGCCTCTCCGCCGACGACCGGATCCTCTGGGGCGGCTTCGACGCCGTCTACCGCCGCGGCGGCCCGGTCGGGCCCGCGCTGGACGACCACGACGCCACCTTCGGTCGCCTGGTGCAGAACTTCCGCGTCACCTTCCCGCAGCTCGAGGGCATCCGCTTCACCCACCGCTGGGGCGGCGCCATCGACACCTGCAGCCGCTTCTCGGTCTTCTTCGGCACCGCGCTCGACGGCCGCGTCGCCTACGCCGCGGGCTACACCGGACTCGGCGTCGTCTCCACCCGCTTCGGCGCCCGAGTCGCCCTCGACCTCGTCGACGCCCGCGACACGGACGCGACCCGAAGTCGCTACGTCCGCCGCAAGCCGATCCCCTTCCCCCCCGAGCCCCTCCGCACCGCCGTCATCCAACTGACCCGCAACCGCCTCGCCGCCGCCGACCAGCGCGACGGCCGGCGCGGCCTCTGGCTAGGGATGCTCGACCGCCTGGGGCTGGGGTTCGACAGTTAGGTGGTTGAGGGACGGGGGCCCGCGAGCTGACGCCCGGGAGGGACGGAGCGCCGCAGGCCGGTGCCCGGAAGGGTTCAGGCCCCGCAGGCCGGCGCCCGGAAGGGACGGGGCCCCGCAAGCTGTCGCCCGGGTAGGGGACGCGCCCCTCTCGCCACGGCCCGG
>CALCIA010000027.1 GCA_937907435.1 uncultured Actinomycetes bacterium
TTTCAGCATCTCGGCAAGGCCGGTCTTCAGTCGGAACGTCGCGCGGTCGGGCATGGTCAGGCGGGCGTCCGGTCGAGGTTCTCTTCCGCGAGCCGCAGCCCGGCCCGCCAGAGCGGCAGGTCGAACTCGTCGGCCAAGGCGAAGGTGCGCAGCGTCCGGTCGAAGATCCCGTCGACGTAGGTCCGCGCCCTCGCCTCGTCGAAGGGACGCACCTTCGGCCGGGCCCGGTACTGGTCGTCGTAGACGATCCCGCCCGCGTTGGCGATGAAGTCGACGGCGTAGATGATGCCCCGCTCCTCGAGCCGCTCGGCCACCTCGTTGCTCGCGAAGACGTTGTTCGCGGCCCCGGCGACGACCGCCGCCGCGATCCGGTCGACGTTCGCCGCGGTCACGGCATCGCCGAGGGCGCACGGCGCGAAGACGTCGGCGGGCACCGTGGCGACCGCGGCCGCCTCGACGCCCCGGGCCCCGAACTCCGCCTCGGCCGACCGCACCCTCCCCGGGTCGAGGTCGGCGACGAGGAGGTCCGCGCCCGCTCCGTGCAGCAGCCTCGCCAGTTTCATCCCGACCTGGCCGAGGCCCTGGACTGCGACGGTCCGACCGGCGAGCTCGGGTCCTCCCCAGGCGTGCTGGGCGCAGGCCCGGATCGCGCCGAGGACGCCTTCCGCGGTGTGATCGAGACGTCTCCCGCGCCGCCGGCGTCGGTCGGCAGCGAGACGAGCCACTCGGTCTCGCGGGCGATCTCTTCCATGTCCGCGCCGTCCGTGCCGACGTCCTCGGCGACGCTGTATTCGCCCGCCATCTCCTCGACGAAGCGGCCGAAGGCCCGCAGCAGCTCGGGCGACTTTTCGGTCCGCGGGTCGCCGATGATCACGGCCTTGCCGCCCCCCATTCGCATCCCGGCGGCCGCGTACTTCAGGGTCATCGCCCGCGCCAGCCGCATCGCGTCGGCCGCCGCATCCTCCTCGGAGGAGTACGGCTTGAACCGCACGCCGCCGGCGGCGGGACCCGACCGGGTCGAGTGGATCGCCACGACGCACCGCAATCCGGTCGCGGCGTCGTATCCGAACGCGAGCTTCTTGCCACCCATCTCCTCGATCAGCTCGATCACGGCCATCCAGTCTCTTCCATCGCCATCAAACTCCTCCCCGGAGAGGGTACATTATTGTCGACAGTCGGCAATTTGGGACGAGGGGAACGGGTGATGAAAGACGAACGAGAGACCGTCGGTGAAGCGCTGATCAGGCTCCTCGCGGAAGCCCGGACGGAGGTCTGCTTCGGCATCCCGGGCGTGCACACGCTGGAGCTGTTCCGCGGCCTTCGCCCGCGGGGCGTACGCCACGTCCTGAACCGCAGCGAGCAGGGGGCCGTCTTCGCCGCCGACGGTTACGCCCGCACGACCGGGCGGGTCGGCGTCGCGCTCCTCATCTCCGGCCCCGGCGTCACCAACGCGGCGACCGCGATCGCGCAGGCCTACCACGACTCGATCCCCTTGCTGATCATCTCGACCGTCGTCCCGGACGCCGAACTCGCGCGGCGCTGGGGATCGCTGCACGAGCTGCCGGACCAGCGGGCGACGATGGCGAGCCTGACCGCGTTCAGCGAGCACGTCGACGACGCCGAGCGCCTGCCGGACGTGCTCGCCCGCGCCTACCGCCGCTTCTCCTTCGAACGCCCCCGCCCCGTCCACATCGAGCTGCCGGTCGACCTCCTCTCGCGCCCGGCTCCGCCGCTCTCCTTCCGGCCCCCGGAAGGGGAACGACCCCGTCCCGACGAGGCCGTCGTCGAGGAGGCGGCGGCGCGGCTCGCGTCGGCCGCCCGCCCGAAGATCCTGATCGGCGGCGGCGCGATCGACGCCGGGCCGCAGGTGCGACGACTGGCGGAGCGCATCGGGGCCCCGGTCGCCGCCTCCCTGAACGCCAAGGGCGCCGTCCCCGACGAGCACCCGCTCAGCCTCGGCACCACGCTTCCGGCCACCGCCGCGATCGAGGCGCTCGCCGAGGCGGACGTCCTGCTCGCGGTCGGCACCGAGTTCTCGCCGGTCGACTCCTACTACTCGGAGGTCAAGCTCGAGCCCCGGGGCGAGCTGATCCGGATCGACCTGGACGCGTCGCAGCTGGAGCTCCCGTTCCCCGCTTCCATCGCGATGCGCGGCGACGCGTCGACGACGCTGGAGCGCCTCGACCAGGCCCTGGGTCGACTGGCCGCGACCCCCCGCGCCGACGGCGTCGCTGCGGCGACCGCGATCCGCGAGGCGGTCCGCTGGTGGCCGCGCGCACAGCCGCTCATGCCGTTGGTCGACGCGATCGGCTCCGCCCTCCCGGAGGACGCGGTCGTCGCCTGCGACTCCACCCAGCTCGCCTACATCGGCCAGAACGCCTGGCCCGGGCGGCACCCGAGGTCATGGATGGTCCCGGCCGGCCTCGGCACGCTCGGCCCGGCCCTGCCCCTGGCGATCGGCGGGGCAGTCGGTCGCCCCGGCGCCACCGCCTTCTGCGTCATCGGCGACGGCGGGCTCCTCTTCTCGATCGGCGAGATGGCCGCGGCGGCATCGCTCGGCCTGCCGGTCGTGATGCTGCTCTGGAACAACGACGGCTACGAGGAGATGCGCGACGAGATGGACGCACTCGGCATACCCCACGTCGGGACCGACGCCGGGGCGAAGGACTACGGGGCGCTCGCGGCGGGGTTCGGCTGGTCGAGCTTCCGCCCGCGGAGCCTGGAGGAGGTCGTCTCCACCCTCGGCCGCTGCGCCGCTCCCTCCCGCCCGGCGCTGATCGAGCTGACCCCGGAGCTCCTCGGCTGATGGAGGCCGCGCGGATCGCCGCCGAGCTTGGCGCGCTGCTCGAGGGCGGAAGGGTGTCGACCGGCGAGTCGGACCTGACGCTCCACTCCGAGGACCTCACCTTCCATCGTCCCCACCGACCGGACGTCGTCGCCTTCGCCTCCACTACCGAGGACGTGCGCAGGGTCCTCGCCTTCGCCGACCAGCACCGGATCCCGGTGATTCCCTTCGGCGCCGGATCGAGCCTCGAGGGGCACGTGATCCCGGTCGCGGGCGGCATCTCCCTCGACCTGCGCGGCCTCGATCGGATCGCGGCGATCCGGCCCGCCGAGCTGACCGTCACCGCCGGCGCGGGCGTGACCCGCCTCGCGCTCGAGCGCCGCCTCGGCCGACATGGGCTGTTCTTCCCCGTCGACCCGGGCGCCGACGCGTCGCTGGGCGGGATGGCGGCCACCGACGCGGCCGGGACGATGACCGCGCGCTACGGGAAGATGCGCCAACAGGTGCTCGCGCTGGAGGCCGTGCTGCCCGGGGGGCAGGTGATCAGGACCGGGAGCCGCGCCGCCAAGACCTCGGCCGGCTACGACACGACCGGCCTGCTCGTCGGCTCGGAGGGGACGCTGGGCGTGATCACCGAGCTGACCCTGCGCGTCCGGGGGATCCCCGAGGCCCAGGCCGTCGTCCGCGCGACCTTTCCGGACGTCGCCGCCGCCTGCCGCGCGAGCTGCCAGATCGTCGCCGCCGGCCTCGAGGCGCTGCGGGTGGAGCTGCTCGACGAGTGGGAGGTCGCGGCGCTGAACGCCTACGCCGAGACCGGGTTCCCTCCCGGGGCGCTGCTCTTCGTCGAGGTGGCCGGCTCCGCCGCAGGGGTCGAGGACGAGCTCGCGGAAGTTACGGCCATCGTCGGGGAAGCGGGCGCGACCACCATGGCCTACGAGCGCGACCCGACCCGTCGGGCCCAACTCTGGCGGGCCCGGCACGAGATCTTTTTCGCCGAGAAGGCGATGGCGCCGGGCAAGTCCTCGCTCTCCACCGACGTCTGCGTTCCACTGGAGGAGCTGGAGGGCGTCCTGGCCGGCTCGCGGGCGGCGATCGAGGGGCTCGGCCTCACTGGCGGGATCAGCGCCCACGCCGCCGACGGGAACGTCCACGTCGGGCTGCTGGTCGATCCCGACGACGCCGAGGAGATGGGACGCGTCGCCCGCCTGACGACGGAGCTGGTCGATCATGCCCTCGCCCACGGCGGGACCTGCAGCGGCGAGCACGGGATCGGCCTCGGCAAGATCGGGGCCCTCGAGCGCGAGCACGGCGACCAGATCGAGCTGATGCGGTCGATCAAGGCGACCTTCGACCCCCATGGGGTGATGAACCCCGGCAAGATCTTCAGCGAGGAGGCCGCCGATGCGCGACCCGCATGAGGCCTCGCGGGTCGAGGTCCGCTCGCCCTATTCCGGCGAGCTGATCGAGTCGCTCCCGGCCGTCGGGGCGGGCGAGATCGCCGCCGCGATCGACCGTGCCCACCGGGCCCTGGACACCGAGCTGCCGGCCCACCGACGGGTCGAGATCCTCGAGGGCGTGGCGGAGCGCCTGGAGGCCGGGAAGGAGGGGCTCGCCGAGCTGCTGGCGCTGGAGGCAGGCAAGCCGCTCGCCGGCGGCCGCGAAGAGGTCGAGCGGGCGGCGACCACGGCGCGCCTCGCCGGCGCCGAGGCCGGGCGCCTCGCGGGCGAGCTGATCCCGCTGGACGGCACCGGCCAAGGTGGCGGGCGCCTCGCGTTCACCCGCCGGGTCCCGGTCGGCGTGGTCGGCGCGATCACCCCGTTCAACTTCCCGCTCAACCTGGTCATGCACAAGGTCGCGCCCGCGGTCGCCGCCGGCTGTCCGGTGATCCTGAAGCCCGCCGAGAAGACGCCGCTCTCCGCCCGGCGGCTGGTGGCGATGTTCGGCGCCGCCGGACTGCCGCCCGACCGTCTGCGGGCGCTGGTCGGGGATCCGGCGGAGATCGGCGCCGCGCTCTGCCGTGATCCGCGGGTCAAGCTGATCACCTTCACCGGTTCGGCCCAGGTCGGCGCCGCCCTCCAGGACCAGGCACCGCGCAAGCGCGTCGCGCTCGAGCTCGGCAACGCCACCCCGGTCATCGTCACCGAGGAGGTCGACGTCGAGCTCGTCGCCGACAAGCTGGCGCGCGGCGCCTTCGGCTTCGCCGGGCAGGCGTGCATCTCCGTCCAGCGGATCTACGTCGCGGCCGCGATCGGCGACCGACTCACCCGCGCGATCGTCGCCCGCGCCGAGGCCCTGCGCTGCGGCGATCCGCTCGATCCGGCGGTCGAGGTCGGCCCGTTGATCGACGGGCAGGCCCGTGACCGGGTCCTCGCGATCGTCGCCGACGCCCGCCGACGCGGCGCCGCGCAGCTGACCGGCGGCCACCTCGACGGCAACCTGATCGCCCCGGTCGTCCTCACCGGTGCCGGCCCGGAGGCGAGGGTCGAGAAGGAGGAGGTGTTCGGGCCGGTCGTCTCGATCAACCGGTTCACCTCGGTCGAAGACGCCGTCCGGCGCGCGAACGCGACCGAGTACGGCCTGCAGGCCGCCGTCTTCACCAACCGGCTCGACCTGGCGATGGACGTCTCCGCCCGGCTCGACTTCGCCGGCGTGCTCGTCAACGAGTCCCCCTCCTACCGGGCCGACGCGATGCCGTACGGCGGCTTCAAGGCCTCGGGCAACACCAAGGAGGGGCCATCGCGGGCGGTGCGCGAGATGACCGAGGAGAAGCTGTTCGTGATCAATCTCGACAGCGTCGCGGCCGCACTGGCCTGAGCGCAGCGGGTCACCGCCTCAGGGCGCGGAGACCGGGCTCGGCGCCGCGGGCAGCGAGGCGCCGAAGCTGGCGACGATCACCAGGGCGATGCCGACCAAGGCTAGCGGCCCGGGCTGCTGGCCGAGGAAGAGCCCGACCGCGGTCGCGATCGCGGGCTCGAAGCTCATCAGGGTGCCGAAGACCCGCTGGGGCATCCGCCGCAGCGCCAGGTTCTCCATCGTGTAGGGCAGGCAGGTGGCGACGATCCCGGTCAGGACCGCGAGCAGGAGGATCGGGATCGTCAGGCTGCCGAACCCACCCGAGGCCACGCCGACCGGAAGCCAGAGCACCGCGGCGGCGACGCAGGCCAGGGCCAGCCCGTGCACGCCGTCGAAATGGCGGCCGGAGCGCGCGGCGATGACGATGTAGGCGCCCCAGGCGACGGCGTTGCCGGCGGCGAAGACGAGGCCGAGCGGGTCGATCGAGGGACCGACGCCACCCCCCGCCTCCGCCATCAGGGCGACCCCGACGAGCGCAAGCAGAGGCCAGGCGAGATCGAGGCGACGCCGGGAGCCGAGGGCGGCGACGGTGAGCGGCCCCAGTAGCGAGATCGTCACCGCCACGCCGAGGGGCAGCCGGTCGATCGCCTCGTAGATCAGCCCGCCCATCGCGGCGACGACGACGCCGAAGACGAGCACGAGCCGCACCTCCGGGCGCCCGAGGCGGAATCGCGGCCGCAGGAGGAGCACCAGGAAGACGCTGCCGAAGGCGAGGCGGAGCGAGATCGACGCCGGGACGCCGAGATGGTGGATCAGGACCAGCGCGAGGGCGTTGCCGCCCTGCAGGGTCACCATCGAGCCGAAGGCGAGGAGGTAGGCGCTTCGCGTCGCCGCCCCCCTCGGCGACGACAGGTCGGGGCCGGCCCCGCGGCTCGCCTGGTCGGTCGCGGCCATCCCCTTCGCCTCCCGCGGAGCGGCTTACCCGATCACTTTGAGCTCGCGCGGAAACGGCGGCGAGAGCAGGTCGAACCCGCCCTCGCGGACCAGCACCTCTTCCTCGCTGACGAACGAGCCGACCCCGGGGACCTCCAGGTTCGGCTCGAGGCAGAGGACCTCGCCCGCCCGCAGCACCGTCCCGTCGAGGGGCGAGAGCGACGGCGGCTCAGGCATCTCGAGCCCCAGCCCGTGCCCGACCCGGGAGTAGATCGTGTCGCCGTCGCCGAGGATCGCGTCGGCGACCTCGGCGACCGTCACGCCGGCGCGCACCACCTCGCGCGCGCGGCCCAGTCCGTCGACCACGCCTTGGTAGGCGCGCCGTTGCGGCTCGGTGGGCTCGGCGCCGGCGTAGATGCGGTTGAAGTCGGCGAAGTAGCCGCCTCCCAGCTGCAGGCAGATGTCGACGAAGAGAAGTTGGCCGCGCTCCCACTCCCGGTCGGTCGGCCCGCCCAGGGGCGCCCGGTCGAGCCCGGCGATGATCCCCGAGTAGCCGATCTTCTCGGCGCCGGCCTCATAGGAGGCATGGTGGATCAACCGGTTCAGCTCGCGCTCGGTCATGCCGACCTGGGCGAGCTCGGCGAACGCCTGGTGGGCGGCATCGGCGGCGTCGGCGGCGCGGGACATCTGCTCGACCTCCCAGGCGCTCTTCACCCGGCGGAGGTCCCAGAGGATCCCCGACGCGTCACGGACCGCGCCGACGCCGGCGCGCACGGTGTCGAGCGCGAGCGGGGTGAAGCCGGGCATGAAGTGCCAGCTCAGCTCCATCCCGACCGCCTTGACCCCGGCGCGCTTCAGGCAGGCGACGACCGCCTCGGCGGCCGGCACCTGGTACCCGAGCTGCAGGTGCCCGTCGACCTCGAGGCGATCGGGACCGGTGTAGGGCTCCACGTCGACGTCGAAGGCGTCGAGCCGGACGCTCGGCTCCTCGCCGACGTGACAGATGACGACGGGACGGGCCGGCGGCGCGAACACGACCGCCAGCGGCTTCGACTTGTTGCCGAAGAAGGTCGTCTCGTATCCGGTCAGGTAGAAGTCGTTTGCCTCGCTGGCGAGGACCACGGCCTCGATCCCGACCTCGTCCATGCGCTTGGCGAGACGGTCCCGCCGCGCGGCGACCTCGGCGCCGAGGGCGACGCGGTCGATGCCGGCGCTCGGTCTGAGCGGGCTGCTCCCGATGCTCATCGCGCCGCCTCTCCGCCGCACAGGTCCTCGATCAGCCGCGCGTAGATCCGACTCGCGCGCACCAGTTCGTCGACCGGCACGTGCTCGTCGCGCGTGTGGGCGAAGTCCTCGTTGCCGGGCCCGATGCCGATCGTCGGGATGCCCGCCGCCGACATGAAGGTCGCGTTGACGCCGAAGCGCCAGGTGCCGACGCGCGGCGTCTCGCCGGTCACGCTCGCGACCGCGGCGATCCCCTTGCGGACCAGCTCGTGGTCCGACTCGATCGACATCAGCGGGTAGATGTTGACGAGGTTCGTCGTCGCCTCGAAGCCGGTCTCCGCCGCGACCCGCTCGACCGTCCGGGAGATCTCCGCGAGGCAGCCCTCGGGCGTCTCGCCGGGGACATAGCGGCGATCGAGCCGGATCGTGCAGGCGCTGGGCACGACGGCGACGTCGCCGGTCGGCTCGCTGGAGATCCCGGTCACGGTGAGCGTCGCCGGGCCGAAGAGCTCGTCGGCGGGCAGCCCGTCCGGCATCGCCTCGAACGCCTGCAGGAACGGCACCGCGCGGAACACGGCGTTGAGGCCGTCGCCGGGGGTCGAGGCGTGGCTCGAGCGCCCGGCGACCCGGACGTCGACCTGGATCTTCCCCCGGTGACCGAGGTAGACGCCCAGCTGGGTCGACTCCGAGCTGATCCCGTATTCGGCCCGGATGCCGCGCTCGAGGAGGGTCGGCACGCCGACCGGGGAGTCCGTCTCCTCCTGCACGTCGGCGGTGAAGACGAAGGTCCCGTCGGTGAGGCGCCCGGGGTCGAGGAAGGCCGCCGCGAAGGCACCCGCCATCACGTTGGCCTTCATGTCGCAGGTGCCGCGCCCGCGGATCGCCAGGGTCGGGCCCGCGGGGCCGGGCACCTCGATCAGGCGGGAGTCGTACGGATCCTCCATCCCGGCCGGCGGGACGTGGTCGAGGTGTCCGTTGAACATCAGGCGGTCGGGACCTTCGCCGAGGCGGGCGACGACGTTGCCGTGCTCGTCGACCTCGATGTCCCGGTACCCGAGCCGGTCGAGTCGGTCGGCCAGCATCCGGGCCACCTCAGCCTCCTCGCCGGTGAGGCTCGGGGTCGCCACGACGTCCTGCACGAACCGGACGAGCTCGATCTCCTCCGGTGAGTAGGCCGCCAGGGCGTCCGCCTCGACCGAGGCCGGGGCCATCAGGTGCGCACCTTCCCGCCGAACCCCCAGTTCTTGCGCGAGACGCCGTCGAGGATGACCCAGGTCTCCTCGCGCGCGGCCTCGCCGTAGACCTCGACCATCGCCTCGGTCAACCGCTCGATCAGCGCGGCGGCCTTCTCGGCATCCTCGAAGCGCTGCTCAAATGCCTTCACCTCGATCAGGGGCATCCCACTCTCCTCTCGCGTCTACACGACCTTGCCAGTCATACTACAATTGTCGACAGTAGACGATAGTCATCGAGAGGAACGGCGGTCCTGATAAGTGTCTTGCGCGGTTAAAGCAACTCAACCCGGTCGTATACTGGCGGCAGACGATGGCAAGCTCGGCGCGTAGCCACCTCCGGCCACTCAGCGCCGATTCCCTGGTCGAGCTCGCCTATGGGTCGATTCGGCAGTCCATCCTCGCGGGCGAGTTCAAGCCCGGCGAGCGCCTGGTCGAGAGCCGGATCGCGGCGGAGATGGAGATCAGTCGCGCCCCGGTGCGCGAGGCGATGCAGCGCCTCAGCCAGGAGGGCCTGACGGTCGAGAAACCGCGGCGCGGGAACTTCGTCCGCGAAGTCAACGGCAAGGACTTCGTCGACATCTACAACACCCGCATCGCGATCGAGAGCACCGCCGTCCGGCTCGCCGTCCGCAACAAAGCCCCGCTCGAGCCGATCCAGAAGACGATCGAGGCCCTCGAGAAAGCCTCGCGCCGCGGTGACGTGGCGAAAACCGTGGACCTCGAGCTCAAGATCCACGAGCAGATCTGCGAGGCCTCCGACAACCAGTACATCGTCATGACCTTCCGCTCGCTCGCCGGGCCGATCCAGGTCGCCCTCGGCATGGACGACGCGCTCTACGAAAACCTCGAGGACGTCGCGACCGAGCACCTGCCGCTGCTCGAGGCGATGCGCTCGGGGGACGCCGACCTCGCCGCCCGGACCATGGAATCCCACATCGTCTCGACGGTCGGTCCGGTCCTCGAACGCCTCGGCGGCGATCCGGCCGACCTGCTGACCCAGGCCGAGGAGGTCTAAGCGATGCCCACTTCTTTCCAGCCCAAAGACTCGTCCGTCATCCCGCGGGACGCCGACGTGGCGACGTTCATGCGCCTGCCCAGGGTCGACGACCTCGACGAGGTCGAGATCGGCATCTTCGGGGTCGGCCTCGATGCCGCGACCTATCGCGGCGGGACGCGCCAGGGCCCGGCGGCGGTGCGCGAGGCATCGCGGGCCATCCGGCGGGTCAACCCCCGCACCGAGGTCAGTCCCTTCGATCTCGCCAACGTCGCCGACATCGGCGACGTGCCGGTGAACGTCCTCGACTACGCGGGTTCGCTGAAGCTGGTCGAGGACCACGTCGCCGACCTGCGCGGCCGCGGCATCTGGCCGATCGCCGTCGGCGGGGACCACTCGACCACCCTCCCGGTCCTGCGCGGCCTGCGCGGGGACGAGCCGCTCGGCCTGGTGCAGTTCGATTCCCATGCCGACGTCCAGGACGTCTTCTTCGGCACGAAGGACAACCACGCCAGCCTTGCCCGCCGGGCGACGGAGGAGGAGCTGATCGATCCCAGGCGAGTCGTCCAGCTCGGACTGCGCGGCACCCGCTTCGGCGACGGCGACGTGCAGTGGGGGATCGACGCGGGCTTCACCGCGATCACCTACGACGACTACGAGGAGATGGGACGGGCGAAGGCGATCGAGCGGATCCTCGAGACGATCGGCGACGGTCCCGTCTACATCACCTACGACATCGACGGCCTCGATCCGACCGAGGCGCCGGGGACTCCCGCCCGCGAGCCCGGCGGCCTCTCGATGCGCGACTCCCAGGTGATCCTGCGCTCCCTGAACGGCATCAACGCGGTAGGCGGCGACGTCTGCGAGGTCGCCCCGTCGCTGGACCCGAGCGGGCTGACCCAGCTGAACGCGGCAAACCTCCTCTTCGAGATCACCTGCCTGATCGCGGCAAACCGCGCCAAACCCGGCCGCCAGTAACCCAGGCCGTCATCCCCCAGGCCAGGCCCCGAGGTTGATGGGCCGAAAACTCGCCTATATGTCTAGTTTTCGGCCCATCAACATCGGGGGTTCGTGGCCCCGCAAGCTGTCGCCCGGGTGGGGACGCGCCCCTCTCGCCACGGCCCGGGCAGGCTGTGGCCGTGGCGAGAGGG